>NZ_JBXAYL010000026.1:0-38404 GCF_056783195.1 Salicola sp. AFF1
TGGAAGCAATCCCGGCTGGATACTGACCCACTCGACTCAAACCGGGACCTAAAATCTTCTGCCGCGCAGACTCCTAGCTCTCAATTCCCAAACAACCGCAGACCGCTACTGAATGCCTCAACTGCCCATAGACGCTTATCAAGACAGCTTCATGGAAGCCCTGGCACAGGGCCACGTCGTTGTCACCGCGGATACCGGCTCCGGCAAATCCACCCGACTGCCTTTGTGGGCCACGGAAAAAGGGGCAACCCTGGTCATCGAGCCCCGCCGCGTGGCCTGCACCGCACTTGCGGACTTCCTTGCCCGGCAACAGGGGTCGCCCCTGGGTGATGGCATTGGTCATGCGGTGCGTTTCGATGTCCGCTGCACCCACGAAACCCCTCTGGTCTTCGCCACGCCCGGCATGGCGCTGCGCTGGCTGGGAGAAACCGGACTGGCCCGCTTCCATACCGTGATCCTGGACGAATTCCATGAACGGCGCTGGGATACGGACCTGCTGCTCGCCCTGCTCCAATACCGCGGCAACCACCACCTGGTGGTGACTTCCGCCACTTTTGCGGCGGAATCCGTGGCCCGCCATCTGGAGGCACCATTGATCGAGGCGGAAGGCCGGCGATTCCCCGTCACGGTGGAGCATGACGCCAAGGACGAGCGCCAGATGCCGGAAAGCCGCCATCTCTCGGACCGTATGGCCCGGGCGATTAAGCGGGCTCTGAAGGCGACTCAGGGGCCGGTTCTGGCGTTTCTGCCCGGCCGCGGCGAAATCCGGGACACAGCGCAGGCCCTGGGGGATCCAGGCGTACCGGTACTGACCCTGCACGCCACCGTCGACGCCGAATCACGGGAGGCAGCACTGGCGGAAGACGGAGGACAGCGCGTGATTCTGGCCACCAATGTGGCGGAAACCTCGCTCACCATTCCCGGCGTCACAGCCGTGGTGGACTCCGGGCTGGAACGCCGAACCCACCAGCGCAACGGCCGCACCGTGCTCAGTCTGGCCGCGATCAGCCAGGCGGCGGCCGACCAGCGCAGCGGTCGTGCCGGGCGCACCGAGCCCGGAAGGGCCATCCGCCTTTGGGGCCGTGGCGCCCCGTTGGACGCGGCAACCGCCCCGGAAATCCAGCGGGAAGAACTGACCGAGCTGGTACTGGCTGCCGGCTGTGCGGGGACCCCGGCAAGCACGCTCCGTTTTCCCGACCCCTTGCCGGACAAGGCCCAGGAAGCCGCACAGCAACGCCTCTATACCATGGGCGCGGTGGACGAACGCGGCGTTGCCACCGACTACGGCCAACGGCTGTTCCAGCTTCCCATCGATAGCTTCTTCGCCCACCTGATCTCGGCCATGCCGGATGCCAGCACCCGTGGTGCCATGGCGGACCTGACCGCCGCCCTAAGCACCCGCCCGCGGCTGTTCCGGTTTCCTGAGGACGAAGAGCGACGCCGCGCCCTGGGCGACTGGCTGCCCGAACCCTGTGATGCCACCACGCTGATCACCCTGGTTCGCAGCCGTCCTCCCAAGCCGCTCAGTGTGAATGAACAGGCACGCCGGGAAGCGCGCCAGCTGGCCGGGCGCATCCGGGAGACCCTGGCGCTTCCGGGCATCCCCGAGGCTCCCTTCACGGAACCCGCCGAGCTCCGTCACGCCATTGCGCGTGCGGCGCCGGAACTGGTCTTTGTGCGCCGGGAGAAACGCCGGCAGGCCATGGGCAACGACACTCGCGAGGTCATGCCAGAGGAAGCCTCCAGGCTCCCGGAAGACGCGGAAGCCGCCCTGGTACTGGACGACCACAGCATTCCCGGCAAACACGGCCACCGCCAGACCATCACCATTGCGACATGTCTGGCGCCGGTGCCGCTTTCCCTGCTGGATGAACTGGATCTGGGCAAGGTCCGCTTTGGCGAGGTGCGACTCGACAATGGCACTCCGCGCGTCCGCCGCGAACGGCTCTATGCCAACCGGGTGGTCAGCACCGCGGACACCACGCCTGGCGGCCCGGAACTCCGCCAGGCACTGGCTGACCTAATTCTTCAGGGGGAACTACTGGCCCCAGTAGGCGAACAGGTGCAAGCGGACATCCAGCAATGGGCCCTCTATGTGGCTCTGGGCCATGGTGAGGGCGAGGTTCCGGACTCCGCCCACGACTGGCTGTGCCAGCGCCTGGAAGCACTGGGCGTGGAAGAAGCTGGCGACGAAAGCCTGATTGAACCGGATGACCTGGCCTTCGAGGGGGTTCCGGAATGGGAGCGCGAGGCTTTTGACCGGCGCCATCCACGCCGTGTTTCGCTGGGGGATCTGGTCATGGATGTGACCTATGAGCCGGCTGCGAAGCGCGTCACACTGGACTATCGCCACGGCCCCCGAAAAACGCCCCCCAAGCGCTGGGAGCTTCCCAGCTGGAGAGGCTGGCAGGTGCGTTACCGGCGCGCGAGCAAGGTGGTTACCGTACAGTAAGCGCGGTTCCACCCCAGCCAGCGGTATGGAACAATGGCGCCTTTCAACAGGAGGCGACCCATGGTAAGACACTGGCTGACAACCCTGTTCTGGCTGCTGGTGGTGCTCCCGGCCAGCACCAGTGCCTCACCGCTGACAGAGGGGCTGGATGCGAGTAACCTCCAACTGGCGTCGGTCCATGCGGCAGTCGTTGACCTTGAAACCGGTGAACAGATCCACGGCAAGAATGCGAGTATTCCCACTCCCATCGCTTCCGTCACCAAGGTGATGACCGCCCTGGTGGTTCTGGACTCGGAACAACCCCTGGATGAATACCTGACCATTCTGGAAAGGGACCGACCGGCCCCGGTCAACGCCTATTCCCGCATTCGCATTGGCTCCGAGGCCACTCGCCGGGACCTGTTGCGTATTGCCCTGATGGCTTCCGAGAACCTGGCAGCACACCAGCTGGCGCGCCATCATCCTGGTGGTTATGACGCCTTCGTGAAGGCCATGAACCATAAAGCCTCCCAACTGGGCATGACCAATACCCGATTCGTCGGCCCGGCAGGGCTGTCCTCAAAGAACCAATCCACCGCCGCCGACCTGACACAGCTGATGCGTGCCGCCTGGAAAAATGAGACCCTGCGCAAGCTCTCAACCACGCGTTACCATACGGTGCACTTCCGGAGCCCGCGCTACCAGCTGCGCTACGGCAACACCAATCTGCTGGTGCACCGCCGTGGCTGGCCGCTACGCCTGACCAAGACGGGCTACCTGAACGACGCCGGGCGCTGCCTGATGATGGTGACGCCGGTGAACGACCGGCCAGTGGGCATGGTATTCCTGAACGCCTTTGGCAAGCGCACCCCACTGGGCGATGCGGGTCGTGTGCGGCGCTGGCTCCGAACCGGCAACAGTGGCGCCATTGCGGACGCCGCCAAACGCTATGAACAGCAACAGATCCAGGCGCTGCGGGGGCACGAAACCGAAACCACCGTCAGCGACAATACACATCAGGACTCAATGGAGACCGCGCAATGACCGGATTAGCCCTTTCACTGCATGCCCTGGCCGCCGTTATCTGGGTGGGCGGCATGTTCTTCGCCTACATGGCCATGCGCCCCGCCGTCGTCCGGGTGGTGGATGCCTCCGAGCGCCCTCTTCTGTGGTGCCACACCCTGTCCCTGTTCTTCCGCTGGGTAGGGGCTGGCATTGCCATCCTGTTGATTACCGGTTATGGACTGATTCATACCTACGGCGGTATGGGCAACGTCAACTGGCATATCCACGTGATGCACGGCCTTGGCCTGCTGATGATGCTGCTGTTCCTCCACATCGTCTTCGCCCCTTATAAGCGGCTCAAGCAGGCCGTCAACAATGGTGATACAGACGAAGGCAAGCGCCGCGTCGGCCAGATCCGCAAGTTCGTGGCCATCAACCTGATCATCGGACTGATCGTGGTGGTGATCGCCACTGGTGGGCGCTACTGGTAACGGTAGCGGTAGACCGGCGTCGCATAGAGATCCGGGAGCTCTCTGAGCGTCTCGGGCTCTCGCCCCCGCAGCGCAAAGCAGTGGCTGATCACCCAGCGCACGGACCCCGGATCACGCGCCAGCCGCTGCTGCACGGCCTGCATGCCCGCCGGCATCAGGTAGCACAACACGACCTCAACCCCATCCAGCTCCGCATTCCGGAAATCGCGCCGATAGAACCTCAGGTTGTCCAGCCGCATCAACCGCGCCAGTAACACGGACACCAGCCAGGGGAAGAATGAGACCTCGTAACCGATCACCGGCGTCTGCGGGAAACGCCTAGCACACCGGATGGCAAGCGTACCCCAGCCGGAGCCCATGTCGACAATCGCCCCGTCAGGCGGGGTTTCCACCAGCGCCAGCATCACCCCCGGGGCACGGCCAATACTGGGCATTGGCGGCATGCCCGTACGCAGGGTCGACCAAAGGATGGACGCTGCCACCACCAGCACCAGACCCAACACCACCAAAGCGGCTGCTTCCACGGCTCACTCTCCAGCTGAACCCGCCATCAACACCATCACTCTTCCTCCCATTCCCGCCACTGCTCGGCCACATCCCGGCCCCGCCCCTCATCCACTGGCAGGACGGTCACCATCGCCAGCACGAACAGTGCGAGGCAGAACAGGATGGCATCCGCCAGTCCCAGGGCCCACTGGATCAGCCCCAGCCCCAGTATGCCGAAGATGGCCGCCAGCTTGGAGGCGGTGCCCCAGAAGCCGAAAAACTCCGCCGCCTTGCCCATGGGCGTGAGCACCCCCACAAGCGCCCTTCCGGCGGATTGGGCCGAACCGAGGCTGAGCCCCGCCAGCACGCCAGCGCCCAGGAACACATCCTGCGCCTCAAGCCCGAAGCCGGTCACTGACGCCAGCAGCCGCGTCATGTTGGGCGTCTGCCATATGGCCAGTATGGCGAGCACCCAGAGCCAGAGGGTAACCAGATAGGTGCGGCGCGCGCCCCAGGGTCCCTGGAGCCAGCCGAACAGCAAAGCCCCGATGGCGGCGGTAATCTGGACGGTGACGAACATCAGGGTACGGGTGGCTTCATCCCAGCCAATCACCTGGGAACCGTAGATGAAGGAAAAACTGACGATGATGTAGATCCCCGCCATGGAGAAGAAAATCGAGACAAGCAGCCAGCGCAGGTCGCGGAACTCGTTAACAGCACGCCCTGTGGCTACGAGCCGGTTGATCCCCAGCCGGGTCAACGACCACCCTTCGGGAACCGCCCTGGCCTCGCCACGCTCCCGGACCCAGACAAAAGTGGGAATGGCCGACACCAGGAAGAAAATGGCTGCGAAAGGCCCGACCCAGCGGATCGTATCGTAGTTGGCCGCGGACACATCGCCCAGGAACGCCAGGGTGAACGCCGTGGCCACCAGCCCACCAATGTAGCCCAGACTCCACCCCAACCCTGAAATCCACCCCAACGCCTCGCGCGGCCCCAGATCCGGCAGGAAACTGGAAATGAAGCCCTCACCAATGGCGTAAGCGAAGTTGGAGATGATGATCAGCACCATGGCGACGGTGATCCAGCCCGGCTCCACAAAGTAAAGCAGCGCGGTGGCCCCCACGGTGACCCCATAGCTGAGGAACAGGAAGCGCTTGCGCGAGCGGGTGTAATCCATAACGGCGCCACAGACCGGATTGGCCACGACCACCAGCCCATAGCTTACCGCCAGCGCCAGGCTCCAGAGAAAATTGCCCAACCGATAGTCCGGACTATCACCAACAATCACGCGGGTAAACAGATCACCGAACACCACGGTGATGATCAGCAGCGTATAGGCCTGGTTGGCAAAGTCGAACATGGCCCAGCCGAAGAGCTCGCGGCGAGGCGCGTGGGTCTGTGAATCCATGGTATTCAGCGGCTTCTCCGGGTTTTGCTGGCCAGCACACGGCCTGAATTGCGAATCTGGCGCCAAAGGTAACGCCAGGTCTCTTCACGCTGGCGTTCCCGCAGGCACCGCAACAGGCGCACGCGGCGGGCTTCGTCCATCTGCTCTTCCATCAGGGCCTGAAGGCCATCGCTCACATTGAAGGGCGTATCACCATGAAGGCTTACGGCCACCCGATGCTGGGCATCCAGTTCCAGCTCCTCGCCCACTGCGGCCACGGCCGCCGCCATGTTCCGGCCCTTGGCCGTCTCCGGCTCAGCCAGGGAATACGGCGGCGCCCATTCGCGCGCGGGCCGAACCTGGTCCACCCCGGTTACAACACCAATCACGGGAGGTGGACGCCGGGATGCATCCTCCCGGAACCACCCCCTGATCCGCGCCAATACCGCCCGTTCACCCTCGCGATCCGCGCGCAGGACCGGCGTCACCCACAGGACCAGGTCCGCCCGCAGCACTTCCCGGCGCAGCGTGGCGGTATCAAGGCTGTCGCCCTCAATACCCGGGGTATCCGTCAGCAGGACCTCATCCCCGCCACTGCTGCCCCAACTGTATGCCTCAACGGCGTTGGTGGTACCCGCAAGGCTGTCCACCGGCGCCACTGGCGCGCCAATAAGCGCGTTCGCCAGGCTTGAACGGCCACTGTTGCTCCGCCCCAACAACAGGACCCGCAAGGGCTCCGGCGTGGAGGACTGCGCCTCGCTGGCCTGCTGTTGCAGGCGCGAGGCGCGGGTCACAGAGGCCACGTCTGTCTCGGGTTCCAGCAGCAGGCGACCACTGTAGAGTTCAATGGCGTAATAGCCCACCTTGCGGATGTACTCACGCAACAGCCAGGTCTGAACCTGCTCCGAGCCATAGCCCAGTACCCGATTGCCCAAATCCCGACGCAGCTCCCGGAACACCACACTGGTCGGATCCATGGCCGCATGCCCAAGGCGGTACACCCCCTCCAGTTGCACGGCGGTATCACGCCAGCGTCGCAGACGGGCCATACTACCCAGGGTGAGACGGTGACTGAGCGGAACATGGTCGACGATCTCCGCCCGCAATTCCCGGCTGGCCCGTTCAATGATCAGGAGCATGTGGGGGAGCGTCAGCTCCAGCAGAGGGCGTTCGCGGTGGGGATGGTAATGGCGGGCAACATCTTCCACCGTATCCCGGCCGAGACGGAACAGGCCGGTGGCATCGCTGAGGGGGTACTGTTCAGGCGTCGCCTCGTTGGCGCGACCTTCAACCCGCTGCCACGCCTCATGGGAATCCGGGGGCCAATGCGCTTCCGGCTGCGTCGCCGGTTGCAAACGTTTCCGGCTGAGGGCCCGCGAGACCCAATGAAGCCCATACCCCAACAGGCCACACGCCGCCAACACCACAAACCAGACGAAAAGCTGCCCCGAATGCCAGAGCCAAAGCACCCCCATGGCAGGCAGCACCAGCAATGGCAGAAACGAGACCACTACGGCAACCAGCCGCAAATAACCGAACTCACGCAGCAGCGCCCTCACTCATCCTCCCGCTCGCGTGCGAGACGAAGTCCCTGTTCAAAGGCGTCGTGATAGAGCTTGCGGATGGTGTCAGCCTCGACGGGCATGCCGTCCGCCGTCCGTGCGAGATAGAAATCCGCTGCCTTACCCAGCGCGTAGGTCATGGCCGCCCCACTGGAGGCCCCCCAGGCCGCCCCCAGGGTCTGCCCCCAGCCGGGCACCATCTTCACGAGACTGCGCCCGGCCCAACGCAAACCGTGGCCCGCCAAAGCGCTGAGCCCCAGCAGGCCGAAAAACTCCGAGCTGCGCCGCAGGTCCCATGGCTGCTGATAGATGCGCCCGAGCACATGCAGCATCCGCACCTGCAATGCCGGAAGCAGAGCCACGTCAACCAGCGGCAGGGCCCCAGCTCCGGCCGCCGCCAGGCTGTAGCCGGTAATCTGGGGGTGAGCGGCACGACTGAACAGATCACGCAGCCCTGGATCCTGCTGCAGTCGAGCTCGCAACTCGAACGTGGCGGTTTCCTCAATGCCCTGCCATAACCCCTCCAGGCCATAATCCGGGGTCACGAACCCATCCTCTTCCAGGGTGAAATCCACCGCTACCGAGACCACCGGCGCATGCCCTGCCAGCTTTTTACTCAGTTCATCACGCTCAGACAGGACACGCTGGAGATCCGAAGGGACCGCCTCCGGTAGCACGGAATCGCCAAAGGGCCAGGGCACGAGATGATCCGCCCCCGGCGGATAAAGCTCATGCAACGCCGTGTGCACAAGCACCACCGGCCATTCGGGATGACGCTTGCGGACCGTCTTCAGGGCCTCCATTACCGCTTCTTGATCGGGGTCCGCCGCTTTCATCACCGCCATCACCAGGTGCGCCTGGGATTCACAGAAGGCGAGATCCTCAGCCGCGTCGTAGGCCACCTCCCCCAGCCCCCTTGTATCCAGAAAGCGCACCACCGGGGCCTGCTCCGGAAAATCGTAAAAGGAGGCGGTGCGGGTGCAGGCCTGGAAGCCGTTACCAATCGTGGCGCGAGGGCTGCCGGTCAGTGCGCGGATGAGCGAGGTCTTGCCCGACTGCGCCTTACCCAGAAGCCAGACAACAGGCGGTGGCTGCTGCTCCCGGGCTTCGGCCAGGGCAACCGTCAGCCGTTCATCGTCCACACCCGGACGCAGCAATGCCTCGCGCACGGCGCCCAGTGAGGGCAAAGACCAGCGGGATGTGCGCGTCATGGAATGAGCGACCTCCGGTGAACGTGGGCTTGCAGTGATTGCAATCCACCTTACCGGCTCAGTCGCGGTAAGTCAGCAATGCATCACTGCCCGGGATCATCCTGTTTCCGACCATCGCTGCTCAGGCCATGGGTGCGGCTGTCGTAGTTCTCACGCAGCTCATCCTTGATGGTGCCATCCCATAATGGCACCCCAATGAAATACCCGGCGCGACCAATGGCATGGGCCGCGATAGGGCTTGTCATCATGATGAACAGCACAATCGCCATCCCCCGCGCCAGCGCAAGCCATTCAGCAAACCCCAACACCACACCGGCCATGATCAGGACAGCGCCCATAGTGCCCGACTTGGTAGAGGAATGCATACGCGTCGGCAAATCCGGCAGGCGCAGGATGCCCAGCGCGGCCAGCAGCATGAAGGCAGCTCCGCTGATCAGGCATACAGCAATGAGCAGATCCATCATTCGCGCGGCCCTCCCCGTTCAATAAAGCGTGCAAACCCGATGGCTGCGAGGAAGGCGACCAACGCCACCACGATCGCCACGTCCAGAAAACTGAGAACACCGGTATCCAGCGCATGAACGCCGATAATGCCCACCACCATGGAGCTGATCAGTTCAAGCGCCACCACCCGATCCGGCAGAGACGGCCCCTTGCCCAGCCGGATGGCAGCCATCAGCATGGCAAGCGCCAGCATTGAATAAACCAGTGTCAGTACGAAGCCATTCATCGTAGCGAACTCCCGCAGCCCATCACGCTAGCGCAGCACACGCAGGATCCGGCGTTGCAGCTCCTGCAGACTGTCACGCAGTTCCTGTTCGTCAGCCATGAACATGGCATGGATGTAGAGCACCCTGCGGTCGTCCGAGACGTCCAGACTCAGAGTGCCAGGGGTCAGTGACACCAGGTTGGCCACCAGCGTAATCTCGATATCCGTCTCCGCCTCCAGGTCCATCGCAATGACTCCCGGCTTCATGTACCAGACCGGGGTGATGACGTCATAGGCCACCCGGACATTGGCCACAACCAGCTCCTTGAGGAAAAAGGCCGAAAAGCCCAGAAACCGGGGCAGCCGCTGGGAATAGCCACGCAACGCCGGGACGTGGCGCTGCATAACCGTGAGCGCAAGGTACCCGAAGAAGAAACCGACCAGCAGGTTACCGCCGGAAAAGCTGCCGGTCAGCGCCACCCAGAGCAATGCCAGGATCACATTCCAGAAAAAAGCGATCATGGGCGCGCCTCCAGTACCGCCCGGATGTAGCGATCCGGGTTGAGCAGCTGTTCCGCTGCCGTCTCAGCCAGCGCATAGATGGGCTCACCGTTGAGACCGATGAACAGGGTGCAGCCGGCCAGTCCAGCAATGGCCGTGTACATCCATCCCAGGCCGGCGGTACCGCCCTGCCGGGCTGGTTCGCCGGATTCCGTCTCGGGCGCGGCCTTCCAGAACACTTCCGCCCATATCTTGGTCATGGAAAACAGCGTCAAAAGGCCCACCAACAGCGCCACGGCCGTGACCGCCCAGGCCTCGGCCTCAATGCCGGCGCGAATGACGATGAGCTTGGCGAAGAACCCGGAAAGCGGCGGCATCCCCGCCAGAGAGAACGCGGGGATCAGGAACAGCACCGACAGCATGGGCCGGGCGCGGAAGAACCCACCCAGGTCCTTGAGCTCATGGGTGCCGGTAAGCCGGTGGGTCACGCCACTCACCAGGAACAGGGTGGTCTTAACGATGATGTGGTGCATGATGTAGAAAACGCCGCCAATAATCGCCAGCGGCGTGAACAGCGCCAGGCCCAGGATCATGTACCCGATCTGACTGACGATATGGAAGGACAGGATCCGCCGGAACTCATACTGGGCGGCGGCCCCCAGAACGCCGGTGAGCATGGTCAGCGCCGCCACCCAGAGCAGGATCTCATGGGTATAGCCCACATCATGATCAAACACGATGGTGAACATCCGGAACAGCGCGTACACCCCAACCTTGGTCAGCAGCCCAGCAAAGAGCGCGGAGACGCCCACCAGGGGCGTGTGGTAGGAAGCCGGCAGCCAGAAGAACAGCGGGAAGGCGGAGGCCTTGATGCCAAAGGCAACCATGAACATCACTGCTACCACATTGATCAGCGCCGTGTTTTCCACCTGATCGATCTTCTGGGCCAGGTCCGCCATGTTCAGGGTGCCAAGCAGTCCATAGAGAATACCCACGGCTGAAAGAAAGATGGCCGAGGAAAACAGGTTCAGGGTCACATACTTGATGGCCCCCTCCATCTGGGCCCGTTCACCCCCCAGGGTCAACAGCGCGAACGAGGCAATCAGCATCACCTCGAACCAGACATAGAGGTTGAAAATGTCACCGGTCACAAAGGAACCGGCCACGCCAGCCAGCAACAGGTGCATCAGCGGGTAATACCCGAAATGTTCATGCCGTTGCGGGGTGGCCCCCATGGAGAACAGGGCAATGGCGAGGCCCGTAATCCCGGTAAGCACCACCATGATGGCCCCGAGCATATCCACGGCAAGCGTGATGCCAAGCGGGGCAGCCCATCCGCCCATGTGGAGTACCACCATGTCATGCGCGTGCACCTGCTGAAGCAGGAAGATGGAAACCACCAGCAATGCCAGGGTCCCGACCACCCCCAGCACGCGCTGGGCGATGCGGTAACGCCACAGCGCCAGTGACAGCGCCCCAAAAAACAGCGGGATCAGGATGGGAGCAACAGCCAGTGACATCAGGTATCGGTTTCCTTCATCCGGTCCAGGTCGTCCGTGCCGACAACCTCATAGGCGCGATGAATCAGCACCACCGAGAACGCCAGGACCCCGAACGCAATCACAATAGCGGTCAGGATCAAAGCTTGCGGCAGGGGATCGGCAACGGTTGCGGCTGGCAGCTCAGCCCCTTCCGGTACCAGCGGCGGTGCGCCCTGGCGCATCCCCGCAACCGTGAAGATCAGCAGGTTGGCGGCATTGCTCAGCAGCATCAGGCCGATCACGAGCTTCACGATCGATCGGCGCAACATCATGTACACCGCGGCGGCAAACATTGCGCCCACGATGTAGGCCATCAGTGTTTCCATCAGCAGCCTCCGGACTCAGGCATCGCATTCCTCCGACTCGGACAGGCCCACCACCATGGTGAGGATGGCGCCAATCACGGTCAGGTACACGCCAATATCGAAAATCAGGGGCGTGGACAGCTTGTAGTAGCCGCCACCGGGCAGCGGAACCTTCCACCATTGAGCCGTCATGGCGGGCTCCCCCAGCACCAGCGAGGGCACGATGGACGCCAGGCCGATCAACAGCCCGGCTCCCAGGAAGTCCCTTGGATCCACCCGCAACAGCTCCCGGGTAGCGCTCACTCCGTAGGAAAACAGGAACAGCACCACCGCGCCGGAAGCCACAAGCCCGGCGATGAAGCCGCCACCGGGTTCGTCGTGGCCACGGAGCAGCAGGAATACCGAGAACAGCAGCTGCATCGGCATCAGGAACAGGGCAGCGGTGCGCAGAATCAGGGTATTGGCTTCCCTCATGCGATGTAGTCCTCCGCCTTGAGCCGGATCATGGAGTAGACCCCAACCGCCGCAAGCGCCAGCACGAAGATCTCACCCAGCGTGTCCAGGGCCCGGAAGTCCACGAGAATGACGTTGACGATGTTCCGGCCATGGCCATCCACCACACTGCGCGCCACATGACCGGCTGAAATCGGTTCGAAGAACTGGACCTCAGTGGCCGCCAGGACCAGCATGGTCATAAGCGCTCCCACCAGGAGCGCCACCAGGATGTCCCGACAACGCTCCAGCGGAGATGACATGCGGGTAAAGCCTGGCAACCTGAAAAGCACCAGCACCAACAGGATGACGGTCAGCGTCTCGACCAGTATCTGCGTGATGCCCAGGTCCGGCGCGCTGAACAGGGTAAAGATGAGCGCCACCGCAAAACCGACAACGCTCATGGCAGCCACGGAACCAAGCCGTGAAATCGTACCCGTGGCAAAGAGGGCCGAAACGATCATCAGAAGCGCGATACCGGCGGCAAAACCGGAATCCGGAAACGGCAGCCGAAGTGGCACACCGTACTGGCTGATGAGGGTAAAACCGGTGATTCCCACCGTTGTCAGCGCCAGAGTGATCATGTAGTTGCCCATGGTGCCGTTCTGCAGCACGCGGGTCTGCCAGGTGGCAATGCGGGTCAGCCACTCCAGGGTCCGGAAATACCCCGCTTCGGGCCCAAAGCGTCCCAATCCATCCCTCAGGATGGCCAGGGAGGGCTGAAGGCGCGACCAGGAGCGCAGGACCACCACAGCCGCGCCAAGGGAAAACAGCGATAGCAACAGGGGCGTATTAACACCATGCCACAGGGCCAGGTGGACTTTCTCCGCGGTGCCTCCCAGGGACGCCACCACCGGTGCCACCAGCGCCTGCTCCGGAAGAAACAACGCTACGCCGAACAGCAATGACAACCCGGCCAGCACCACGGGCCCGGCCAGCAGGGACAGGGGTGCCTCATGGGGATGCTTTGGGGTTTCCCCGCGCTCTCCGTAGAAGGGCTTAAGGGCAATGAGGCCAGCCGCCACCATCACGCCGACGCCAGCGGCGACCGCCAGAACCGTCAACGCCCCGCGCCACGCCGGAGCCTCAAGCACGGCCTCAAGCATCAACTCCTTGCCCACAAACCCCAGCAACGGCGGCAACCCCGCCAGCGATAGCGCCGCCACCGCCGCAGCCACTGCTGTCACCGGCATAAGCGCAGCCAGGCCGCCCATGGCCGATAGATCCTTGGTGCCCGTTTCATGATCCAGGATTCCAGCGACCATGAAGAGCGCGCCCTTGTACAGCGAGTGGGCTATAAGGAAAACCGCAAACGCCACCAGGGCATAGTGGGTTCCGATGCCAATCAGCATGATGAGGGTGCCCAGAGCCATGATGGTGGAATAGGCCAGCACCTTCTTGGCGTCGGTGTGGGTAATGGCCATGAAGGCGCCGGTGAACATGGTCACGCCACCAAAAAGGCTGAGCAGCCATGTCCAGAGTTCCGCCTCGCCCAGCGCCGGATTCAAGCGCGCCAGCAGATAGACCCCCGCCTTGACCATGGTGGCCGAATGCAGGAAGGCTGAGACTGGCGTGGGCGCGGCCATGGCCTTGGGAAGCCAGAAATGGAAGGGAACCTGGGCTGACTTGGTGAACGCGCCCGCCAGCACGCACAGCAGCATGGGCACGGTCCACGCGTGCCCCACCAGGTCCACCTCCGAGGCCAAGACCCCACTCAGCGAGTACGAGCCAGCCATGGTGGCCAGCATGATCAGGCCCGCCATCAGGGCCAGCCCACCGGCAACCGTCACAAACAGTCCCTGCAGGGCACAGGCCCTTGCCTCGACGTCCTCGTGATCAAAACCGATGAGCAGATAAGACGTGATACTGGTCAGCTCCCAGAAGACAAACAGGGTCACAAGGTTATCCGCCAGGACCAGTCCCAGCATGGAGGCCATGAAGCTGAGCATCACGACGTAGAAGCGCCCCAGGTAGGGATGCCCCTTCAGGTAGCCACCCGCGTAGATGAGGATGAAGGTGCCAATGCCGCTGATCAGGAGCGCAAACAGCAGCGACAGGCCATCCACCAGCCAGTTCAGGGTGATGTCCATGGCGGGAAACCATGGGTAGCGCATCACCTGGCCCCCCTCAGCCATCACCTCCGGCAGGTGGCCTGCGAACCAAACGAAAAGTGCCGCCGGAAGCAGCGCCAGGACCCATCCGCAGCGGTCTCCGGCCAGCCTGCAGATCAGGGGAGCAAAAGGCGCCAATATGAATCCGGAGAGAACGGCGAGCAGCATCGGAACGGGACGCCCCCAGGTCTGGACATTCCGAGGGAGCATACCGAAGGCCTTGATCAATGACAATAAATTCCGAGCGTGCTTGCCTGTGCGAAGGGCGAACGGGCTTGATGCCCCTGTGCCGCCAGTGCCCTACTGCTCGGTGACGCTCAGGCCCCGGCTGGCAGCCCAGGCGCCAATGGCCTCCCGCGCGGGTTCAGGGACCGACAGCCAAACGGAAATGCCCTGCCCATACTCAACGGCCTCCAGCTGCCCCCCCAGGCGGGTCAGCTCCCGGCGCAATGGCTGCTCGTCCGCAAAACCGGCTTCCAGCTTGAGGGTGGCGATGGGCTCCCGGTAGTGGACGGCCAATGTCGAAAGAACCGCCTCGGCGGCCCCGGCATAGGCGCGCACCAGGCCACCCGCTCCCAGTTTGACGCCGCCGAAGTAGCGGATCACCACCACCACGATATCCCCGATTCCCTTGTGCTCAATCACGTTGAGGATGGGTTTGCCCGCCGTTCCGGAAGGCTCGCCATCGTCATTCATGGCCGCGCTGGTGGCTCTGCCCGGCGCCCCGATCACATAGGCCCAGCAATGATGCCGCGCCTCAGGGTGGTCCCGGCGTGCCTGTTCAATAAACGCAAGGGCCTCTTCCCGGCTGACCACTGGTGCAACACGCGCAATAAAACGGCTTTTGCGCACCTCGGTTTCCGCCTCGGCCTGACCGGCTGGCACTGGCCAGGCACCCTCATTGGTTTGTGCATCGGTCATCAAGCACAGTATCCTCTGTTCCAAATCATTCCAGGAAGGATCCATACCATGCAGGCCAACCTTGAACAGCGCAGCTTCCTGTTCCTGCTTCTGCTCGTCACCGCGCTTTTCCTGTACCTGATGCAGCCCTTTTTCGGCGCCATCTTCTGGGCCTGCGCCATTGCGATCATCTTCTTCCCGGCTCAGCAGTATTTTACACGGCTATGGGGCGAACGCCCGAACCTCACGGCACTGGCTACCCTCGCCTTCTGCCTGACCCTCGTCATCCTGCCCACGCTGTTCGTGGCCGCGTCATTCGTGTATGAGGGCGTCAAACTGTATCAACAGATCCAGGCGGGTGAACTCGATCCCAGGGCCTTCCTGGACCGCATCGGGGAAACCGTCCCCTTCATTGGCACCGCTCTTGAATCCTTTGGGGTGGACATCGAGTCATTGCGCGAACGCGCCGTCAACACCGTGATGCAGGGCGGGCAATTCTTTGCCCAGTCCGCGCTGAACATCGGGCAGAATACCGCCCGCTTCTTCATTCACTTTGGCGTCATGCTCTACCTGGCGTTCTTCCTGCTGCGCGACGGGGACTACCTGCGCAACCTGGTCGGTCAGGCCATGCCCCTGAGCCGGGAACGCGAACAACTGCTTCTGGGCAAGTTCGCGGGAGTCACCCGTGCAACCATCAAGGGCAATGTCGTCATCGCCGTCATCCAGGGCATGCTCGGTGGCTTCATTTTCTGGGCCCTGTCTCTGCCGGCGGCCATCCTCTGGGGGGTCGTTATGGGGGTACTGTCGCTGATTCCGGCGGTGGGTGCCGGCCTCATCTGGGTTCCGGCCGCCATCTACCTGTTTGCAATCGGCAACTGGATCCAGTCCATCGTGCTGGTGCTGTTCGGCACCGTCGTCATCGGGCTGATCGACAACCTCCTGCGGCCGGTGCTGGTGGGGCGTGACACCAAGCTCCCGGATTACATGGTGCTGCTGTCAACACTGGGCGGGCTGATCCTGTTCGGCATCAACGGCTTTGTCATTGGACCATTGATCGCTGCCCTTTTCACCGCTTTCTGGGGCATATTCATCCGCGACTTCAAGCAACCCACCACTTCCCAGAGATAGCTGGGCGGTGAGGCCCTCGCTCAGCCATCCTCACTGTGATCAACACAGACCCGGTCTCGCCCCTCGGCCTTGGCCCGGTAGAGGGCCTTGTCCGCGTCTGCCAGCAACTGTTCAGGGGTAACCGACGCCGCTTCCCGCTGGATGGTCACGCCGCCACTCAGTGTCATCGTCAGATTAACGCCCTCATTCGTGAGCGAGACCTCACTCACCTGCTGGCGAATCCGCTCGATCACACTGACGGCGCCCTGCTCATCCGTCTCGGGCAGGATCATGGCAAACTCCTCACCCCCATAGCGGGCCGCCGTGTCCTGTGGTGAACGCAGATTGGCCTGCACGATGGCGCCCACCATTTTCAGGCACTCATCACCCACCTGGTGGCCATAGGTGTCGTTAACCGGCTTGAAATGATCAATATCCAGCATGGCCACTGCGATTGGCCGCCCGGTACGCCGAGCCCACTCAACCTCCTGGCGCAGCTGTTCGTCCAGGAAACGGCGATTGCGTAACCCCGTCAGTTCATCCGTCACACTCAACTCGTTGAGCTTCCGGTTGAGCGCTTCAAGCTCCCGGGTACGCTCTCTCACCCGGTCTTCCAGCTCACGGTTAAGCCGGCGCGCCGTCTCCAGCGTTTCCGACTGAGCCTCGTACCGCAGCTGACGCTCCACGTTAATCCGTTGCGCCAGCGCAAAGGACAGCAACACGACCTCGAAAATGGATCCGATCTGGGCAGCATGATCGGTGACAACATTCGAGGGTAAAACGCCCCCCTTGGAAAGCGCCAGAACGATACCGCCGCCCAACACGAATGACCACGCCATGACGTAATACTTGGCCGTAGCCTGCCCCCGATACCAGGCATAGAGGCCACCGAAAAAGGCAATAAGGCACCCAAGCACCACCAAGGGGATGAGTACCAGAATCAGGGCAAAATAGCTGAGCCAAAACGACAGGAGCGCACTGACGCTGCTGATGGCCACCACCAGCAACGCCAGCGCGTCCAGCCGCACGGAGAGCTGGCTCAGCTGCAGGAAACGGCGCATGAAAAGCCCGGCAAAAATCAGGACACTGCAGATGAACACCAGTATGGCCTGATCATTCCATTCGGTGGCAGCCGGCCACAGGTAACGAAAGCCGTAACCGGTCAGAGACGCCATCAACAGCGCGATGGAGAACACAAAGCCCACGTAATACAGGTAATTGCGCTCACCCAGGGCGAAGAAGAGCAGCAGGTTGTAAACGCCGATCACCAAAAAGGCACCGAAGTAAATGCCATGGAGGATGTTCGCGGTGATGTCACGACTGCGAAAGGCTTCACGGTCCCACAACGTCACCGGCACCTGGACCGAACTCTCGGTCCGCACCCGGAGGTAAACCGTCAGCGTTTCATTGGCCTCCCATTCCAGCGGTACCACGAAAAAACGGTGATCCAGAGGTCGCTGACTGTAGGGGTAGTCATGCCCAAGCTGCCATGATTGATGACGCTCCCCGTCTGCCAGTACATGCACCTGAACATCACCAAGAACGGGATAGCCGATCGAGAAGAGCCGTTCCACCCCCGTATCCGCCTCATTGCTCAGGCGGACCCGCAGCCACCAGGCAGAATCCGAGTAACCACGATTGAAGGTGTGCCCCTGGAGCTGCTGCCAGTCATCGCGCGCGCGCACCGCATCCAGCCCCAGGTCGCCACTGGGGTCTTCCAGGAACTGGAGCCGTTGCTCCAGCGGGAGCCGGGAATGGTCCCGAACGTCATCAGCCCCCATGACGGGGGCCGGAAGGAGCCACGCCAGAAGGGTAAGCAGCACCACGATATGGGTTGGGCAGCGGATTTCATGCGTTGCTGGCATGAACGAAGCCTAAACCAGATGGTGATGCGCTTCACACCCCTTCCAGGAGGCCACGGTCACCGCTCAGTTCACTTTGGGATCAAGTTCGCCTTTGTCGTAACGGCTCACCATATCCTCAAGCTTGATCGGTGTGATCTTGCTGGCGTTGCCGGCAGTACCGAACGCCTCATAGCGGTTCACGCAGACATCGTACATGCCAGCGAGCGCTTCCTTCATGAACTTGCGCGGGTCGAATTCCGCCGGGTTCTGGGCCAGGAAGCGGCGCACGGAACCGGTAGCGGCCAGGCGCAGATCCGTATCCACATTCACCTTGCGCACGCCATGGCGGATGCCTTCGGCGATCTCCTCAACCGGAACGCCGTAGGTCTCCGGAATGTCGCCACCGTACTCGTTGATGATGTCCAGCCACTCCTGGGGCACGGACGAGGAGCCGTGCATCACCAGATGGGTATCCGGGATGCGCGCATGGATCTCCTTGATCCGGTCAATCGCCAGGATGTCGCCGGTAGGCGGACGGGTAAACTTGTAGGCGCCGTGGCTGGTGCCAATGGCGATTGCCAGCGCATCGCAGTGGGTGTCCTTAACAAACTGCGCCGCCTCTTCCGGGTCGGTCAGCATCTGGTCATGGCTGAGCTTGCCGGAAGCCCCAACGCCGTCTTCTTCGCCGGCCTCACCGGACTCCAGTGAGCCCAGGCACCCCAGTTCGCCTTCCACGGAGACACCACAGGCATGGGCCATTTCCACCGTCTTGCGGGTCACACCCATATTGTAGTCGTAATCCATGGGCGTCTTGCCGTCCTCGCCCAGTGACCCATCCATCATCACCGACGTGAATCCAAGCTGGATGGAACGCTGGCACACCGCCGGGCTGGTCCCGTGGTCCTGGTGCACCGCGATCGGGATGTGCGGCCATTCTTCCGCTGCCCCTTCCATCAGGCGGCGCAGAAAGGGAGCGCCCGCGTACCGGCGCGCCCCGGCTGAAGCCTGGACAATCACCGGGCTGTCTGTCTTGTCCGCTGCCATCATGATGGCACGCATCTGTTCCAGGTTGTTCACGTTGAACGCTGGAACGCCGTAACCATGCTCGGCGGCATGGTCAAGCAACTGTCGCATGGAAATCAGTGCCATGTCGGCCTCTCCTTATATGGGGTTTGGTAACGGCGCTCAGGCGCCGCGTTCCTCAAGTACGTTCACTGCCGGCAGTGTCTTGCCCTCCACAAACTCCAGGAAGGCGCCGCCGCCGGTTGAGATGTAGGAAATCCGGTCATTGAGGCCGAATTCATCAATGGCGGATACGGTATCACCGCCACCCGCCAGAGAAAACGCGTCACTGCTGGCAATGGCATCCCCCAGCTTGCGGGTGCCATGGGAGAACGCCTCAATCTCGAACACACCCACGGGCCCGTTCCAGATAATGGTCTTCGCACCCTTGAGCTCCTCAGCAAGCGCCGTGGCGGTCTCCGGGCCAATATCCAGGATCATGTCATCCCCGCCAACATCCTCCACCTTCTTGGTGGTGGCCTGCGCGTTCTCTGAAACTTCACTGGCTACTACCACATCTGTCGGCTGGGCGATCTCGACCTTCTCCATCAGTGCCTTCGCCTCATCCAGCATCTCATGCTCGCACAGCGAATTGCCGACCGGCTTGCCGCTGGCGGCCAGGAAGGTGTTGGTAATGCCGCCACCCACGATCAGCTTGTCAACCACCTTCGAGAGCTGCTCCAGTACCGTCAGCTTCGTGGACACCTTGGAGCCGCCCACAATGGCCACAACGGGCTTCTGGGGATGCTCCAGCGCCTTGGTAAGCGCGTCCAGCTCACCCGCCAGAAGCGGTCCAGCGCAGGCCTCTGGCGCAAACTTCGCCACGCCGTGGGTGGACGCCTGCGCCCGGTGCGCCGTACCGAAGGCATCCATCACGAACACATCGCACAACGCCGCATAGCGTTTCGCGAGAGCCTCATCATCCTTCTTCTCGCCCTTGTTGAAGCGCACGTTCTCACAAAGCACTACCTCGCCATCGGTCACCTCGACCCCATCAAGGTAGTCACCCAGAACACGCACCTCCTGGCCCAGCAGTTCCCCCAGGCGCTTCGCCACGGGCTTGAGCGAATCCTCCTCGGAATAGACCCCCTCCTCGGGACGCCCGAGATGGGACATGAGCATCACCCGACCACCGGCATCCCGGGCCGCGCGAATCGTCTCCAGCGAGGCCCGCAGGCGGGCATCACTGGTCACCTCACCATCCTTGATCGGCACGTTCAGATCCTGCCGGATCAGAACCCGCTTGCCCTTCAGCTCCATGTCGGTCATGCGTTTAATGCTCATTGGTGCGATTCCTCAAAAGCGCGATTCATGATGAATGGTCAACAACCTACCTAAAACAACCGTTTACCGGCGCCAGCGAAACCTGTTACGCCTAAGTACCGGAGTGGGTGAGTGCTTTCCAGGAGGCTCGATGACAGGATGTCATCGCGCCAGCGCCCATGGGTTCGCGCGATTAAGCGCGAACGGGCATACAGGATGTATGCCCTGGACCTGCAAGCGGAGCAGGATAGCGCAGCTTGCAGGGGTTCACAGCGGTCCCAGAAAGCACTCCCCCACTTCGGTACCTGCTACATATCCTAAGTCTAGGGAGAGGTGTTACAACGAAGTCCAATACCGAGCCACATCCAGCATCCGGTTCGCATACCCCCACTCATTATCAAACCAGCACAACACCTTGACCATCCGCCCCCCACTCACACGGGTCTGCCCCGCATCCACAATGCCGGAACGCGCATCATGATTGAAGTCCGTACTCGCCAGAAGCTCCTGTGTATACCCAATAATCCCATCGAGCGACTCCCCCGCAATACGCGCCAGAACAGCGTTGACCGACGCCGTATCCGTCTCCTCGCGCACCGTCACCGTCATATCAATGGCCGACACATTGATCGTCGGCACGCGTACCGCCACAGAGCTGAACCGCCCGGCCATACTCGGTAACAGGCGCTCTATCCCACGAGCCAACCCGGTTTCCACTGGCACCATATTATGGAAGGCGCTACGGGTACGCCGGAGATCCTGGTGATGATAGGCATCAATAACCGGCTGGTCATTCATCGCCGAATGGATGGTGGTGGTGGCTCCCTGCTGTATACCGTAAGCCGCATCCAGCGCCTGTATGATGGGCACAATGCAGTTTGTGGTGCAGGAGGCATTGGAAACAATGCGATCACTGGCGCTCAGGGTTTCATGGTTGACCCCATACACCAGGGTAGCATCCAGTTCCGGATCCCCGGGCTGGGAGAACAGAACCCGGCCAGCGCCAGCATCCAGGTGCTTCTGGCCCTGCTCCCGGGTCGCACCACTGCCCGTGCAATCAAGCACCAGGTCAACGCCGATATCGGCCCAGGGCAGCCGCGCCACCTCCGGTTCACGCACAATGCGGATGGCGTCTCCATCCACGACCAGCCCTTCGCCATCGACCTCAACCTGGCCGGCAAAGCGGCCATGGGTGGTATCAAAACGGGTCAGGTGCGCGATGGTCTCCGGATCAGACAACTCATTGATGGCAACCACCTGGAGATGATCGCGGTAACCGTTCTCGTACAGCGCACGCAGCAGGCACTGACCGATGCGCCCGTAACCATTGATCGCTACCCGAGCCGCCATCGGTCGCCCTCCGTTCACGCCATGTCTTCCAGCAGCGTCTCGCTGATGGCCAGCAGGTTGTCCACGGTGAAGCCGAAGGCTTCAAACAGCGGCCCCGCCGGAGCCGACTCACCAAAGGTCGTCATGCCCAGAACCCGCCCTTCCAGGCCTACGTATTTGGTCCAGTAATCTGCAGCGCCAGCTTCCACGGCCACACGGCAGGTTACCTCCGCGGGCAGTACCTTCTGGCGGTATTCAGCCGGCTGGGCATCAAAAACCTGGGTGCTGGGCATGGAGACCACCCGCACCTGGCGACCCTGGGCGCGGAGCTGGGTAGCCGTCTCCTGGGCCAGCGCCACCTCGGAGCCGGTGGCGATCAGGATGATCTCGGGGAAGCCATCGGAGTCGGAAAGGATGTAGCCACCACGTTCAATGTCGGCCACCTGCTGTTCGTCGCGCGGCTGGTGCGCCAACGCCTGGCGGGTAAACACCAGCGCGGTTGGGCCATCGGTCCGTTCAAGTGCCGCTTTCCAGGCTACCGCCGTCTCAACCGTGTCACAGGGGCGCCAAAGGCTCATGTTGGGCGTCTGGCGCAGGGTTGCCAGCTGCTCCACCGGCTGGTGGGTCGGCCCATCCTCGCCCAGCCCAATGGAGTCATGCGTGTACACCAGCACATTGCGCTGCTTCATGAGCGCAGCCATGCGCGTCGCATTGCGCGCGTACTCCATGAAGATCAGGAAGGTCGCCACATAGGGAATCACACCGCCGTGTAGGGCCATGCCGCTGCCGATGGCCGTCATCGCGAATTCGCGCACCCCGTAGTACACGTAATTGCCACTGCCGTCGGCCGCGGTGATCGCCTGGCAGTCACTCCAGAGGGTATTGTTGGAGCCGGCCAGGTCCGCCGACCCGCCCACGAGCTCAGGCAATGCCGGCCCGTAGGCATTAAGGGTCTTCTGGGAGGCCTTGCGGGTGGCCATGTTCTCGCCATTGGCCTGGCACTGCTGAATGTAATCCTGTGCCTTGCTGGCAAAGTCGGAGGGCAGCTCCCCCGCGAGGCGGCGCTTGAGCTCGGCTCCCAGTTCCGGGAAGGCCGTTTCGTAGGCCGCAAAGCGCTCATTCCAATCGTTCTCGGCAGCCGCCCCGGCATCACGGGCATCCCAGCCCTGATACAGCTCATCCGGTACCTCAAAAGGCGCGTGGGTCCAGCCCAGATTCTCGCGGGTCGCCTGGATCTCGTCATCGCCCAGCGGCGCGCCGTGGCTGCTCTCCGAGCCTGCCTTGCCAGGCGAGCCGGCCCCGATCACGGTCCGGCAACAGATCAGGGTCGGCTGGGTGCTGTTACCACGCGCTTGCTCAATGGCCCCCTTGACCGCTTCCGGGTCGTGGCCGTCCACGCCCGGGATCACTTGCCAGTTATAGGATTCGAAACGCCCGGCAGTGTCATCGGTAAACCAGCCGCTGACATCACCGTCAATGGAGATCCCGTTATCGTCGTAGAACACGATCAGCTTGCCCAGCCCCAGCGTGCCCGCCAGTGATGCCGCCTCGTGGGAGATGCCCTCCATGAGGCAGCCGTCGCCGACGATGCACCAGGTGTAGTGGTCCACGATCTCATGACCGGCGCGATTGAACTGCGCCGCCAGGTTTTTCTCCGCCAGCGCCATACCCACTGCGTTCGCCAGGCCCTGACCGAGTGGGCCTGTCGTGGTCTCAACCCCCGGGGTGTAGCCAAATTCCGGATGACCCGGCGTACGTGAATGCAGCTGGCGGAACTGTTTCAGATCCTCGATGCCCAGGTCATACCCGCTCAGATGAAGCAGGCTGTACTGGAGCATGGAGCCATGGCCGTTGGAGAGCACGAATCGATCCCGGTCCGGCCAGGCGGGATTGGCCGGGTTGTGCCGGAAATAGTCGTTCCACAGAACCTCGGCAACGTCGGCCAGCCCCATGGGCGCGCCGGGATGGCCGGACTGCGCCTTCTGCACGGCGTCCATACTGAGCGCGCGTACCGCATTGGCAAGGTCTTTACGCGACGGCATCGGATTGATCTCCCACTGACTGATTGGCTACGGCCCACCGGGCCGTTTCAAGAGCCGCGTATTTTCACCGATCGCCACCCGATTGGGCAAATGTCAGCCGCTCTTTATACCGGCCTCTATATCAATTTTTTTTGATATAGCTGTTGACCTTCGTTCAAACCCGACCGTAGAGTAGGGGCAATGAATTCAACGGCACACGTCAAATCCGCAGATACCGAAACAGCGCTTCAGACGCTGGGCAGCCTTTACAAGGCCGCTGGCGACCCGCTGAGACTGGACATCCTGCGGGTCCTGCAACGCGACACCTTCGGGGTCATGGAACTGTGCCGGCTCTTTAACATGCGTCAGTCCGGCATGAGCCACCATCTCAAGGTGCTCACCCAGGCCGGACTGCTGGAACCCCAGCGGGAAGGCAACGCCACCTTTTACCGGCGGCCGCTGCTTCGGGTCAGCGACCAACCGCGCTACACCGCGGTGCGCTCGATCTTTGAGGCAGTGGACCAGATCCAGCTCACCGAGGAACTGTTGGAGCGGATCCGCAGCATCAGGCGTCAGCGTTCGGAACAGTCACAGGTCTTTTTCGCACGCTACGCCCGGCGGTTCCGGGAACAGCAGGAGCTGATCGCCAATCACCAGCGCTATGCCCAGCCGGTGGCTGAATTGATCCACCGGCGGTTTCCCTGCGACGGCAGCGGTAATGCTCTGGAGATCGGGCCGGGGGAAGGTCCCTTTCTGCCGATACTGGCGAGCTGCTTCGGCGACGTCGTGGCCGTGGACAACGTCCAGGCCATGCTTGAGCGCGCGGGGCAGTACTGCGAACAGCAGGGCCTCTCCAATGTGCAACTGGTGCACGGAGAGTGTCCTGATGTGATTGAACAACAGGAAACGTTCAATCTTGTGGTGGCCAACATGGTGCTTCACCACGTGGCCAGCCCCGCGAACATCTTCCGCGACAGTGCCCGGCTGCTGAAACCCGGCGGCCGCCTGATGATCAGCGAACTCTGCCGGCATGAACAAAGCTGGGTCAGGGACAACTGCGGTGACATCTGGCAGGGCTTTGAGCCGGAAGAGCTCACGGGCTGGGCCCAGGATGCCGGCCTGAGTCAGGGCGAGACCCTGTTCATCGGGCTGCGCAACGGTTTTCAGATCCAGGTCAGGGAATTCACGGGCTGAGGGCCTGTTCTTGACCTTTAACCACCTTCAGAAAGGAGGAAAGCAAGCATGAGTGACTACAGTCTCTTCACTTCAGAATCGGTTACATCCGGCCATCCGGACAAGCTGTCCGACGCCGTATCCGATGCCATTCTCGACCGCATCCTGCAGGACGACCCCTACGCGCGTGTTGCCTGCGAAACCGTGGTCAAGACCGGCATGTGCCTGATCGCTGGCGAGATCACGACCAACACCAACATCGACTTTGAAGAAGTCGCGCGCAAGACCATCACCGACATCGGCTACAACGACTCCGACGTTGGCTTTGACGGCAACACCTGCGCCTTCATCAACGTTGTTGGCAAGCAGTCCGTTGACATCGCTCAGGGCGTTGACCGCTCCAAGCCGGAAGACCAGGGCGCTGGCGACCAGGGCCTGATGTTCGGTTACGCCTGCAACGAGACCGACGTCCTGATGCCGGCTCCGATGTGCTACGCGCACCGTCTGTGTGAGCGTCAATCCGAGCTCCTGCAGGACAACAAGCTCAGCTGGCTGCGTCCGGACGCCAAGAGCCAGGTCAGCTGCCGCTATGAAGACGGCAAGGTCTCCGGCATCGATGCCGTGGTCCTGTCCACACAGCACAGCCCCGACGTTTCCCTGGAGCAGCTGCGTGAAGCGGTCATGGAAGAGATCGTCAAGGACGTTATCCCGTCCAACCTGATCCACAACGACACCAAGTTCCACATCAACCCGACCGGCAACTTCGAAATCGGTGGTCCGGTAGGTGATGCGGGTCTGACCGGTCGTAAGATCATCGTGGACACCTACGGTGGCATGGCTCGCCACGGCGGCGGCGCCTTCTCCGGTAAGGACCCGTCCAAGGTTGACCGCAGCGCAGCTTACGCTGGCCGCTACGTTGCCAAGAACGTCGTTGCTGCCGGCCTGGCCGACAAGTGCGAGATCCAGATCTCCTACGCCATCGGCGTTGCCGAGCCGACGTCGATCTCCATCAACACCTTCGGCACAGGCAAGCTGGATGATCGCAAGATCGAGCAGCTGGTCCGCAAGATCTTTGACCTGCGTCCCTATGCGCTGACCAAGCAGCTGGACCTGCTGCACCCGATGTATCGCCATACCGCCGGCTACGGGCACTTCGGCCGCGAGCCGTTCCAGGAAACCGTCAATGGCGACACCTTCACCGCCTTCCCGTGGGAGAAGACGGACAAGGCGGAAGAACTGAAGTCCGAAGCTGGCGTATAAGCACTCCGGAACTCACGGCGGCCCACCCCCGGGCCGCCCCTTCCCGAACGATTCATTAATTCTTTAAGGAGCACTACCATGGCACCTTTGGACAGTAATTTTACTGACTACAAAGTCGCTGATATCGACCTTGCCGGCTGGGGCCGCAAGGAAATCGCCATCGCCGAGAGCGAGATGCCGGCACTGATCAAGCTGCGCGAAAAGTATCGCGACCAGCAGCCTCTGAAAGGCGCCAACATCATGGGCTGCATCCACATGACCGTACAGACCGCGGTCCTGATCGAGACGCTCGTTGAACTGGGCGCCAATGTCCGTTGGTCTTCCTGCAACATCTTCTCCACCCAGGATCAGGCCGCTGCGGCCATGGCCGCCCGTGGCATCCCGGTTTTTGCCTGGAAGGGTGAGACCGAGGAAGAGTACGAGTGGTGCATCGAGCGCACCATCGGCGCCGACGTGGACGGCTGGGAACCGAACATGGTTCTGGACGACGGCGGTGACCTGACCGAGATGCTGCACGAGAAATATCCGGAAATCCTGAAAAACGTTCACGGCATCTCCGAAGAGACCACCACCGGCGTACACCGCCTGGAGCACATGATCCAGGAAGGCAGCCTCAAGGTGCCGGCGATCAACGTGAACGACTCCGTCACCAAGTCCAAGAACGACAACAAGTACGGCTGCCGCCACAGCCTGAGCGACGCGCTCAAGCGCTCACTCGACCACCTGATGTCCGGCAAGCGGGCGCTGGTTATCGGCTATGGCGACGTAGGCAAGGGCTCCGCCGCCTCCCTGCGCCAGGAAGGCATGATCGTGCGCGTGACCGAGATCGACCCGATCTGTGCCATGCAGGCCTGCATGGATGGCTTCGAAGTGGTTTCGCCCTACATCAACGGCGAGAACAAGGGCACCGCGGACTGCCTGAACAAGGAACTGCTGCAGGACACTGACGTACTCGTCACCACTACCGGTAACGTGGACGTGTGCGACAAGCACATGCTCGCCAACGTCAAATCCGGCGCCATCGTGTGCAACATCGGTCACTTCGATAACGAGATCGATACCGCGTACATGCGTGAGAACTGGGAATGGGACGAGATCAAGCCGCAGGTCCACAAGATCTATCGCGACAAGGCCTCGGGTGATCACCTCTTCCTGCTGGCTGAAGGCCGCCTCGTGAACCTGGGTAACGCCACTGGCCACCCCTCGCGAATCATGGACGGCTCCTTCGCCAACCAGGTGGCAGCCCAGATGTACCTGTTCGAGCGCAAGTTCGCCGATCTGCCGGAAGACAAGAAGAAGGACAACCTCTATGTCCGCGTTCTGCCGAAGGCGCTGGACGAAGAAGTTGCCCAGTACATGGTCGAAGGCTTCGGTGGCGTGATCACCCGCATGACCAAGGATCAGTCCGAATACGTGGGCGTTCCGGTCAACGGTCCGTTCAAGCCGGAAGCCTACAAGTACTGATCGGGAACGATCCGTACAGGTTTGTACCGGGGCCTCAGGCCCCGGTTTCCCGGTTTTGAATCAGTGATGATCGGGCCAGGTGCCCGAAAGGAACAGAACCATGAAAAGCCAGAAGCAGTTCAAGCGACGTTTCAGCTTTGAGTTCTTCCCTCCGAAGAGCGACAAAGGCGCTGAGACTCTGCGTCAAACCCGCGACAAGCTCGCAACGCTTAACCCCGAATTCTTCTCCGTCACCTTTGGTGCCGGCGGCTCCACCCGCGAAGGCACCAAGAACACAGTGCTCGAGCTCAACCAGAAAGGCATCTCAACCGCACCGCACCTGTCGTGCGTCGGCGCCAACAAGGCGATCCTTTCCGAGTTGCTGGATACCTACAAGGAAGGCGGTGTGGAGCGGATTGTGGCCCTTCGCGGCGACATCCCCTCAGGCATGGGCAACACCGGCTATGGCGAGCTGCGCTACGCCAACGAGCTGGTGGAGTTCATCCGTGAGCACAGTGGCGACCACTTCTCCCTGGAAGTCGCCGCCTATCCGGAGTTCCATCCGCAGGCTCCGAATGCCGAAGCGGATCTGATGAACTTCAAGCGCAAGGTTGAGGCCGGCGCCAACAGTGCCATCACCCAGTATTTCTTCAACGTCGAGAGCTATTTCCACTTCATCGACCGGCTGGAGAAAATGGGCGTGGACATCCCGGTGGTTCCCGGCATCATGCCGATTGTGAACTTCCAGAAGGTCTGCCAGTTCAGTGAAATGTGCGGCGCGGACGTGCCCCGCTGGATTCGCAAGCAGATGGAAGCCTTCGGCGACGACACCGAGTCCATCAAGCAGTTCGGCGAGGAAGTGGTCACACGTATGTGTGAGCAGCTGCTCGACGCCGGCGCTCCGGGCCTGCACTTCTATACCCTGAATCAGGCGGATCCCAGCATGCGCATCTGGAAAAACCTTGGCCTCGATGAAGAGGTTCAGGAAAAGATCGCATTCTGAACACCGCGTTCTGCGGCAGGAGCTTGCCTCGCAAGCGATCACAGATCATCGCGAGCCGGGCTTGCTCCTCTCCCATTACCCCCCGTCATTACAGCCCTTCCATGCCCGGCCCCCGGCCCGTATCATCACCCCTCCATTGATGCTTTTATAAACGACTCAACGGGAGGCAGCCGTGACATCCAACCGCGAGATGATCGAGCGTGACCTGAAAGCCGTCTGGCACCCCTGCACGCAGATGAAGGACCACGAGACCCTGCCACTCATCCCGTTCAAGCGCGGTGAAGGTGTCTGGCTCTACGACTTTGACGGCAACCGCTACATCGATGCGGTCAGTTCCTGGTGGGTCAACCTGTTCGGCCACGCGAACCCACGCATTAACGAGGCCATCAACCAACAAACCCAGCAGCTTGAGCATGCCATGCTCGCCGGCTTCACCCATGAGCCGGTCATCGACCTCTCCGAGCGGCTGATCGACGTGACGCCCGAAGGCCTCAACCGCTGCTTCTACGCGGACAACGGGTCCTCGGCGATCGAGGTGGCGCTCAAGATGAGCTACCACTATTTCCGCAACACCGGAAAGCCAGCGAAAAAGAACTTCATCAACCTCTCCAACAGCTACCACGGCGAGACCCTGGGCGCGCTGGCTCTGAGCGACGTGGGCCTGTACCGCGAAACCTATGAACCGCTGCTGATGGAAATGCTCACGGCGCCGGCGCCAGACGCCTTCTACCGCGAGAAGGGAGAAAGCTGGGAAGACTACGCGCTGCGCCAGTTCGAGCACATGGAAAAGCTGATGGCCGAGAATGCGGACAACGTCTGTGCCGTCATCGTTGAACCGCTGGTCCAGTGTGCCGGCCATATGCGCATGTATGACCCGGTTTACCTGAAGAAGCTGCGTGAAGCCTGTGACCGCTACAACATCCACCTGATCGCGGACGAGATCGCGGTGGGCTTTGGTCGTACCGGTACTCTCTTCGCCTGCGAACAGGCCGGCATCTCGCCGGATTTCATGTGCCTTTCGAAGGGCCTGACCGCCGGCTACCTGCCGCTGTCGATCACCATGACCACGGACGATGTCTTCGAGGCCTTCTACGACGACTTCGAGACGATGAAGGCGTTCCTGCATTCCCACAGTTACACCGGTAATCCCATCGGCTGCGCCGTGGCGCGGGCCACGCTCGACATCTTCCGGGACGACAACGTCATCGAAACCAACCGGGAGAAGGCGCGCATCATGGGTGAGAGCGTGGAACACCTGCGCGACCACCCCCATGTGGGCGATATCCGCCAGCACGGCATGATCCTGGCAATGGAGCTGGTCAAGGACAAGTCGACCATGGAGCCTTTCCCCTGGCAGGAGCGCCGCGGGCTGCGCGTTTACCAACACTCGATCACCCGTGAAGCGCTGTTGCGGCCGCTGGGCAACGTCACCTACTTCATGCCGCCGTACGTGATCAACGAGGACGAGATCCGGCACCTGGCCACGGTCGCCACCGAGGGCATCGACAAGGCCACCAGGGACTGACGGCCATGCGCATCCCACGCATCCACACCCCAGAGCCGCTGTGCCCCGGGGAACACACCCTGGAAGGCAACGCCGCCCATCATGCCGGCACCGTTCTGCGCCTGACAGCGGGCGATCGCATGGTGGTGTTCAACGGCGATGGCCTGGACTACCCGGCCGAGATTCTGGAAGCCGGCCGGAAACGGCTTACGCTCCGGATTGAGACACCCTATGATCCGGGCACCGAGTCACCACTGGCCATTACACTGGGGCAGGTCATCTCGCGCGGGGACCGCATGGACTATGCCATCCAGAAAGCCACGGAAATGGGCGCGACAACCATCCAGCCACTGGACAGCGCCCGCTGCGAGGTGCGGCTGAACCCGGAGCGTGAACGCAAGCGCCTGAGGAACTGGCAGCAGGTGGCGATCAGTGCCGCGGAACAATGTGGCCGGGCCCGCATACCCACCATCCAGTCTCCCATGAAGCTGGGGGACTGGCTCACGGATCGCGACGAAGAGGTTGCACTGGTCCTCCACCATGAAGGCCAGCCCCCGAGCACCCAGGCCATCAAGCCGGCCTCGGTTGCCCTGCTTATTGGCCCGGAAGGCGGGCTCAATGATGATGAACTCACAAGTGCCTTGAATGCCGGCTTCGCCCCCCTGGCGCTGGGCCCGCGGGTACTGCGCACCGAAACCGCACCGGTGGCGGCCATTGGGCTGTGCCAGTGGCTCTGGGGCGACTTTCAATCCGCCAGCAAGGAAACGGCTGAATGACGGAACTGTTCACCTACACGGAATTCTGGAAATACCTGAGCATCCCGGTAATTGCCGCGCTCATCGGCTGGGTCACCAACTGGATGGCCATCAAGCTCACCTTCTACCCCAGGGAGTTCGTCGGCATCCGCCCCTTCCTCGGCTGGCAGGGCATCATCCCCTCCAAGGCTGAAAAGATGGCGCGCATCGCCGTGGACTCGACCATTGCCAAGATCGGCACCGTCCAGGAGATTTTCGAATACATTGATCCCAGGGTCCTGACCCAGTACATCGTGGATCATACGGTTCCGCGTACCGAGGAATACGTGGACGAAATCATGCTCGCTGAACACCCCACCTTCTGGGAGAACCTGCCGCAGAAGGCTCGCGAAAAAGTGTACCAGCGCGTCCGCGACCGTTCCCCGGAGCTGGTGGATAACCTGGTCGATGACTTCTCGGCCAACGCCGAGGACCTGCTCGACATCCAGAACATGGTCGTCACCCAGCTGGGCGAGGACCGCTCCCTGCTCAACCGCATCTTCCTGGAATGCGGCAAGAAAGAATTCCGTTTCATCATCAACTCCGGGCTCTACTTCGGCTTCGCCTTCGGGCTTATCCAGATGGTGGTGTGGTACTACTTCCAGGCCGGCTGGATACTGCCCTTATTCGGGCTGATCGTAGGCTGGGCCACCAACTGGATCGCGCTCAACTTCATCTTCCGCCCGCTCTACCCGGTCCGGATCGGCCCCATTCGGCTGCAAGGACAATTCCTGCGCCGCCAGCCAGAGGTAGCCGAGTCCTTCTGCCACATCGTCACCCACGAAATCCTGACCGTCGGCAACCTGGTGGACGCCATCCTTAATGGGCCCAAGGCAGACCGCGCCCAGAACCTGGTGCGCAAGCACATGAAAAAACTGGTGGACGAAACCGCCGGCATGGCCAAAGCCTTCACTCAGGTGGCCTTCGGCCCTACGTCTTTCGCCAGCCTCAAACAGCGCGTGGGGGACCTGTCCATCGAGATCGCCGAAGAAACCTTTGACGACCCCATGTTCGAAAACGACCGCGCCAGCGCCGTTGAGGACATCATGCGCCGGCGCATGGTCGAACTCTCTCCCGAAGAGTTCCAGAAACTCCTCCGGCCCTGTTTCCAGGAGGATGAGATCAAGCTCATTGCCGCCGGCGCCGCCCTTGGTTGCCTGGCTGGACTGGCGCAGCTGACCTTCATCTTCGGGGCGACGATGTTCTAGTCGCCCCGCTTTGCGGCTCAAGCGCCGGTGGCCCGCACCAGCACCCTCGCCTCCTCATCCAGCAGAAGCTTGCGGGCAAAGCTGGCGAGTTCATCCGCACTCAAGGCCTTCAGCTGTTGCGTTGCCTGGCCCAGTTCATCCACCGGCTTGCCAAAACGCCGGATGTCCTTCCACCAATAATGGCTGTAGCTGCGCAGCCGTTCCTGGGGCTTCTGAAGCTTACTGAGCAGGCCGTCCCGAAAGACATCGAAATCGGACTCCGACATCCCTTCCAGGTTCGAGACAAACCGCTCAACTTCTGAATCCAGCCGCTTGCGAACCGCCTTGGGCGACGCGCCCGGTGCCTGGATGCCAAACACTGGGCCATGGCTGCGGTAATCTTCCGTCGGGGTTGCAAACGCCACATACCCCATGGGCTGCTTGTCCCTGACCGCTGAAAACAGGTGCTGATTCAGCATGTGCGCAAGCATCGCCAGCTCGGCCGAATGCTCCACCTCCAGCGGCTGGCGCGCGTAATAGACCGCCGCCGTGTTGTCCCCGGGAATGGCTTCGGCTTTCTCCCGGGGAATAGCCGCGTCTCCCAGCCGTTCCGCCTTGTTGGGCATGGTCTCAAACGGACCACCAATCCCCTCCGACAGAACCCTCGCCATGGCCCGGGCCGAGTCACGGTCATAGTTGCCGTGCATCAGGGCCTCGACGGACGGGCGATCCCAGAGCTGCTCATGAAAGTCCTTAAGCTGATCAACCGTCACTGACTCAGCAGCGGTGAGCTCGCGATCGGGCCGGGATTGTCTGGGATGAGCCTCCGCCCTGAGCGACACCACCAGCTTCTGGAACGGCTGGAAGTTCCGGTACTGGTTCACCTGCTGCTCGAATCCCGCCATTGCCTTATCCAGAAGCTCCTGGGTCACGGTTACATTGCGGACCCTCTCCAGTACATCCGAAACAAAGGCCTTCTGTTTGCCGGTAAACCCGTAAATGCGGAACCCAACTCCGTGATTGGTCCGCATCGCCGTAACCGACAGTCCGGCCTTGTCGCCCTTCTGGATCAACGGCTTCAAGGCCTCGTTGAGCACCATCGAATAGACCCCAGCGGTAACCGGACCATGCTCTGCCTCATAGGCAACCGGGTGATCCAGCGCCATGTAGAGCGCCCCCTTGGGGCTTTCGAATTGCTGATCCTGAAGGAACCAGACGTCAAAGCCTTCCCGGTCTGCCGTCATCGCCAGTTCGCTGGGTTGCTCCTGATCCAGGTTGCGATCAACAAGAGGGTGTTCCTCCTGGATATAGGGGTTCTCGGTGGTCTGGAGCCGGAAATCGGGCGCCGCCTCAAGCGCCAGCCACTGCTCCAGCTTCTCGGTGGTTGGCGTTCGGGTCTCAAAGGTAGCGCCGGAATAGGCATCCTCCTGCTCCCAGGACGTGTCAGGGATATAGGAAGTCACGACCATATTGGCTGGTCGGAGCTGATCCAGGGCCTCCCGGATCACAGCTTCATCGTATTCCTGCATGAGCGATGGCCCGGAAAGAACCCTTTCAGGCTCATAACGCTGCAGGTTGCTCGCCAAACGCGATACGTAATGCATGGCGGGCGGCTGTTCGGCATTGTGGAACGCCTCCCGGACCGAACGCTGCTGATCCCGATAAAGCGGCTCACTGACCCCATCTTCCCGCATACGACCCAGGTAATCATGGACCATACCGGTAACCGCCTTCCGGTTGGCCACTCCTTCATCCGTCAGCAGAAGCGTGATATCAAAGGTTGCGTACTGCCCTGCGTTCACGCGATGGGAGGCCCCCAGGTCACTGATCCAGCCACGCTCCCTTAACGCTTCCCGCAGACGGCCCGCCTGTTTGCTGGTGATCAGCTCACCAATATAGCCATAGGGTAAGACCCGGTGCGCCTTATGAGGCGGCGCCACCGGAAAGGACAACACCATGCGCGGGTCCGACCCGTCACCACCAACCCGCACCCAACGCGGGAGCTCATCCGAGGGCAGCAATGGCGGAAGGTCGGAGTCCGGCGCACTGCCCTCGGGGAGGTCACTGAAGTGGGCCTTGACCCGCTTGCGCAGTCCCGCAACCGGTTCAGCCCCCTGCACCACAAGCTTCATATCCCCGGCACGGTAATGCGCCTCAAAGAGCGCTTTGAGTTCTTTCATGAGCGTATCCCGTGCCACCCCCTCAAAGCTGGCGCGATTGCCCATGTTGAACCGTGAAAACGGGTGGGCCGGATTCACAACCTTCCGGAAGACCGACAGCTCCTGCCAGCCCTGCTGGTTCTTCTGGCCATCATATTCGTGCTGGACAATCTGGATTTCCCGGTCAACGTCCTCCCGGTCCAGAGTGGGCTGGGCCAGGAAATCGGAAAACCGCTTCAGCGCCTTGTCCAGCGCATCCGGCTGAACCTCAAAGAAAAAGGAACTGTGATCCGAAGCGGTATAGCCGTTGTAACGCCCTCCCTGACGGTTGATGAAGTCACTGAACCCGCCCCTTTCGGGATAGGCCTCCGACCCGGAAAACACCATGTGTTCCAAAAGATGGGCCAGCCCCGGGACCTGATCCGGATCGTCATCACTGCCCACGCCCACCGACATCGCGGCGGCGGCTGTCTCGGCCCCGGGATCGGACACCACCATCACGGTCAGCCCATTCTCCAGCTCAAAGCTGGCATGGTCGCGCTCGTCCGAATGCGGGGTGATAACCTCACCATGGACCGGCCATGCAAGCGTGCATGCGAGCGAGGCGGCAGCAAAAAACTGTCTCATCGTCATCGTAAACTCCCTTTACACGGGTGGTTGATTCAACGTTTCAATCCAGAGATCCAGGCTCTCAACCGTTACTGGTCTTCTTTAAGGTTCTCGGGAATTTCCACCGGCTGAACCTCCAGACGTTCCTGGTTCCGCAGATGCTCATCAATACGGTGGCGGGGACTTTCTTCCTGGGCGGGCCCTTTCGGCCTTTCTTCAGACGTCCTTCTGAGCTCATGGGGCGGGTTCTTCGAGTGCTCTGTCTCATCCACTGACCTATCGCCAGCCTCTTCCGTGTCCTCTGCCATCACCGGGGAGGTGATCAAAAGCAGGCTTGCGATGAGTGCTCCTGCCCTGGCGCTGTATACTTGCATACCAACGTTCTCCTTAACCTCTGCGTGGAGCCGGCGCATGGCGGAAGGCCTGACCTCCATCGACAGCCCTCCGCTGATTCATCCACCCAAAAACCCTGGACCAGAGCCGAACCATGCTACAACTCAGTGATAGCCACTACACACATTTTGTGATCTACGTCACATTTTTGAAGCGACAAGTATTGCAGGCAAGTAATTACAGTTCATAGATTGAAACCGTTGCTCCATGACCGGTCAGGGACAACACGGAAGTAGCTTGTACAACCAACTTAGGACTGAAAAGGAGAAGACAAATGCCTGAACTTAATATGCAAGAGGTTGAGCAGGTATCAGGAGGCTTTGACTTTATGGACTTCTCGATTGCCTACGCAAGTACTGTGACAAGTGCCGGAATTGGGCTTACAGTTGGTGGCCCAGTAGGAGGTATTGTTGGAGCGGGGGTTGGTCTTACTCAAGGCGTGATAGGCGCTTGGGCATACGACGCCGCCACAAGAGATTAACAATAGAGTATCGTTGCTACTGGTGCTGAATCAGTAGCAACCACTTAAGCGGGAGTTTATAAAAAATGAACCAAATAAAGATGGTTCGAAACTTCATTCGTGAGGCACAAAACGAAAACGATGACCGGATAAGGGAGATTATAAATACTGCTAAAAGAAAGACATATTCAAAAAAAAATAAGAGATATTTTTGGCCAATTCTAGCAACCCCGGCATTTAGTTTTTTGTCATCTTTTGCTCTCCCCATGCTAATTATAGACATCTCTGGATTTGACCCAGAATGGCCAGCAAATATTGCAATATTACCGTTTTCTATATACCTAACAGTCTCTTTACTTCAATGGTGTGAAATAATGATATCACTACCAGAAATATTCTATGAAATTAATTCACCCAAAAGCATGATTAATCAAAGCAACTAAAACTCTGCCCCCCCGATTGATTAAGTCTCAAGAAAGAGTTATCTCTTTGCTGTAAACTTGCGAGCTTGGATTCAACTAATAACTGCAGCACCACCCGTATCCAGTGCTCCTGAGTATTCGCCCCAGAACACCTCCGCCGGTGTGCGGTAACCGAGCCGTTTCCGGGGTCGGTTATCCAGTTGCTTTATGGTTGCCCGAAGCGCTTTGTCAGAAATCTTCCGGAAGTCCACACCGGGGGCGTGGTTGTGGCCTGTTGATGCAGTTTGATTTCCATGGAGCCGCTCCTGGATGACCTGATGCACAAGTTCACGAGCTACCAGCCTGAATTCAGGCTTCGAGTGTTCCGTCTCATCCACTGACCTATCGCCAGCCTCTTCCGTGTCCTCTGCCATCACCGGAGAGGTGATCAAAACCAGGCTCGCAATGAGTGCTCCTGCCCTGGCGCTGTATACTTGCATCCCAACGTTCTCCTTAACCTCTGCGTGGAGCCGGCGCATGGCGGAAGGCTTAACCTCCATCGAAAGCCATCCGCTGATTCATCCGCCCAAAAACCCTGGACCAGAGCCGAACCATGCTACAACTGAGTGATAGCCACTACACACATTTTGTGATCTACGTCACATTTTTGAAGCGACAAGTATTGCAGGCAAGTAATTACGGTTCATAGGTTGAAACCGTTGCTCCATGACCGGTCAGGGACAACACAGAATTAGTTGGCTTGATCAATCTAACGACCTTAAAGAGTGAACTGAAAGGAGAGAAAAAATGCGTGAACTCAATATTCATGAAGTTGAAGCTGTGAGCGGCGGTGGTATGTGGCAAGACGCCGCTTTAGCGGTCGGTGGCGCATCGCAAATTATACTCGGTGTAGGATATACTTACACCACCGGTGGCGTCGGAGAGGTACTCGGGGGCGCAGCTCTAATCACAGGAGGAGCAGCCACAATTAATAGTGCCTTTAACAGTGCGCATGAGAACATCAAAAACGAAATGAATAACTAATATTGATAGGAGCTGCATTTCCTAATAAGAATGCAGCCCTTTACTATGTCCAAAATAGATATATTCTCAACAATAAGCTTTCTAATTATCCCCGGATTATGGATTTTCGGGTCCACCCTAAAAGAAAATACCTATTTTCCTGAAATAATAATAGGGTAAAACAACCTTTTATCTGCAGGACTAACACTTATAGCTATATTTTTTCTAATACGAATACTTAAAGAGCCAGATAAAAAACAAAAAAAACGAAAACTAGCGCCATTATTTGTGATTGTTTATTTCCCTTTATTTACATCACTAGCCATCTACGCTTTTTATTTTTCAGGTTCCGGATGACGGTCAGGGGCAACACGGAAGTAGTTTGTACAATCAACCTCCTATTGACTAAAAGGAGAAGACAAATGCGTGAACTTAGCACGCACGAAGTTGAAGCCGTTTGTGGAGCCTTCACAGCAAGCCAGTGAACTACAGAAGCAATAGCGGTGGCAAGCACCTCGGCAAGAACGCCAACAACCGCTGCATTCGGTCTACCAATCGCCGGTGCAATGTATTATATTGGGACACATTAATGGCGGTGTCTGTCAAGGAAGTTGGATCTCTGAATCAAACCGGCACTCTTATTTCCGAAACTCTACACCAATTATTTAATATGCAAAACAAAAACACCTTTTATTCAAAGCTAAATTCTCTCAACACCAAACTAAAATCATTCATTGCTATACACTTATCCCTATTGATTATATTATCATTAACTATATTTAGCATACTTGATACAAAATCAGAAAATACGCAGACCCTCAGCCTTTTTTTATTTCATTGATGACAACCGCTCTTATTATGCAAACCATAGTACAGACCAAGATAACAAATCAAATCTTATCTATACTCCGAACAACGAATACATTCACAGAAATTCGCGAGCCTCAAAAAAACACATAAACCCGTTTTATCATCGGCTCCGGCTATTGGGCTTGGGGGTTCTCTGTGGCTTGACTAGTGTTCTGTCCGGGTAATTCCTTTAGCGACATTCCTGGTTGACAGCACTGAGAATTGCGCGCTCCAAGGAAGTCACAATGGATTCGGCACTTTTGTTCCATTGGAGAGTTATGGTGGTTTCTGGTGTATGAAAGCAGGCTGAGTTATGGTGATTTCTGGTGTATGGAAGCAGGCTGAAGAGGTGGCGTATCCTGTTGGTTGATCTCCGCCAAGATCA
>NZ_JBXAYL010000027.1:0-38170 GCF_056783195.1 Salicola sp. AFF1
TGTCTTCCCCTCAGTCGGGGTGACGCCACCTTCTTGCAGGTGGCCGGGTTTGCCGGCTTCGCCGGGCAAACAAAAAAGGCGACCCGCGGGTCGCCTTTTTTTGTTCCAGCCTCTTACATATTGGGGTAGTTGGGGCCACCCCCACCTTCCGGTACCACCCACTGGATGTTCTGGGCCGGGTCCTTGATGTCGCAGGTTTTGCAGTGAATGCAGTTCTGTGCGTTGATCTGGAACTTCTTGCCACTGCCGTCCTCGGCATCAACCACTTCATAAACCCCTACCGGGCAGTACCGCTGTGCCGGCTCGTCGTAAACCGGCAGGTTGTCGCGGATCGGCACCTCTGGATCCTTCAGCTGAAGGTGGCAGGGTTGATCCTCTTCATGGTTGGTGTTCGACATGAACGCCGAGGACAGCCGGTCGAAAGTCAGGGTGTTATCCGGCTTGGGATACTCGATCTTCTTGCACTCGGCGGCGGGCTTAAGCGCCGCGTAGTCCGGTGTCGTGTCATGGAAGGTGATCGGCAAGGGCCGGCGCAGGATATTCTGCTCCAGGAAGGCAATGCCACCGCCGATCACGGTACCAAACTTGTGCATGGCCGGGCTGAAGTTGCGCTCCTGGAACAGCTCCTTGCACAGCCAGCTGTTGTCGAACTTCTCGCCAAAGCTGGTCAGGTCGTCACCCCCTTCGGAGCCCTTCTGGATCGCCTCGAACACCGCTTCCGCGCCCAGCATGCCGGATTTCATGGCGGTGTGTGAGCCCTTGATCTTGGACGAGTTCAGCGTGCCGGCGTCACAGCCCAGCAGCAGCCCGCCCGGGAAGCTCATCTTGGGCAGGCTGTTGTAGCCGCCCTTGGTGATGGCGCGCCCGCCGTAGGCAACCCGCTTGCCGCCTTCCAGGTGCTGCTTGATCGTCGGGTGCGTCTTCATCCGCTGGAATTCCTCGAACGGCGAGACGTAGGGGTTTGAGTAGGAGAGGTCAGTGATCAGCCCCACATAGACCTGGCCGTTTTCAAGGTGATACAGGAAGCCGCCGCCAGTGGTGCCACTCTCGGACAGAGGCCAGCCAGCGGTATGCACCACCAGCCCCGGCTCGTGCTTCGCCGGATCAATGTCCCACAGCTCCTTGATGCCGAGACCGTAGTGCTGGGGGTCCTTGCCTTCGTCCAGGTTGAACTGGCGCAACAGCTCCTTGCCCAGATGGCCGCGGCACCCCTCGCTGAACAGGGTGTAGCGCGCCCGCAGCTCCATGCCCGGCATGTAGCCGTCCTTTGGGTTGCCGTCGGCATCAACACCGAAATCCCCCGTGATAATGCCCTTGACGACACCGTCCTCATAGAGCACCTCAGCGGCGGGGAAGCCAGGGTAGACCTCAACCCCGAGCTGCTCCGCCTGCTCGCCGAGCCAGCGGCACAGATTGGCCAGGCTGATGATGTAGTTGCCGTGGTTGTGCATGTTCCTGGGCACCAGCGCATCGGGCGCCTTGGTGGCATTGTCAGCCCCGCGCAGGTAATAGATGTCGTCCCGGGTGACAGGGGTATTCAGGGGGGCGCCGCGTTCTTTCCAATCCGGGAAGAGTTCGTTCAGGCTCGTTGGCTCGAACACCGTTCCGGCGATGATGTGGGCACCAACCTCGGAACCCTTTTCGACAACGCAGACGGTCAACTCCTGCTCCGCCTCGTTCGCCAGTTGCTGGATGCGGCAGGCAGCCGAAAGCCCCGCCGGGCCCGCCCCCACGATCAGGACGTCAAACTCCATCGATTCGCGTTCCACGATAGTCTCCTCAGGGTTTCCAATGGGCAATCTGTGGCTTTACGTTGCCATAGGATATATCATCATGGAAATCAAACAAACGTTTGTTTGAATAACATTGAACGATGGCACCCTGGCGCTGACGCTATTGACCCCCTGTGGTTTTGGCGTCAATATTAGGGCGCTTTTGCCGGGGACGCCCGCCGCATCAACATTTCAAACCCATGGCAGGAAACGAGGAATCTATGAAGGTTCTGGTCGCTGTAAAACGAGTGATTGACTACAACGTCAAGGTTCGCGTCAAGCCGGACAACACCGGTGTGGACCTGTCCAACGTCAAGATGGCAATGAACCCCTTCTGCGAAATCGGCGTTGAAGAAGCCGTTAGGCTCAAGGAAAAAGGCATTGCCACCGAGATTGTCGCCGTCACCATCGGCCCCAAGGTCAGCCAGGAGCAGCTTCGCACAGCACTGGCTCTGGGCGCGGACCGCGCTATTCAGGTAGAAACGGATGAAGATGTCCAGTCCCTGGATGCGGCCAAGATGCTCAAGGCGGTTGTGGACAAGGAAGCACCGAAACTGGTGATCATGGGCAAGCAGTCCATTGATACCGACAACAACCAGACCGGCCAGATGCTGGCCCAGCTGGCGGGCATGCCCCAGGGCACCTTCGCCTCCGAGGTCGATGTGGAAGGTGAGAAGGTCAAGGTGACCCGTGAGATCGACGGCGGCCTGATGACCGTTTCGCTGAACCTGCCGGCCGTGGTTACCACGGATCTTCGCCTGAACGAACCGCGCTATGCTTCGCTCCCCAACATCATGAAGGCCAAGAAGAAGCCGCTTGAGACCGTCAGTCCAGCCGATCTGGGCGTCGATATCGCGCCACGGCTCAAGACCCTCAAGGTCGAAGAACCGCAGCCGCGTCAGCCTGGCGTGAAGGTTGAGAGCGTTGAGGAGCTGGTCGACAAACTGAAGAACGAAGCGAAGGTGGTTTAAATGAGTACACTGGTTTTAGCGGATCACAACAAGGGTGAGCTGGCCGGTTCCACGCTGAGCGTCATCGCGGCAGCCCAGGCCATTGGCGGCGACATCGACGTTCTGGTCGCCGGCAAGGACATCGGCGGTGTTGCTGAGCAGGCCGCCAAGGTGGCTGGTGTTAACAAGGTACTCACCGCGGACAACGATGCCTATGCGCACAGCCTGGCCGAGAACCTGAGCCTGTTGGTCGCGGAAGTGGGCAAGGGTTATAGCCACCTGCTGGCGTCCGCCGGCACCGTTGGCAAGGACACCATGCCGCGCGTTGCCGCGAGCCTGGACGTTGCCCAGGTTTCCGACATCATCGGCGTTCAGTCCGAGGACACCTTCGTTCGCCCGATCTACGCGGGTAATGCTGTCGCCACTGTCCAGTCAGAGGACAGCGTCAAGGTCGTGACCGTGCGCACCACCACTTTTGACCCGGCTGCGGCCGAAGGCGGCTCCGCTTCCATCGAATCCGTGGATGCGGCCCACGATGCAGGCATCTCCGAGTTCGTCAGCGAAGACATCCAGGAATCCGACCGCCCGGACCTGGCCTCCGCAGATGTGGTTATTTCCGGCGGCCGCGGCATGCAGAATGGCGATAACTTCAAGATGCTGGAATCCGTGGCTGACGTCATGGGCGCCGCCATCGGTGCTTCCCGTGCCGCTGTTGATGCCGGCTTCGTGCCCAACGACATGCAGGTTGGCCAAACCGGCAAGATCGTGGCGCCGAACCTCTACATCGCCGTTGGTATCTCCGGCGCCATCCAGCACCTGGCGGGCATGGGTGATTCCAAGGTCATTGTTGCCATCAACAAGGACGAGGACGCTCCCATCTTCCAGGTGGCGGACTACGGGCTTGTGGCGGACCTGTTCGAGGCGGTACCTCAGCTTGAGGAAGAGCTCAAGAAAGTGGTTTAACGCTTCGGGTAACCCCCAAAAAGCCGCGCCTCCGGGCGCGGCTTTTTTGTGTCCGGGCACCCGATGGGCCACTATGTGCGGCATCGTTGGATGGAGGTTTCAAGCATATGGCAGGCAGGCGATGAGCGGACTCCTTCTGGTAATACCTGCAACGGCACTGGCAGTGATCGGATCAACGATTCTTCACTACGGCGCGGCATCGGTTCTCGCCAAACGACTGCACCGGATTGCCCTTGCGCCCGCGAGCGGGATGATTCTGTTGGTGCTTTCACTCTTTGTGGTCCACATGCTCGAAATCGGTTTGTTTGGCATACTGGCGTGGTCCCTGGTGAATCATGGCCAGGCTGGCGCCCTGGAAGGAATGGTGCCAGTAGCCAGCCCGGGCGATTTTCTCTACTTTTCCGTCATCAGTTATACAACACTTGGGTACGGAGAAATCTATCCCACTGGCGCCATACGGTTTCTTTACGGTGCCGAGGCCCTGATGGGCTTTCTGTTGATCACCTGGTCAGCCTCATTCAGCTTTCTTCATATGCAGCGTCTCTGGCGTTGAAACCATGAACATGAGGGATTACACGTGATTGAGGTCGTTTCCCTGTCCTTTGCATTTGTCTTTGGCCTTCTGGTCAGGCGCGTCGGACTACCACCGTTGGTGGGCTTCCTGATTGCCGGGTTTGCATTGAACCGTTACGGCGCCCAGCTGGGCCTGCCACCAAACGCGGGCGCGGTGCTTGAACACGTGTCTCACCTGGGCGTCCTGCTGCTTCTTTTCACGGTGGGCCTCAAGCTCAAGCTCAAGCAGCTCATCGAACCGGCCGTCCTGGGAACGGCATTGCTCCATTTTTCCGTCACGGTCCTTCTCCTGGCTCTGGGGATCCATCTCATTGGGGGCCTGGCCGCTGAACAGACCCTTCTGCTCGCCATTGCACTGTCGTTTTCGAGCACGGTGCTCGCCGCCAAGACGCTGGAAGCCAAGCGCGAGTTGCGCGCCTTCCACGGCCGCATTGCCATCGGGATCCTGATCATACAGGACCTGATCGCTTTGGCCGTGCTGGCTTTTGGGGCGGACCATTCACCCAATGCCTATGCGTTGCTGCTGGTGTTTCTGCCGCTGCTCAGGCCAGTACTTCATTGGCTGATGGATGTGGCCGGCCACGAGGAGCTGCTGGTGCTCATGGGCGTGGTGCTGGCCGTTGGGGCAGGGGGTTACGGGTTTGAACTGATGGGCGTAAGCCCTGAGCTGGGAGCGCTCGCGATGGGGTTCCTGTTGTCCGGCCACCCCCGGGCCCAGGAACTCAGTGGCTCGCTGTGGGGTTTGAAGGAAATCCTGTTGATCGGCTTTTTCCTTCAGATCGGTATGTCCGGCTTTCCGGATTACGAGGCTCTGGTGCTGGCCCTGATCATGGGAGCCGTGCTCCCGCTGAAAGGCTTCCTGTTCTTCCTGCTTCTGACCCGGTTCCGCCTCCGTGCCCGTAATGCCTTCCTGGGCGCATTGAGCCTGAGCTGTTACAGCGAGTTCGGCCTGATCGTGGCCGCCAATGTACTTCCGGGCTGGTTGGCGCCGCTTGCGGTTACTGTTGCCACGTCATTCGTGATTGCCGCACCGCTGAACCGGATGGCACATGGCCTTTATGACCGGTTTGAGACGCGCCTTCTGCCATTTGAACGGCGCACCCCTCACCCCGACGAACAGCCGGTTTCGCTGGGCGATGCGGAGATTCTGGTCATCGGGGTAGGGCGTACCGGCATCTCGGCGATGAAGGCCCTGAAAGAACGGGGGCGCAACGTGGTAGCCGTTGATGCCGACCCGGACAAGGTATGGCGATTGAAAGCCAAGGGATTCAACGTGGTCTATGCGGACGCCGAGGATGTCGGCTTCTGGCATGGCGTTTCGATCGGGAACCTGCGGGCCGCGATCCTCACCATGCCCCACCTCGAGGGCAAGCTGATGGCGGCCCGGCAGTTGCGTCGCCTGGGCTTCGAAGGCTCGATCATCGCCAATACGTTCCACACCGATGAAGTGGAGCCACTGCAACGCGCTGGTGTGAACGAGACCTACCAGGCCATGGCCAGCGCCGGCATTGGGGTGGCGGACAAGACCATGGAAGCAGTCTGAATCAGCGCGCCAGTTCCTCCCGGTTCGCGAAATACGCGAGTGCTTCGGGGTTGGCCAGGGCTTCCCGGTTGTGCACCGTCTCGCCATGGATGACCTGGCGCACGGCCAGCTCCACGAGCTTGCCACTAAGGGTCCGCGGTATATCCGGCACCTGGAGGATACGCGCCGGCACATGCCGGGGCGTGGTGTTGTTGTGAATCGTGCTGCGGATACGCTCGCATAACGCCTCTGACAGCTCCTCTCCCTCGCGCAGGCGCACGAACAGCACCACCCGTTGGTCATTCCCCCATTGCTGGCCCACGGCGATGGACTCCACCACCTCATCGAGCGTCTCGACCTGGCGGTAGATTTCCGCGGTTCCGATGCGCACGCCGCCGGGATTGAGCACCGCATCGGCGCGGCCATGGATGATCATTGCCTGCTGGGCGGGTGTTGAGTCCGTGGCCGGGTGCACCCGGATCTCCCCGAAGTCGCCGTGCGCCCAGACGCCATCAAAGCGGCTGAAATAGGCCTTGTGAAAGCGGTCTCCGTCCGGATCGTTCCAGAACCCGATCGGCATGGCGGGGAAGGGCGCACGACACACCAGTTCGCCTTTCTCCTCTGTTACTGGCTCGCCTGCATCGTTGTAGATGGCCACGTCCATTCCCAGGCCGAGGCACTGCAACTCACCCCGGTAGACCGGCAGGGTAGGGTTGCCCAGGGCAAAACAGGAGACAATGTCGGTACCACCGGAAATGGAGGACAGACAGACATCCGGCTTAATGTCCCGGTAAATGTAATCAAAGCTCTCATGGGCGAGCGGGCTGCCGGTTGAGAGAACCGCTTTCAGCGGATCCAGGCCGTGGGTCTCACGGGGTTTGAGGCCGTTTTTCTCACAGGCGGCGTAGTATTTAGCGCTGGCGCCGAAGACGGTGATGCCGTGTTCCTCAGCGAGGTTCCAGAGTACCTCCGGCGTGGGCGCCATGGGCGAGCCGTCGTACAGCACCGCGGTGGCTCCCAGCGCCAGAGTGCTGACCAGCCAGTTCCACATCATCCATCCGGTGGTGGTGTAGTAGAACACCACGTCATCCTGACCCACGTCGGTGTGCAGCCCCAGTTCCTTGAGGTGCTGGAGCAGGGTGCCGCCGACGCTGTGGACGATGCACTTGGGGGCACCGGTGGTGCCCGAGGAATAGAGAATGTAGAGCGGGTCGGCGAAGGCAACCGGGGTGAAGCCAGCGGCGGGCTCGCTCTGGAGAGCGTCGGCCCAATCCATGGCGGATCCCCCAGTTTCCCAGGGATAGTCCGGCTGGTTGTTGATGCGTACCTGCAGGACCAGCTCGGGCAAAGCCTCGGCAAGTTGTTGCACGCGCTCACGGGTGTCGATGGTCTTGCCGTTGTACTGGTAGCCATTAACGGCGATCAGGGCCTTGGGCTGGATCTGGCCGAAACGTTCAAGCACTCCTTCATAGCCGAAATCCGGGGAGCAGGAGGACCAGACGGCGCCCAGCCGGGCAGTGGCGAGCATGCCGATGACGGCTTCCAGGCCATTGGTGATGAAGGCGGCAACGCGGTCGCCCTGGGTAACGCCATGCTCCTGAAGGGTACCGGCGAGGCGGGCGCTGGTTTCACGCAGTTCGCCGTAGGTCAGCTGGCGGCCACGGCCGTCCTCCCGCTGCTCGATGAGGGCAACGCGATCGGGCTCGCCGCGCAGCAGGTTTTCCGCGACATTCAGCCGTGCGCCACCGAACCAGGTCGCGCCTGGCATCCGCTGTCCGTTCTCCAGAACGCGACGCGCCTGATACTGGCCACGTACGTCAAAATACTGCCAGATGGATTCCCAGAATGCCGCCGGGTGCTGGATGCTCCATTGGTGGAGGCTTTGCCAGGCATCGCCAGGAGCGTGCCCCTGGGTCTTGAGCCAGTTCTGGTAATGCGTAAGGCGGGCGTTCTGGATGCGGTCCTTTGTCGGGGTCCAGATCGGTTGCTCTGTCATTTTGGATGGATCCCTGTTTGGGTTCGGAGTTCTGGTGAGCAGTTTAACATTCCATCCCTTGTCCCACGCCTACCAAACCAGCCCCTCAGTCAGCCGGGAGGCTGAGCATGCGATCACGGAGACGGCGCCACTGCTCGAGTTCATCGGCACTGCCAATGCGCCGGTCCCTTCGCTCGTCGCGGCTCAGCCAGAGGTCCGTGCCATTGAAGCTGTACACGGGCTTGAGGTCGGTACGCTGGGAAGCAGGCTGAATGTGATTGACCAGGTTATCCAGCACCAGGGGCTCGGCACCGGGTTCCGGGTACCAGGCCAGGACCATGTGCGCCTGGTCCAGATGGACCGCATCCACATAGGTCACGCGCAGGCGTTTTTCGGGCACCCCCATGGCGCGCAGGGTCATATACTTGGCATTGGCGAACTCTTCACAGTCCCCCGCATCCGTGGCCAGGAATTCAACCGGCGTGGCCCAGTAATCCTCATGCCCCCAGTGCTGTTGGTCGCTGACAAAGGCCCTCTGGTTGAAAAAACGGTTCACGACCTGAACCTGGCTGGCTTCCGGCATATCCCTGTGCTCGGCGACCAGCTCTTCCCAGTCCGTCAACCGCTGGCGTGCTCCGCTGCCGAATTCCTCTTGCACGTATTCAAGCAGGTCGCTTCCCAGGTTGATAGCATGGGCCATGCCTGCAGCCAGCCCCACCAGCAATAACGGCCAGCACCAGCAAAGGCGGCTGATGCGGTCAGTTGCTGAGCCGGTCACGGAGTTCATTAAGCCGGCTCTGCATATCGTCGCTGGAGCCCCCGGCAGAGCTGGCAGGTTCTGTGGCAGCCCGATCCGCTGCATCAGCACGCCGGTTCCCCGAGGCCACGCCGCGCTTGCCACGCAGCGCCATCCGGCTGCCCTCATCCTCTTCCGGGAAAGTCAAGGTTTCCAGAGCGCCACGGCGCTCGATAACAACCCGCCGGCGCCGGACTTCACGCAGATTGGCATTGCCGGGCAGGGCATCCCCCACGCGGTAGACCTTCGTCTCGCCGTCAGGTCCCTCCACCAGCGCGCTGTCGTGTTTTTCAGTGTCCCCCGCCATCACCCCACGGAGCACAAGCTGCAGGTTGGTTTCCGGCAGGGTTTCCGCACGCTCAACCGGCTCATCCGCCTGCTCGCCCGGCTTCCCGAAAAAGGCCAGTTCCCTGAGTTCGGGCGGCTGCCCCTCATTCGCTCCGCCGCTGTTAGCCGGGGCATTCTGCCTTGTAACGGCCTCCGGGGTATCCGCCCCATGCTGGCTCATACGGAGCCCCTGCCAGCCAATCAACGCCAGAATTGCCACAGCGAGCATTACTGCTGTGATCACAGGCATGGCATTAAAGCGTTTTTCCATGGACAATCAGCCCTTTCCAATAGCCGGGAATGACGGTTGCCTTCATTATCCCGGGATAATAACGTAACCACAAACCAACACCGCACGGTTTGCGACATGGGCGAAACCCTGAACGAGACCCGCACCACGGAAGCCAGACTGCCCTTCAGTTTTGCCCGACGCAATGGCGTTGTGCTCACGCACGATGATCAGGGCGAGCTGGAGCTGCTGGTACGCCCCGGCGCACCAGCCCAGGCCATTGCCGAGGCCACCCGGATCAGCCGGGGCCGCGCCCGTCTGCGGGAAATGGATGCGGAGGCGTTTGACGAGGCGCTGACCCGCGCCTACCAGAACGATTCCGAGGAAGCCATGCAGATGGTGGAGGGCATTGGCGAAGACATGGATCTCGCCAGTCTCGCGGACTCGGTTCCCGAAACGGAGGACCTGATGGAGCAGGAGGATGACGCGCCGGTCATCCGCCTGATCAACGCCATACTCACCGAGGCCATCAAGACCGGGGCCTCGGATGTGCATATCGAGACCTATGAGAAACGGCTGGTGGTGCGCTTCCGGGTGGACGGCGTTCTGCGGGAAGTGGTCCAGCCCAAACGGGCCCTGGCGCCGCTGCTGGTATCGCGCATCAAGGTCATGGCCCGGCTGGACATCGCCGAGAAGCGGGTGCCCCAGGATGGACGCATCTCGCTGCGCGTAGCCGGGCGTGAGGTGGATATCCGGGTTTCAACCATGCCGTCGTCGAACGGCGAGCGCGTGGTACTGCGCCTGCTGGACAAAGAGGCCGGACTGCTGGAACTCGACTCCATTGGCATGGCCGAGCGTGACCTGAACCTGGTGAAAGACCTGGTGAGCCGGCCCTATGGCATCCTTCTCGTCACCGGGCCTACCGGCTCCGGTAAGACCACAACCCTCTACGGCGCCCTGACCGAGATCAACGACCGGTCGCGCAACATCCTGACGGTTGAGGATCCCATCGAGTACAACCTCCCGGGCATCGGGCAGACCCAGGTCAACCCCAAGGTGGAGATGACCTTTGCCCGGGGGCTGAGGGCCATCCTGCGCCAGGACCCGGACGTGGTCATGATCGGCGAGATCCGGGACCTGGAAACCGCCGAGATCGCGGTCCAGGCCAGTTTGACGGGGCACCTGGTGCTCTCGACCCTGCATACCAACACGGCCACCGGCGCCATAACACGCCTGATCGACATGGGCGTGGAACCGTTCCTGATTTCATCAAGCCTGATCGGCATTGCCGCCCAGCGGTTGGTGAGGGTGCTGTGCCCGGAATGCTGCGAACCCTACACCCCGGATGCCACGGAATGCCGGTTTCTGGGCGCCGCCCCGGACAATCCGCCCACCATTTACCGTCATGGCGGTTGTGACGCCTGTAACCAGCTTGGCTACCGGGGGCGTATGGGGATTTACGAGGTCATCGGTGTTGATGAAGGGCTGCGAACCCTGATCCACGACCGGGCTGGGGAGCAGGCCCTGGAGCAGGCCGCGCGCGAGCGTGGCCCAAGCATCCACGCCGACGGTGTCGCCAAGATCCTGGATGGCACCACGACTGTGGAGGAAGTACTGCGGGTGACACACCGGGGATGATCAATGGCCGCATTTGAATTCAAAGCACTGGACGCGCGCGGCAAGCAGAAGAAAGGGGTTCTGGAGGCCGACAGCTCACGTGCTGTACGCCAGCAGCTGCGTGAACGCGGCTGGGCACCGCTGGAGGTCTCACCCACGCGCGAGCGCCAGCAGGATACCGGCTTCAGCGTCGGTCGCGGACTGTCAACCTCGGACCTGGCGCTTGTTACCCGCCAGCTGGCCACCCTGATCCAGTCCGGCATCCCGGTCGAACAGGCGCTATCCGCGATTGCCAACCAGTCGGAGAAACCCCGCATCAAAAGCATGATGCTGGCCGTTCGCGCCAAGGTCCTGGAAGGCCATACGCTGGCGGGGAGCCTGGCGGAGTTCCCCTCGGCATTCCCGCACCTGTACCGGGCGACCGTGGCCGCGGGCGAACACGCTGGCCACATGGACCTGGTACTCAACCGTCTCGCGGATTACACCGAAGCCCGCCAGCAGTCCCGGCAGAAGGTCCAGCTGGCGGCGATCTATCCGGTGATCCTGATATTCGTGGCCATTGCCATCGTCATCTTCCTGCTCACCTATGTGGTGCCAGACGTCGTTGACGTCGTCACGCGCAGTGGCCAGGAACTGCCGCCATTGACCAAGGGGCTTCTGGCGGTGAGTCATTTCTTCGCCGATTGGGGCTGGCTGCTGCTCATACTGCTCATTGCGGCGGGAATCGGCTTTCGCCTGGCGCTGCGCCGCCCCGCCTTCAAACTAAAGGTCCACCGTCAGCTCCTGCACATTCCCTTTATCTGCCGGATGACCCGTGGCATGAACGCAGCACGCTTTGCCAGCACGGTGAGCATCCTCTCCAGCAGCGGCGTTCCACTGGTGGAAGCCATGCGCATTGCAGGAGAGGTGTTGTCGAATGAGTACCTCAAGCAGAGAATCCGGGAGGCAACCCAGTCCGTGAGCGAGGGTGGTTCGTTGAAGAACGCCCTTGAGAACACGGGCTACTTCCCGCCGATGATGATCCACATGATCGGAAGCGGCGAAGCCAGTGGTGAACTGGACCAGATGCTGGAACGCACCGCCACGCATCAGGAGAACGACCTGCAGAGCAAGATTGCCGCGCTCGTCGGGCTTTTTGAGCCCCTGATGCTGCTGGTGATGGGAGGGGTAGTACTGATCATCGTCCTGGCGATCATGCTGCCCATTATGCAAATGAGCCAATTTACGGGTTAATGACAATGAAGCACACAATTCGAAGCCGTGGTTTCACCCTCATTGAAATTATGGTGGTACTGGTAATCCTGGGGCTGCTGGTGGCTCTGGTGGCGCCTAACATCATGGGCCGGGGAGATCAGGCCAAAGTCACAACGGCGAAGGCGCAGCTGCGCAACATCAGCAGCGCCCTGGACCTGTACCGGCTGGATAACGGCCACTATCCCTCGTCCGAGCAGGGGCTCGATGCCCTGGTCAGCAAACCGAGCGGCTCACCGGAACCCAATAACTGGAATCCTGAGGGCTACATGAACGCCATTCCCAAAGACCCCTGGGGGAATGAATACCAGTACGTCCAGCCCGGCTCCGAGGGGCCCTATGACCTCTACTCCTACGGGGCTGACGGCAGTGAAGGGGGCGAAGGCCTGGACGCGGACCTCAGCGTCTGGGACATCGACGAGTAAGGACGGCATGATCGGGAGGCGGCACTCAGCGGGTTTCACCCTCATCGAACTGATGGTGGTGCTCGTCGTCGTGGGCCTGTTGATGAGCTTGGTCGGGCTCAATATGGGCGGCAGTGGTGAACGGCGGGAGCTGCGGGAGCGCGCCCGAAGCCTCTATCTCAGGATGCAGGCGGCTTCGGAAGAAGCGGTCATGACGAACCGGGAGATCGGGATTCGCTTCCAGAAAGACGGCTATGAGTTCCTTCAGCTGGACCGTGAGCAGGCCCAGTGGGCGCCGGTTCCCCGGGGCGGCCTTTCAGGGGCAAGCCTGCCCGCCTGGGTGGAGCTGGAACTGATGACGGACGGCGGTGAAGCGGATGCCCTGGAGACCGGTGATGACGACAAGCAACAGCCGGAACCGGACCTGGTGTTCTTCTCCTCCGGAGAATCCACCGCGTTTGACCTGTATCTCTGGTGGGAGAAGACGGACGGCAACAAGGCCCAGCTTCTGACCAGTGACGGCGCTACCGGCGTTGAATGGTTGCAGCCCGGCGACGAGAGCTACGAGGAGCGCCTGTAATGACAATGGTGCGGGCTCGCGGTTTCACACTGATTGAGGTCATGATTGCGCTGATGATCTTCGGGCTTCTGGCAGCCATGGTGGAACATGTGTCTTCCGGCTACATCAACAAATACCGCCGGATTGAGAGCCAGACCATGGCCTCCTGGATCGCGCAGAACCGCCTGACAGAAATGCGCCTGCAGGAACAGATGCCCGAAACAGGCGAATCGGACGACGAGGTCGCTTTCGGTGGCCGCGACTGGGAAATGGAAACCGTGGTCAGCAATACCGAGGATCCGGCAATAAGACGGGTGGAGATCACGCTGTACCAGCTGAGCGGTAACCAGCGTAATCGTGTGCAACAACTCGTTTTCACTGGTTTTCTTGGGAAGCGCAACCCATGAAAGGTGGGGGTCGGCGTAACAGGGGCTTTACTTTGCTTGAGGTCCTGGTTGCCATCCTCATCACCAGCATGATCTCGCTGGGGGTCTGGCATACCATGAACAGGCTCATGGCCTCCCGCGATGGCATCGAGCGGGCCTCCGGGGCCTTCCGCGATGTCCAGAAAACCGTTTCCCTGCTTGAGAGGGATCTCCTGCAGGCCGTCAAGCGACCGGTTAAGGATGCCTACGGGGAACGCCTCCCCGCCCTGACCAGCCGCATCAATGACGCGGAACTGGAACTGACGCGTCAGGGATGGCGCAACCCCCTGGGTGATAAACGCAGTGAACTCCAGCGTGTGGCCTGGGAATACGATGACATTGATGAACGTCTGATCCGGCGATACTGGCCGGTTCTGGACCGCGCCCCGAATACCCAGAGCCGGGAGCAGAAGCTGCTGGAGAACGTGACCTCGGTGAAGGTGCGGTTCCGGAACGCTAATGGCCAATGGGTCAGCCAGTGGCCCGCCGATAACGGCAACGGTAACAGCCCGTCAGACGCCGATGGCCTCGATGTCCTGAGAATGCCCATGCCCAGGGCAGTGGAGGTAGTGCTCGAACACCAGCGTTTCGGAACCCTGCGCCGGGTAGTCGCGCTGGGCCAGGGTGTGGCTTTCCAACCCGGGGGGCCGGGCGGCGGGACTAATAATGAGGAAGAAGACGACGCCGAGGAGGGCAGATGAAGGCCGGTCGTTTCCCCCGTCAGCATGGCGTAGCGCTGATCATCGTTCTGATGGCGTTCGCGCTGGGCTCCATTCTGGCCTCAGGCATGCTGACCCGCCAGAGCATCATGATCCGGGGAGCGACCACCTACCTGGGCCAGAGCGACGCCCGCAGTCTGGCGCTTGGGGCAGAAGCCTTCGCGCGTCAGTTCCTTGCCCGGGATATCAAGGGCCAGCTCAACATCCCCGGTAGCGAGAACGAACAGGAGGAAGGGAGCACGAACCAGAAGGTGGATCACGCCAAGGAAGGCTGGGCACGAGCCGCACTGACCCTGCCCGTGGAGCAGGGGGTCATCCAGACCCAGATCAATGACCTCCGGGGGCGGCTGAACCTCAATGCGCTGACGGCCATTGACGGCACGGTCAACCAGCTCCAGCGAAACCGGCTGGCGCGATTGCTGCGCGCACTGGAAATCCGCAACGTTACAGTCGAAACCTTCATCGACTGGGTGGATGCGGATAATAAACGTACCGGTGGCGCTGGGGCCGAGGACAGTGACTACATGCTGCTGGATCCAGGCTACCGGGCTGGTGATCAACCCTTTGTGAGCATAACGGAGGTCAGGCTTCTTGACGGGATGACCAAGGCGGCATACCAACGGCTGCGCCCGCACATTGCGGCGCTTCCCAACCGGGACGCCACTCTGAACGTCAACTTCGCCTCCACCCCCGTGATACGTTCCCTGCACGATCGCATCAGCCAGGGACAGGCGGAAAGCGTCCAAAAGCGCCTTCAGGAGTCGCCTGTCGAGAAGGTTGAGGCGTTCCTGGCGCTCCCCGAATTTGCTGGTCTGGGGCTCGAAGCGGACGGCCTAGGGGTGAGCACGGACTTCTTTGAGATCGCCTCAAAGGTCAGCGTCAGTGGTACAGTGTACAGGCTGGTATCGAAGGCACAGCGGACACGCAATGGCGAGGTGAGGATCCTTTCCCGGGACACGGGCAGGACCCAGCTGATCACGAAGGAACAGATTCAGGCGTCCGAGTAGGTGCCTGGCACTGGGCAAAAAAGACGGATGGTATGAGCTATCAACTCTACATAAGAGCGGGAGCCGAAGCCGGGGAAGGTGCCGATACCGACGGTTTTGAATGGGTGCTCCTGAATGCTTCAGGCAATATCGAAGAGCAAGGGCAGGGGGACACCCACGAGCACCTGCAAGCGCGACTTCAAGCTCTAGGCGTGGAGTCAGCCGAGGTCACTGGCGTCATTCCGGCACTGGACGTAACCCCCTGCTCGGCCCGCATCCCGGGCCGCCAGAAACGCATGATCCGCCAGGCACTGCCTTTCGCTGTGGAGGAACAGCTGGCGCAGGACATTGACTCGGTCCATCTGGCCCTGGGTTCCCAGAAGCAGAACCAATGGCAGGTCGCGGCGATGGACCGGGGCCGGATGGACGCCTACATGGCCTGGTTCCAGGCCTTCGGCTATCCGGTCAGGGCGATCTACACCGATGCCATGCTCCTGCCCATTGGCAACCATCAGTGGACCATCCTGGTTGAAGACGACCAGGCGCTGCTCCGCCAGCGCGAGGGGGGCTGGTACGAAGTCCCTGTCGACAGTCTCAGTGTGTTCATGGACTCACTGATTGAGAGCGACGACAGCGAGACGCCACCGGGCGCCCAGGTACTGGCGACCGCCCAGGCAGCCGAGCAACACCGCATGGCACTGGCGTCGCTTGAGCAGCATCCGGATGCGCTCATCCAGACCCAAACACTGGAACAATCCCCCTTGACCCTGATGGTCAGCAGCCTTAACGCTGGTGATGCCGAGGTCATCAACCTATGCCAGGGTGACTACGCCACCCACTCAGGCGCCGGCTCATCATTGCGGCGTTGGCGGCCCGTGGCGATTGTGGCCATCCTCGGCATTGTGGCCCAACTGGGGTTCATGTTCGCTGAAGGAATCTACTACCGGAATCAGGCCCAACGCTTCAATGACCAGGCAATAGCGATCTACAAGGACTATTTCCCGGATGAAAGGCGCACCGACGTCAGCAATCTTCGGCGTGTGGTCAAGGGAAAAATCAGAGCCGCGAGCGATGGCAGCAGCGGAGGGGATTTCCTGGCGATGCTGAAGGCCACCGGCCAGCAATACCAGGGCCTGGATCAACCAGACAGCCTGCACTTTGATAGCATCCAGTTCAGCCGGAGCCGGGGAGAGCTGCGGATTGAACTGCGCGGTCAGAGCTTTGCCCAGCTCGACACCATGCGGGATGGTCTCAGCAGTTCCGGCTTCAAAGCCCGCATCGGTTCCGTTGTCAACAGTGACAGTGGCACCGAAGCGCGGCTCACGGTCAGGCAGGGAGGTTGAAGACAATGCTTGAGGCGATCCGGAAGACCCCGGCGGTGCGTAGTGCCATCACCCAGTACGAGCAGCTGAGTCAACGCGACAGGCGTGCATTGCAGATCATGATTGGGGCGCTGACGCTGGCATTCCTCTATCTGGCCGTCTGGCGACCCATTGTTGATTATCGCAACGAGGGCTATGAACGCATGCAGCAGGCGCGTGAGCGGGTAGCGTGGATCAGCGCCCGGGAACAGGATCTTGAACGCATTGCCCAGGTGGGTAACGCCAAACAGCAGGGGTCACTGGGCGATGCGGACCTGCTCAAAACCGTTACAGAGTCAGCCAAGCGCTCGGAGCTGCCCCTACAGCGTTTTGAGCCCAGTGGCGACAAGGCCATGCGGCTCTGGCTTGAAGCGGTGCCGTTTACGGAACTGACCCAGTGGCTTGCTCACCTGCAAAGCAAGTATGGATTGGCCGTGGATCAAGCCTCTCTGGACAGGACCGACAAACCCGGCCTGGTCGATGCCCGCCTGACTCTAGCACCCTGACGTGGAGGTAAGAATGTCCCACAGCCCTGATTACGATCTTGTTGTCATCGGCGCCGGATCCGGTGGTGTCCGTCTGGCCCGCATGGCTTCCCAGGCCGGAGCCCGGGTAGCCATTATCGAAGCCGGGGCCCTCGGAGGAACCTGTGTCAATGTGGGGTGTGTGCCCAAGAAACTGTTCGTCTACGGCGCCCATGTCCACGAAGAGATTGAGGATGCAAGGGGATACGGTTTTGATGTGGCGGAGGAGGCGATCCGGTTTGACTGGGCCACGCTCAGAGACAACAAAACCAGTGAAATCCAGCGTCTTAACGGCATCTACCGCCGGCTGATCGACAACGCCGGCGTCTCACTCATCGAGGGCAAAGCCCGCATCGAGGCGCCAGGGAAGGTCAGCGTTGATGGTACTACTGTCCTGACAGCTGAACGGATTGCCATCGCCACAGGCAGCGAACCTGTGGTTCCGTCCATTCCCGGCAGCGAGCATGCGCTGGTCTCCGACCATATGTTCTATCTGGATGAGTTGCCAGCATCGGCGACCGTCTGGGGCGGAGGTTATATTGCGGTCGAGTTTGCGGGCATCCTGGCCGGGCTCGGCGTTAAGACCACACTGATTTACCGGGGGGAACGTTTCCTGCGTGGATTCGATGATGACATCCGGGACCATGTGGCACAGGAGATGGGTCGCAAGGGCATCGACCTGCGTTTCAATACCAATATTGAGACCATCACGCCTGTCTCCGGGGGCTATGAGCTGCTCCTGTCAGACGGCAGCACCCACCAAACCGGGCTTGTACTGGCCGCCACCGGGCGCGTCCCACGCACCGCTGGCCTGGGTCTGGAGTCCGCTGGAGTGGAAACGGACGACAACGGCGCCATCATTACTGATAACCAGTTCCAGACCAGTGCGACAGGAGTGCATGCACTGGGGGATGTGATCGGCACGCCACAGCTGACGCCGGTTGCCATTGAGCAGGCCATGGTAATGGTGGACCAGTTGTACGGCTCCGGGCTCAAGCGTATGGACTATACCAATATCCCCACCGCCGTGTTCTGTCAGCCACCGATCGGAACCGTGGGCCTGAGCGAGCAGGAAGCTCAGGATGCAGGGCATTCCATCACCCTCTACCGCACCTCATTCCGTCCCATGAAACACACGCTTTCGGGCCGTGAAGAGAAGGCGCTGATGAAACTGGTCGTGGACTCGGTTACGGACCAGGTACTGGGCGTTCACATGGTCGGTCCCGAAGCGGGGGAGATGATGCAGGGCATGGCCGTGGCACTCAAAGCCGGCGCCACCAAGGCGATTTTTGATGCCACTGTCGGCATCCACCCAACCTCCGCGGAAGAGTTCGTAACCATGCGCGAGCCCGTCAGCGACTGATCGCTGGTTACAAGGGCACAAATTGGTTCAGGGTGTCTTGGAGACTGTTCCGCCGGACTGGTTTGGGCAGATATGCATCCATGCCGGCTTCAAGACAGGACTGTTCGGTTCCCTCCAGGACATCCGCGGTCATGGCAATGATGGGCGTGCGTTGTCCTGGCCGACCCTGGCGTTCACAGACGCGTATGCGTCGTGTCGCCTCCCAACCATCCATGCCCGGCATCTGGCAGTCCATCAGAATCACATCGTAATGCTGGGCGCCTTCGCAAATGGCATCCACGGCGGCTGTGCCGCTCGAAGCGCACCGGACATGGAAGCCGAGATTCTCCAGCTGGCGGGCAGCAACCCGCTGATTAACCACATTATCCTCAACAACAAGCGCCTCGCGGACGCCAGCGTCCTGAACGGGTCCCCCGGCCTTGGCTTCGGCCTCATCACCGGGCCCAGCACCCGCATCAGGCAACTCTCGACACACCTTCATTGGAATAACAAACCGGAACCAGCTGCCGGACCCTGGCTCGGAGTCTACCGCAATATGGCCCCCCATCAGCTCCACCAGCCGCTGTACCAGTGGCAAACCAAGACCCGTACCGCCACTGCGCCGGGTTGTTGAGGTATCCAGCTGTTCAAAGCTGGCAAACATATCCCCGAGCCTTTCAGTAGGGATCCCCAAACCACTGTCCGTTACCTCACAGACCAACGTGCCCTCGGTCTCGCTGTCCAGCCGCCAGGTTGCGGAAACCGTCACCTGGCCCTCGGGTGTAAACTTGATGGCATTGCCAATCAAGTGGGCCAGGACCTGCCGCAGGCGTCCCGGATCGCCGTACGCTGAAGGCGCTGCCTCCCAGTCCCCGTGAAGCGTTAGATGGTAGGTGAGGTTATTGGACTCGGCGTCATGACGAAAGGAGGCAAAACAGTTCTCGATGACGCTGCGAGGGTCAAACAGGGTGTCTTCAAGCTCCAGCCGGCCCCGCTCAATGCGGGAGAAATCGAGCAGGTCATTGATGATAACAAGGAGGTCCTCGGTGGAACGGCGCGCCGTGACGATATAATCCTGCTGCTGATTGGGTGGAAGTTTTTCCGTTTCAAGAAGCTGCAGCATACCGATCACGCCATGGAGCGGCGTGCGTAGCTCATGGCTTATGATGGCTAGAAAGTCAGACTTGGCACTGTTCGCTTTTTCGGCTTTATCCCGCGCCTGGGCCAGTTCCCGGAAGCTGGTGGTTTGTTCCGCTTCTGCTCGGCGCAGGCGCTGGGTCATGGAAGCCACCGCATCCTGGAGGTACTGCAGCTCACGAGCTGCCAGGGGTTCTCCTGTGCCAATATCTGGGTCTTCGTCCGGCAGTTGATGCAGGGTATGTCCCAAGCGTTCAATAGGCCGGCTCAACCGTTGGGCAAGACGCCGTGAAAACAGGAAGGTAGCGGTAAAAAGGACCAGCCCTATGCCTGCAAGGGTCCAAAGCATGGCCCATTGTTCCCGAGCGAGCTCGGCTTCCGAGACCGCCATGTGAACCTTACCAATGCGGCGACCCCGGTTGCTTTCCCAGCTCCCAGATCCCATGAGGCCGAATTCATCCCCTCTACCAGACGTGCCCCCTAGTTCAATCGGCGCCTGGCGAATCACACTCGTGAAATGGTGCACCGTTGCATCCGCGGGCAGCTGGTCTGAGACGGAAGCCACTACGTCACCGTTGCGGCCCCATACTTCAATCCGGTGTGCAGCGGAACGCGCCAGTGTCTTGCTGAGAATCCCCTTCAGTTCCGCCTGATTGCCAGCAATCAGAGCAAACTCCACGGCAGGAGCTAGGTTGTCAGCGGTCAGCTGAGCATTGCTTAACAGGTTTTCACGGGCATCCTCCAGCCGTACCTGAGCAAAGAAAAGCACCATTAACACAAATAGGGTCACAGCCGGCAGCATCCCGAGCAATAGCAGACGGTGGTACAGGCTCCAGCGCCCCTGGCTCATGAGCCATCCTCCTGGCGGATGAGTTGCTTCTTCAGTTCCTTTTCCTTGGGCACAGGAAGCTCCAGGGAACGGGCCACCTGCTCATTGACGGTAACGTCAAACCGGCTCGGATAGCGGGCGCTGCCCAACTCCCCTTGATCCAGCCAGGACCGGATCATATCGCCTGCTTCCAGAATCTGGGCCCGGGCACTGGTATAGGTGGATGCCACCGCCCCGGCATTTACAGAGGCGCGAGTGGGGCCAATCACCAGCCGGTTGCTGCGATAACTGGTAAGCAATAACGGCTTGAGGGTCTGACGATTAAAGATGGCCGGATCCGGTGTGCCAAGCAGGAAGTCGCCATAGCTCAGCGCCCGGGCCAGATGGCGGATGAGTTGATCCCGTGAAGGCACCACAAAGACCCTTGAGGCCAATCCGAGCTCATCGTTAAGGCGAGTCCGGAGATCGGTGTACTGGCCGGCCTCCTGGGGAGAAGCGAGTATGGCCACAGTCCCGGCTTGCGGCATTAGAAGCTGCCCCAAACGGGCCTGGCGAAACAATGGCGGGTCTCCATAGAGGGCCGAGAAGTCCTCCCGGTTCTGAACGATGGACTGAACCGCCTGCGATAGGACAAAGAGAGCCAAAACCGGTTGGTCCGGCCTGTTGGCCCGGATTTCGGAAAGCGTGGCCTGGTTCAGAGTAATCACCAGCGCTTTAGAGCTGGCACTGGAAGACCAGGCCCGAAACCGCACGCCATCCAGCTTTTCCGATAGCACCCTCTGGACCTGTTTGTATCGCGGATGATCCGGGGGTGCCACATAGACCGTTTCCGATAACGGCTCAGCGACGGCGACAACGGGGGCCAACAGCACCACAAACGTCAGGCACTGCCAGCCGCTGGCAGCCGCCTTATATCGCCACATCAGCAGCGACACCACTAGACGTTTTCCTGCCTGCCAAAGCCGATTACCCATAGCCCGCCCCCTCAGAGATGGAGACTCGATTCCACGGGCAGAAACGTCTGAACTGCCCAGCTGGTATCCCGCCATTGAGTCGGGTCCTCCGGCAGGTCCTGGCAGTCGATACCACTCATTGTCGCCATGGGGATGCCCAGGTGCCAGTGTTAGCCAAGGCGCATGTCAAAGTGGAGCCTCCTCTGCAAGCGGATCCCGGAGCTGAGCAACCTCGATACCCGCCGATCTCAGCAGGGCATTGGCGTAGACACCAAGGAACCACGAATGCTGCTCTGGGGGAATATCCCGCAGCCGGTTATCAAGCCATTCATGGGCCTGCTTCAATTCAGCCCGCGAAGGCTGGTCCGCGCGTTCGGGCAGGGGACCCGCCTGATTGCGGGTGGCCAGCTTTTCGGCCGCGGCGTGATTCACGGGAAAGAATCGCAGAAGGGAAAGAATCTGGTCGTCCACCCCGCTAGCCGCAGCCTGAGCGTTTTCAAAGGTTTCCGATAGGGGAGTGCCAAACGCTACATGGACCCGCCCCTTATGACCAGTGATGCCGCGTACGATGCTCTCCATGTCCTCTCCCGGGCGCTTGCTGTAGCTGCCGAGACGATAGTGGGATTCAAGCTCCCTGGCCTTGTCACGATCACAGGGGTCATATTCGTAGGAAATGGCCACGGGCACAATGTTCGGGGCCTTTATGGCCTCGGAAATGCTCGTGCCGTCACGTTTGTGGCTCATGTGCAGCATCTTGATAATGGCGGGATCCGTTAGGTCGATGCTGTCCTTGGCGCGACCCTCGCGCTGGGCCATCCATATTGAGTGGCCGTCGTCGAGAGACTCACGGATGTAGTGGGAAAGCGTCAGAAATGCATTGCGCATTTCCCGCGGATTCGAGAGGTTGCGCCGCACGATGAAACTCTTGTTGAGCCGCATCATGTCCGCAACCATGGGCTTTTCCACGAGATTGTCGCCGATGGCAATACGGGTTGTGCTGTAACCGCTTTTGTAGAGCACAAAGTTGACCAGCGCTGGATCCAGCACGATATCCCGATGACTGGATAGGAACAGGCAGGGGCGCTGCGAATCCAGTTGGTCGAGACCGGACCAGGTTATGGCATCCGTGGTTTTCCGAAGCCCGCGTTCAATCAGTGGCACGAGTCGGTGTTGCAGCGTTTCCACAGAGTGGATGTCGCGCAGACGCCGGCCCAATTGCCAGCGAACCCACAACCTCACCGCCCCGGGCAGAACGCGGTGAAGCCATTCCATGCGGAAGCGCCCGATCAGGTCCTGGAATTCAGGGCGACTGAGCAGACGGTCGATAACAGGCTGAACCTCATCATCCGAAAAGGGCCGGATATCGTCTGAGTGGGTCATTGCCGCTCCGTTTGCCAAATTTCAGAACGGCAGGATAGCCATCTTTTAGCCCAGAGTCATGTCCCCAGCGGCAGCAGTTCACGGACATCGCAGTCCAGCGCCTCCGCAAGCCGGTAGACCTTCTCGAGTGTGATATTCACCTGACCACGTTCAATGCGCCCCATGTAACTGCGGTCAATGCCTGCCCGCAAGGCCAGCTGGTCCTGGGAAATGGCCCGGGCTCTACGGATTTCACGGACGTTGGTTCCAAAGTTCTGTGCGTCGTATTTCATGGCTCGCCTCTCATGAGGCCGAAACTATCCCGATTCTTTTTGTGCTGTGCTACAGTCTATAATCCTCTGACTGTCCAACGATTTTTCAGCATTTTATATCTTTTTGTTTTCACTCCCTAATCGGTTTCATCCTTACATAAACGGCTGGATCAGGGAAGCTGACGGCGGCCCCCGTGTTCGGCGCGTGTGACGGCGTCCAAGCTTCTTGTTTTCAGGTGCTGAAGCCTGCAACAGAATTGCGCATAATGTATATTATGTTAAATACGATCCGTGGAGGGACTCACTCCAGGATTTGCTCAACAACATTACGATTTCCTGCATTGCCGGTTGCGCTCTGCTATAAAAGATAGTGTTGCGATGCATGAAGGCAGTCGTTCGCAGCGCTTACCCATGGGTTTTACCAATCGGTCATCACAAGGTTTGATCAGGGATGCGGCGGCTTACTCTTACGCTGGTTTGGATGGTTGCTCTGTCGGCGGCACCGACCACCCACGCAACACTGGAATCATCAGCTCTCTCCGGCACCACGGCGACACCGGTTATGGCGCCCAAGCAAGGCGCTACAACGCGCAAGGAACAGAGGCAACGCTTTCTCAAGGCGGAAGCGGCTCTTGAAAGCCAGGACATGGAGGCCTATGAAACGCTCAGCGCCAAGCTCGAAAACTACCCCCTGCACCCGTACCTGGAACTGAAACGTCTCAGCAAACGGCTTTTCGTGGCCACACCAGCTGAAATCGAATCCATGATGGCCGACTATGGCACTATCCCGCTGGCCGGAACACTGCGAAGGCAATGGCTTATCCATCTCGGGCGCAGTGGCCAGTGGGCAACGCTCCGCCAGGTGCACGATGGCACCAGTGGCGGTGACCGGCTGCAATGCCTGTCTTTGCGCGCCCATCTCAAAGGGGGCCGGCGCGAACTGGTAATGGACCAAATGCCCGAGCTGTGGCAAAGCGGCTACTCGCTACCCAAGGCCTGCAACCCGCTTCTTGATTACTGGCGCGACAATGGTGGATTGACCCGAAAACTCGCCTGGACCCGATTCCAGCTCGCGGTGACCAACGGTAATATCCGCCTGGCGCGTTACCTGCGCCGTTACCTTGACCAGGACGACCGCCCGCTGTCACGCCTTTTATTGAGGGTTCACAACCATCCCGAACGCCTCCAGAAGGCCCGTGAGTTTGATCGGAATAACAAACGCCTGGGCAGAGTTGTCGCTTACGGCATGCGACGGTTGGTGAACCAGGCGCCGGAACGTGCTGCAACGATCTGGCCGCTTTACCGGGGACGGTTTTCCTATCCATCAGGCACTGTGGCGCGGATCGACAAACGCCTGGCGCTGCTGCTGGCTACCCGTTTCCACCCAGACGCCGCTACCTGGCTCGCAAGAGCGCTGTCTCACGGCAACGATGAAGCCCTGCGCGAATGGCAGGTTCGGGTGGCACTGAGGGCCGGCAACTGGCCGAAAGTACTGGAACGCATACGCGCCATGGGCCGCGAGCTCCGCGACAAGCCCCGATGGCAGTACTGGCAGGCTCGTGCCCTGGACCAGTTGGAAAAACCAGCGCAGGCCCAGGCGCTTTACGAGGAACTTTCCGGGCGCCGGACCTTCTACGGGTTTATGGCCGCGGACCAGCTCGGCAAGCCCTATTCGTTGAATCACAAAGGCGTGACCGTGAACCGTGACGCGATTGAGCGTGTCATGGCTGTTCCGGGGGTTCAACGGGCTCTGGAACTGTATCGCCTGGATCGTCTGCACGCCGCCAGAGCGGAATGGCGTCAGGCGATGGATAAGCTGGCTGACAGTGACATACTGGTTGCGTCCCGCATCGCCCAGGGCTGGGGGTGGCACGAGCAGGGCGTACACGGGGCCATAGCCACCCGGGCCTGGGATCATCTTGGCATGCGGTTTCCCCTCGCCCACCGCCAGAATTTTCACGGCGCGGCAAGAACTTATAACCTGGACGTGAACTGGGTCTACGCCCTGGCGCGCCAGGAAAGCGCGTTCCAGCGCGATGCCCGCTCCCATCGCGGCGCCTTCGGCCTTCTTCAGCTTCTGCCTTCAACCGCGCGCGAGACGGCGCAACAGGCGGGAATCAGCTTCAATGGCGTCACTACCCTGCTGAATCCCAAGGCCAACATCCGGCTTGGCAGTGCCCATCTGAGCAGTCTACTGGACCGGTTCGACAACAACCGCATCCTCGCCACAGCCGCTTACAACGCAGGTGCGCATCGGGTCAACCAGTGGATTGACGAAGAAACCCGGGAGCTGGATTCCGATATCTGGGTGGAAACCATGCCGTACCACGAAACAAGGCAATACGTGCGCAACGTGATGGCCTATACAGTGATCTATGGCTATCGGCGGGGCGAGCCGCCGGGACACCTGCTCACAGAGCGCGAGCTCGCTTGCATGTGTCTCGACGACGCACAGCAGTGATCACGCACAATACGCTCAGGCGGGGCGAACCTGGTAGTTGGCCTGTGCTCTGGCTACGACCTCACCGTTGGTATCCTTAAGGTCCAGTTCAATCACCAGCTCGGCCTTACCATTTGTGGCAACATCCTCCTCAATACGCGCCTTACGGGCAGCGTCCAGGGTCAGCTCCACCTCCAGGTCCGTACGCGCAGGCTGCTCGTAGAAAATATGGAGATCCCGGAGAACAGGCACCAGCCGCCCCTCGAATTCCACCAGAGCCATGGCACCAAACGGGATCTCGGCGAGCAGGAACTGAGCCCCAGCGTAGACCGTCCCCAAATGGTTGCGGTTGCCCTTACGACTCAACCGGGCACGCATGTAGCCCTCACGCAGCTCCACGACCCTGAAGCCATTGCGGCGGGTGAATGGCACGCTGGCAGCGATCAAACGATTGATCACCCCGTAACCCAACGTCTTCTCAAATCGGGCCAGCCCGGGAACGGGCCGGCCGGATTCCTCGAGTTGCCCAAAATAGCCCCGCACACGTGGGGCGACGGTATTGAACACTTTCATGACGTTTCCTCTGTCAAACCCTGAAACGCGCTACCTTATCATGAAGAGTGCTTCCAACCTCACTGATTTCACTGCTCAAACGGTCGTTTTCCGAGGCAGCTTCCGCAGCGTCCTTACTCTGGTCCGCAATGCGCGTAATGGAGCTGTTGAGCTCATCCACGGCCGAGGTCTGCTCCTCGGAAGCGGTAGCGATCTGGCTGGTGCGGTCACTGATCTCCGAGATCGCCTGGCTGATCCGTTCCAGCGCCTCCATAGCATCCCGTGCCTTTTCCATGCTCATATTGCTCACTGCCTGGGATTCCTGCATCACGCTTACAGCCCGATCCGCCCCCTCCTTGAGACGGGTGATCATTGTATTCACCTGCTCGGTGCTGTCCTGGGTCCGTTTGGCGAGCGCCCTGACCTCATCCGCAACCACGGCGAAGCCGCGCCCGGCCTCACCGGCGCGTGCCGCCTCAATCGCGGCGTTCAGAGCCAACAGGTTGGTCTGTTCGGCAATGCCTTCAATCACCTCCAGAACCCCGGTAATCTCTCCAACATCGTTACCCAGCTTGTTGATGACCTCGGCCGCCTCGCCGATTTCCCGCCCAAGGCGTTCCACCGCCTCGTTAGAGGACTGCACTGTCTGCAAGGACTCATTGCTGTCGCTGTCCGCATTGCCCGCTGAATCCGCTGTACTCTGGGCGTTCTGTGCAATCTCGTTCACCGCCGCGGACATCTCGTTGATGGCCGTGGCAACCTGATCAATCTCGTTCTGCTGCTGGGTGACGCTGTCACGACTGGTGGCACTGGCATTGCGCAGCGAGCCTACGTGCTGCTGCAACTCGCTGGCACTCTCCTGAGCTTCCGCCACGACGCCACGAACATCCTCAACGAAACCATTGAACGCTTGTGCCAGTTGCCCGAACTCATCCTGACTCTCTACCTCCAGGCGCTGGGTCAGATCCCCGCCCCCGGAGGCGATTTCATTCATGGCCTTGAGCAACCGCCGCGCCGGTCTCAGCAGGATGTTGATGCTGACGTAGATCAGGCCGAGCGTGATAAGAAGAGCCACGATCGTGCTCGCGAGAGCATTCCAGCGGCCCTGGATCACCGGTGCCCAGGCCTTGCTTTCGTTGACCATGAGCCCGACATACCAGTCCACGCCCTTCGCCTTAGAAATCCGGTGGAAACTGGCAAGATACTGCTCACCATCCACCTCAACCGAGCGCTGGGACCCATCCAGAGGCATATCATCACCCAGAACTTTGGATAGGGAACTGTTAATGTTGTCTGATTCCGGATGGTAAAGCACCGTTCCATCACCACTGACCAGCATGGCATAGCCAGTATCCGCCATGGTGATAGGGGCCAGTATATCGTGGATCGCGCTCATACTGATGTCAGCGCCGGCCACCCCTTCATACTCCCCGGCATTCACGGGCGCGGTGGCCGTAATGATCATGCCGTTACTCGCCGCGTCCATGTAGGGTTGGGTAAAACCAGCGCCATCGGATCGTGCCTTACGGAACCAGGGACGTTCCGAGGGATCAAAGTCGCTTGGCAACGAATTTTCCGCGGACCGGCTCTGCATCAGCATGGTCCCGTCCCCGGTTCCCACATAGAAATTCTTGAGGTCCAGGCTATCCACGGCTGTTCCCGCAAGCGCCCTTATGCCATCGTCGCTGGAGACCGATTCCGCAGCTTGCGCAAAACTCTGCGTCGTCTCAAGGCGGGTATTGAGCCACTGGGCAATGGTAGCCGTACTCTGGTCCACCACCTGCTCTTTCAAGGCGTTGAGGTTACGTTCTGTGTGCGCACTAAGGCGGCTATCGTTCAGTACCGCGCTGGCCAGCATCGCCAGTACCAGCAAGGTACCGAAAACGATCAGCAACTTCTGGTTAAAGGATAGTGTTTTCATCAGGACACTCCATTGGGAGACTCATGGACAGCATAGTTGTTAACAGCCAACATCGCCCGTCATCGAACATGGGTTATCATTGGCCCGGTGCAAGTTGTCGACCAACCGAGTAAGGAGAGAAAGCTTGATGGCCCACGACGAACTCCACCTCCAGACGCGCAACCTGGAGCTGCGCGACTACCCGCAGCTGCGCGAACTGATGGATCTGGTCTATAACGACATCGGTGGTGCCTGGCCGCGGGACACCATCAAGCACATGATCGAGAAGTTTCCGGATGGCCAGATCTGCATCGAAGACAACGGCCGCCTGGTAGCAGTGGCGCTGACGGCCCGGGTGGATTACCAGCGTTTCTCCAACCCGCATACCTACGATGACCTGGTCATGAAGAATGACCGCATCCTTTACAACCCCGAGGGCGACACCCTGTACGGCCTGGATGTGTTCATCCACCCGGATTACCGCGGCTACCGCCTCGGGCGCCGACTCTACGACGCCCGCAAGGAACTGTGCCGCAGCCTCAACATGCGCGCGATCCTCGCCGGCGGCCGCATTCCGGGTTACGAGCAATACGCGGATGAGCTCTCCCCCGCTGAGTACATCAAGCAGGTCCATCGCAAGGAAATCTACGATCCCATCCTCTCCTTTCAGCTTTCAAACGACTTCCAGGTCAAGCGGCTGCTGCACAAGTACATTCCGGAAGACGAGAAATCAAGAGGTTACGCAACACTTCTTGAGTGGAACAACATCATGTTTGAGCCGCCATCCTCGGTGCTCGCAAGTCGCCGGAGCCAGATCCGGCTGGGCGCCGTGCAATGGCAGATGCGTGAGTTCAACTCAGTGGACGAAGTGCTGCGCCAGGTGGAGTACTTCGTGGACGCACTCTCGGACTACAAGAGTGACTTCGCCGTCTTCCCGGAATTCTTCAATGCCTCGCTCATGGGCCTCACGGACCAGACGGACCAGACCAAGGCCATCCGTTTCCTGGCCGCCTTCACCGAGAAATTCCGGGACGAAATGTCCCAGATGGCGGTGAGCTACAACATCAACATCGTGGCCGGCTCCATGCCGCTGTTCGAGGATGACCGGATCTACAACGTATCCTACCTGTGCCACAGGGATGGCCGGATCGACGAACAGCGAAAGCTCCACATCACGCCCCACGAACGCCGCGACTGGGTAATCGAGGGCGGCAATGAACTGGGTGTTTTCGAGACCGATGCCGGCCGGGTCATGATCCAGATCTGCTATGACGTTGAGTTCCCCGAACTCACACGCATTGCCGCGACCCAGGACCAGGGCGTGGATGTGGTATTCGTCCCCTTCTGGACGGACACCAAGAACAGCTATCTGAGGGTGCGCAACTGTGCCCAGGCCCGAGCCGTGGAAAACGAATGCTATGTGGTGATCACCGGGAGTGTAGGCAACCTGCCCCGAGTGGAAAGCCTGGACGTCCAGTACGCGCAATCCTCGGTCTTTTCTCCCAGTGACTTCGCCTTTCCCCACGACGCGGTCATGTCCGAATCAACACCCAACACGGAAATGATCATGTTCTCGGATCTTGATCTGGACAAATTGAAAGTCATCCGCGCCGAGGGCTCTGTCACCAATCTGAAGGATCGCCGACCGGACCTGTACGAGCTCAAATGGCGGGGGTGACCCAAGCTGGTGAAATGTTAGACTGGAATCGCGTTATGGGCTCGGAATCACAGGCATATTCAGGGAGAACAATCGATGGGTAAGAAAAAGAAACTGGGCATCAGCTCGCTGATCGAACGCGTGGAGCAGTTGGTCGGCGATGCCCTCAAACAGATCGACACACTACAGAGCCAGGTCAATGACCTGCGTGAACAGGTGATGGAACGGGTAGGCCTCGGCGACAAACCAACTGATGGCCCCCAATCGGGTACGTCGAGTGGCGGTCAACCCGCCACACAATCGAAGCCAGCCACTCAGGCCGCTCCGAAAACGACCCAGTCCCCGGGCAAGAGCGGCACCAACACGGGCAAGACCGCCGGTAAGAAAACTGACTCTGGCAAGGATGACCTCACCAGGATCAAAGGCATCGGGCCGGCCACGGCTGAAAAGATGCAGGCCAAGGGCATCACCTCCATCAACCAACTGGCTAACCCTTCGGAAGAGGATCAGAAAAAGCTTGAGGAGTTCCGTAAACTGAAAAACTTCGCCAGCTGGCAGGAAGAAGCCAAGAAACTGGTTTAATGCCTTTCCAGTCGATTTCCGGGGGCACTGCTTTTGCCCCCGGCCCCTCCCGCAATTACAAACTGAAAAGCAGCTTTACAAGCGCAAACACGTAAAATCTTCGTTTATCTCAAGCCATTTGTGACGCAATTCCCTATTATTTGAAGGATGTTGTCTAGTGTGGATGTTGAAACATCCTCACAAGGAAATAATAAAAGGATGGCGCTCATGGCACTGGAATCCTTTCCAGCCTGGCTGACCCTCACTGTGACGGCCACAGCAGGCATCACCGTGCTGGGCCTGATCGCGACCACAGTCATTCTGAGCCTCCGGCTCGCCGAGTCGCGCAGGCAGCAGAATGAGCGTGAGTCAACGTTGACCAAATTTTCCAGCGCCGTCATGAACAGTGGCGCCATGATCCTCATAACGGATTCGAGCGGATGCATCGAGTTCGTCAACGACCGCTTCTGCCAGCTCACGGGGTTTGCCCGCGATGACGTGCTCGGCCATTCCGTCGCCACGCTCAGTGCGACCATGAACCTCAGAGGCACCGAAACCGGCGTGCTAACCAATTTTCTGGACTGTCTGCAACCCCACTGGAAGGGCGAATTGTTATGCCGCACCAAGGGCAGCACCCCCTTATGGACCGCCGTAACCACGTCCTCGGTGCTCGACGCCGACGGCAGCCCAGTGAATTACATCGTGTCCGCGGTGGATATGACCGAACTCAAGCTCGCCCACGAGCGTATGGAGCAGCTGGCACTTTTTGACAGTCTCACCAACCTTGCCAACCGGCGCCTCTTCCAGGACCGGCTGGAACAAGCCCTGCAGAGCGTCAGCCGCCAGCAGAACCGGATTGCCCTGCTCTTTCTGGACCTGGACCAGTTCAAACAGGTCAACGACAGCCTAGGCCATGATGCCGGCGATATACTGCTGCTCACCGTTGCCGACCGCCTGAAGTCCTGTGTCCGCGCCCAGGATACAGTCGCCCGTCTGGGTGGCGACGAGTTCACGATCCTCCTGCACGATGTGTCGGACACGAAAGATCTGACCATGATCGCCGAGAATATCCTGTCCAGCCTCAAGGCACCGATACGGCTCAAGGGGCAGGAAGTGTTGATCTCAACCAGCATCGGCATCACCACGGCACCGGCTGATGGCGACTCGCCCGATGGATTGATGAAAAACGCAGACCTCGCGCTGTACCGGGCCAAAGACAAAGGCCGGGACCAGTACGACTTCTATACCGAAAGCCTGAACGAGCGCGCTGAACAGCTGATGACGCTGGAGCGCGAGCTCCGTCATGGTCTGCGCCGGGAAGAATTCTTCCTTCTGTTCCAGCCCCAGGTGGACCTCAATACCGGCGAAATCACCGCCATGGAGGCACTGGTGCGCTGGCAGCACCCACAACGGGGCGAGTTGTCCCCGGAGACGTTCATCCCTGTAGCCGAAGACACGGGGCTTATCATGCCGCTGGGCAATTGGGTCCTTCAGCAGGCCTGCATGCAGATCAAGCTGCTGCACCAGTTGCTGGGGCGTGGGGTGCGCGTGGCGGTCAACCTCTCGGCCCGCCAATTCCGGGATCCGGGGCTTGAAAACGTCATTGACTTCGCGCTGAGCACATCCGGGCTGGACGCCCATTATCTGGAGATCGACATCCACGAAGACATGCTGTCGCAAGAGCCGGAGACAGCCCGTGCCCAGCTCAAGCGTATCCACGCCACAGGCGTAACCACGACCCTCGATGACTTTGGAACCGGCTACAGCAGCCTACAGCAATTGCGCTCTTTACCAGTGGACCGGTTCAAGATCGGCCAGACGTTCGTGCAACAGATCCCAGAGCACGGGCCCAACACGGACGTCGCCACCACCATCATCAATATGGCGCACCAGATGGAAAAGGACGTGGTCGCGGAAGGCGTGGAAACCGAGCAGCAGGAATACTTCCTGCGCATGCACGGTTGTGCGCTGGTACAGGGCTACCGTTACGCCCCGCCAATGAGCTTTGACGAACTCTATCGCTATTTCAGCGAGGACAACACAAGTGAGCTCAAAGCCTGACTGAGCGGCTGATTCACTGGACCTTGTCGGTCAGCTCCTGGTGACGGGTCAGGATGCCTTCAATACGCTGAAGTGATTCCGAAACCCCCTGAGAACATTCCGGGTCAAATTCCAACCCGAAAAAGTAGCCGTGTTCGTCCGTCTGAGCGTGGCGCACCGTGGCTGCCACCTGATCCACCGTGATGGCACCAACTTCCGTGTTCAGCCGCAGACTCACCTGCACGCGGCTTTCCGGCCTGAGAATCTCATCGGAAGCAACAACCCCAATCCCCAGGCGGTTGTAATCCACCACATCCACATCAACCCAGCTTGAGCCGATGAGCCCTTTACGAACCTTGACCCGGGCATCCATGGATACCCACGGCAGGCGCTGTTCTCGACGCCGCTCATTCATCCCCGAAAGTCTCCTGATCGGTACCTCTGTTTATTGTGGTTGAGGGTGATCAGGGGGTAAAGCCCGCGGTTCCATTTGAATCACGAACTGGCTCCCCAGAGTGTCTCAAGCCGCGCATCACGTCCGCAGCTGTTGCGGTAGAACCAGTACCGGATGGGATTTTTCTCGTAATAATTCTGGTGGTAATCCTCTGCCGGGTAGAACGCCTCCAGCTTGCGCACCGGCGTGACGATCGGCTGATCAAAACGGCCGGACGCCTCCAGCGCCTGCTTTGACGCTTCCGCCGCTTCCCGCTGCGCCTGCGACTGGGTGAAGATGGCCGTGGTGTACTGCTGGCCCCGGTCGCAGAACTGCCCGCCGTCGTCCAGGGGATCAACATTCCGCCAGTAGACTTCCAGAAGCTTCTCATAGGCCACTTTCTCCGGGTTGTAGCGCACCCGGACGACTTCCAGGTGATCGGTTTCACCCGAACTCACCTGTTCATAGGAGGGATCTTTGAGCGTCCCGCCCGCATAGCCACTGGTGGTGTCCGTAACCCCTTCCAGTTTGTCGTAGGGAGGTTCCATGCACCAGAAACAGCCACCGGCAAAGACCGCCGTTTCAGTGCCTTCGCGGGCATGGCCCGACACAACGGTCAGGACAAGCAACAACGCAATCCCAAAGCGCATCCTGGTTACCCTCTCAACGCCGGAAGCACTTCCCCTTCCGGCACAAATTTAAGCGCCAGCCCGTTATTGCACCAACGTTTTCCCGTTGGCTCCGGGCCATCATCAAAGATATGCCCCTGGTGGCCACCACAGCGCGTACAATGGTATTCAGTGCGGGGGAAGAATGCCTTGTAATCCGTCTTGGTCTCAACGTGCTTGTCATAGGCTGCCCAGAAGCTCGGCCAACCAGTCCCGGACTCGTACTTGGTATGCGAACTGAACAGCGCCAGATGGCAGGCGGCACAGATGAAGGTGCCGTTGCGGTCTTCGTCGTTGAGCGCGCTCGAGCCGGCCGGCTCCGTTTCTTCCCGGAACAGGATCCGCCAGGCATCCTCGGCGATCCGTTCACGCCACCACTGCGCCTTACGCTCCAGCGATTCAAGCTGGCCAGCGGGGACGGCTATTTCATGAAAGTAACGGATATCGCTACTGCCCTTCGCCCAGGCCGCCGGGAAGCGGGCCAACGCCCCGCCCGCGATAAGGCCTGCAAGCAACTGCCTGCGCTGCATCGTGTGTCTCCTTAATTCGAGGGTTATCCCTTATATACGAACCTGGGGCACCCTCAGGATTGCCACAAGTTTTCACGGGTGTCCCCAGTCCGGTGGAGGCCGCCCGGCAAGGCCGGAACATACTGGAGCTACTGGTTAACTGGAATACCAAGACGTCGGCAGATCGTAGCCAGGGCCAATCCCATACCTAGCCCGACCAGATTCCAGGGAAACACATCCCCAACAGCGTAATACCCCACAGTTCCGGCTAAACCCCTTACTTGCACGCTTAATCCTTTGCTACGCTCAGAGGCATATGATCGCCAAGCCTTCCACCTTGTGCAGTCGCGCGTGTTATCCCATCTGGTCTATGACGACACAGGGTGTCGCCTGGCATCCCATAATGGAAATTGGCTCTTCCCGTAGCTTGGGTAACAGCAACCAGAAGGAATTCTCTTGCACTTCATCCTCGTTGAAAATGCGCTAACCGCCGCCCAGACCCGCCGGGAACTGGCACGGGAGAATACCCTCGGCGTGCGCGTTGGGGATGTGGATGCGCTTCTGAAAACGCTGGCGGAGCTATGGCTGGTTGTGCCGGATGAGCAGGATTGGGAGGCGCAGCTACGGGAAGCCGCTCCCAGGGTTGAGAATGCGTTCTGGCAGCAGAACCTGCAGACCGACGAGGCCCAGACAATCGCAAAGCTGTCTCAATCCCTGCAGTTTGCCCTCAATCACCTACTGATCGAGGAAACGCTCCAGCCAATAGAATCGCCCTGTGGTCGCTATGAGCGCTACTTTAATGATCTGGTTCGACTGCACCAGGCGATGGGCTCCATCCGCCCGGGGGTACAAGCGGTCGCTGCACAGTGGCATCAGGTTCAGCATCAACCGGCTATCGAGCCTCTCCACATCCACCTGCACCAGGACTTGCAGAGACTCTACCCTTGGCAGCGGGAAATCGTTATCGCGGTACAAATGACCGCCGCATGCCAGGAGCCAGAAGACCCTGACAACCCACAGCCCCGGGATGAGAAGGTACCAAAACAACTCCAACAACCAGGTACAAACGGCAAGCAATCGCTACACTCATTCGACGAATCGCTTTTTGCGCCAGAACAACCCCCGATTCCTATCGAAGCCACTTACTGGCTCACCTTCCGCGACGCATTGCAGGAAGTCCAGGTCGTCACCGCAATGATCCAGAAGGCCGCCACTGAGGGAACACCCCCCGAGCGTATGGCTGTGGTGGTGCCAGAGGCCAGTGACTACGCACACCACCTTGAAAGCCTTCTGAACAAGGCGGGTTTCCTGCTGAACAATGTTTCCGGCACCACAAGGATCTGGGACTGGCAAACCGCCCTGCTCCACGACTTGCTCAATTACCACCTCAACCCAAGCGTGCCTATGGCCCGCATGAGTGTGCTCATAAACCCGCTCATGCCGTGGTCAATCTCCCGCGGACATCGCTTCGCTGAACGGATCCAGAGCGGCAAGAATCCGGAGAGTAACGACACAGAGGAACAGGCACTGCTCGACCGCCTATTCCAACGGGAAGTAGAAGATGACCCTGGCAGCCTCATGGAATGGCTGAGCAGAATCGTTGAACGTTGCGAAACCCGCAATCAGCTCACGCTCACTCAGGCGCGCATGAATGAGCTTCTGGACGAACTTGCCACCCTGCTGAATACCTACAGCGATCAGGGCCAGACCGATTACGCCCGCCGTGCCCTCGCCCAACTCCCGGTTGGCGAGATTGTTTTGGATACCGAGGCAAAACGCCTGCTCAACGCTGTCACGCTGATCCGAGAAGATTCACCTCTGCCCTTCCAAGTGTCCGAGCTCTTCGTGGTTGGCTTTAATCAAGGGAACTACCAGTACAGCGGAGCAGCCACCGGGGCAATACCAAGAGACCGCTTTGATTCCCTGAAAGACAAAACGACTCTTAAAATACCCTCAATTGAGCAAGAGCGGACAAATTGGCAACAACGCTTCCGTCAGCTTCTGGCACGCGCGGACGACCGGATCACGTTCACGCTTGCTCAGCGTGATTACGACGGCACCAAGCTTGAAGCCAGCGAAACACTGGTGGACATGGCTCTGTGCTTCATGGCCCCGGAAAACCTGAAGCCCGAGGCGTTGCTCACCCCTGCCACCTCATTCGAGCACCCTCTGCTGGAGCCGAGCGCCATCACCCCAGAGCCAGCATCCGAACCCCATCTGAGGGATCTGACGTTAGGCAAGGACCTGCTTAACGCCAAAGACGAGAATCGTGAAAAGCCACTCCCGGAATCTCCAAGCAGCCTGGAGCGGTTGTTGCTTTCACCACTGGTCTGGGTCCTGGATCGGTTCCACCTCACATCCAGGCAGTGGGAACCGCTCAAAGCGGGCCCCGCAGTCCAAGGCAGCGTCGCGCACCACGTTTTCGAGCTCTACGCCAAAGAGCCGGAACAGGACTGGAGCGACCAAAGGTTTGAGTCCTATTTCAAAGAAGCCGTAGCCACCCAGGCTCCGTTCCTGAACCTGCCGGACTGGGAGTTCAGTCGACGCCAGCTCCGCCAACAAGTGCGAGCGGCGCTACAGGGGTTCATGACCTGGTGCCAGCAAACCGGCTGGAAGCTAGCGCAGGCCGAGGTTCAGCTGCACGGCACTCTGTGGGGTATTTCCGTAGCCGGTTGGGCGGACGCCATTCTCGAACGGGATCAGAACACGCTCGTGCTGGACTACAAAAAGTCCAAGCATCCGGACCACCTCAAGCGGCTGGATAAAGGCTATGACCTGCAGACCTACATCTATCGCAGCCTGTACAGCCAAAGCCACGGCTCAACGAGCGTGCTCAGTGGCTACTTCACTATGAACGACTGCCACATGGTCTCGGATTACCCCCTTGAGGAGGTACCCGGTGTTCATGCCAAGCAACCCAGCGTGCCGCTGGAAAAACAATCCGAGCAAGCAGCAGATCTTATCCAGCAACGCATCAGTGACCTCAGAGATGGGATCGTAACGCTCAACAACGATGGCGACGCCAAAGCCTGGAAGAGCGAGGGGGTCAAAACCTACGCGCTTACCGAAAGCAACGAAAGGCCTCTGATCAAACGTTTTACCCGGCCGGATACGGAGAGCCCTGAATGACCACACCGAATCCTCTCACTCTGATCAAGGCTGGCGCTGGTGCTGGCAAAACCCACACCATTCAGACGCAGCTGACCGACTGGGTCAGACATGGCGCCGTGGCGCCGGATCGTATCCTGGCGGTCACCTTCACCAAGGCGGCTGCCAACGAGATGCGTCAACGGATCCGGATTGACCTGCTCAAAGCTGGGCTCATTGAAGAAGCCAACCGGGTGCAGGATGCGACCATCACCACGATCCACGCCTTCGGGCGAGAAATCGTGGAGGGCTTCGCCTGGGAAAAAGGCCTTTCCCCAGAGCCACGGCAGCTGACGGAGCATGAGCAGAAACTGCTGCTCAGCCGGGCGCTCAACCAGGTTGAGGCGATCGCGCCGTTAATCGACAACCTGGCGCAGTACGGTTACACCGGCAGCTACCGCAAGGACGGGTTCGTGGAGCCGGCGGACGAACTCCAGAACACACTGCTCAGTGTGGCCAATCACCTTCGCTCTCTGGGCAAAGGCGAGTCAGGCGATGAGAAGGATGCCCGCACTCTACTCGAACAGGCACAGGGCCTTGCAAAGGACCTCTAAGGGCAAACGTTCAATGCGGAGACACTGCGCCAGCAACTCTGGGGCGCAATTGAAGCCCTTAAAGCCGAATACCCCGATAAGTCCGCGCTGGCCAATGAATGGAACTCCAATAAAGAGACACGGGCTTTTGTGGATGCAATCTACGATGCCACGCCCGAGCGCCTTCAGAACGACTGGGGGCTCTGGAAACAGCTCCAGGAAGTAAAAGCCCCCGACATCAAAGACGAGAAAAAAGGCGATCACGAACACGCCTACCTGGCTGAAGCCATCTGGAACGCTGCCGACCAGCTGCAGGTCCATCCAGGCCCACTGAACGAAGCACTGGCCCATATCGACTACCTGCTCCGGGGCGCACTGGAGGCTCTCGCGCACTACCAGGCCCTGAAGGTGGAGTCCGGGCTGATCGACTACGGCGACATGGTTGGCCTCGCCAGCACCATTCTGGACACCCCGGAGTGGCGGCAGGAAGTTGCAGACCGGTTCGATTGCCTCATCATCGACGAATTTCAGGACACCAACCCACTCCAGTACGCCCTGCTTCAACGCCTACAGGAGCAAGGAATCCCTACACTGATCGTCGGGGACCTGAAGCAGTCCATCATGGAGTTCCAGGGGGCCGACCCGCGGCTGTTCAACGCCCTGATCGAGCAGGAGCATGCCAACCAGGGCGATGTCCAGGAGCTGGAAAGCAACTGGCGTAGCACACCTGCGCTTATGGCCTTCATCAACCCGATGGGGAAGGCTCTGTTTGGCGAACAGTATCAGGCGCTGGCGCCACAGGAAGAAGGTAAGCGCCAACGAACCGACACCTATTCGCTGGCCTGAACACCCCTCACACTGATTCCATCCTGTTAAGCATTGGAG
>NZ_JBXAYL010000028.1:0-37804 GCF_056783195.1 Salicola sp. AFF1
TCCCATCGGGCTTCCTGCAAGAGAAGAATTTCGCGTTATTATGCCAGAATGCGGTTTCTACCGCGCAGACTCCTAGGTTTAATCACCCCTTTCAACGCGTGAGCTGTATCGTCCATGAGCCGAAACCAGAACGTGATCCGCGTCCGTGGCGCCCGCCAGAACAACCTGCGCAACTTTGACGTCGACCTGCCCGTTGGGGAGCTGACCGTCGTCACGGGCCCCAGTGGCTCGGGTAAGTCCTCGCTGGCCTTCGATACCGTCTACGCCGAGGGCCAGCGCCGTTACGTGGAAACCTTCTCGCCCTACGCTCGCCAGTTCCTGGATCGCATGGACAAGCCGGCCGTGGACGCCATCGAGGGCATCCCGCCTTCCATCGCCATCGACCAGACCAACCCGGTGCGCAACTCGCGCTCCACGGTCGGCACCATGACCGAGCTCAACGATCACCTGAAGCTCCTGTTCGCCCGCGCGGCGCGGCTCTACTGCGGCGGCTGCGGGCGCGAGGTGCGGCGGGACAGCGAGGACAGCATCGTCGCCGACCTTCTGGAACGGGGCGCGGGGCGGCGGGCCGTGATCGCCTTCGATATGCCACTGAGCGGGGATGTGGCCGAGGATCGGGTGCGAACCGAGCTGGAACGCCAGGGCTATACACGGGTTGAGACTCTGGACGACGGCTCGCTGAGGGTGACCCAGGACCGTGTACGGCTTTCCGGAGACCGCCGGGATCGTCTCACCGAGGCAGTCGAAGGGGCGTTACGGGCCGGTCAGGGCCGGCTCATCGCGCAGCCGCTCGACGATAACCGGGAACCCGAGGCGGAGTGGCTCTATTCCCGGGGCCTGCACTGCCCGGACTGCGACCGGGACTACACTGACCCCATCCCCAACAGTTTCTCGTTCAATTCCCCCATGGGGGCCTGTGAGGAGTGCCGGGGCTTCGGGCGCGTCATGGGCATCGATTACCGCCTGGTGATCCCGGATGATTCGAAATCAATTGAAGAGGGCGCCATAAAGCCCTGGCAGACCGAGAGTTACTCCGAATGCCAGCAGGATCTTCTGAAGAAATGCCGCACGGAAGGCGTGGCCACTGACATCCCGTGGCGGGATCTGCCGGAGGCTGATCGCCAGTGGGTGGTCGATGGCGACAGGGACTGGCGCTGGAACGTGAGCCGGGGTGGCTGGTACGGGGTGCGGCGTTTCTTCGACTACCTGGAGAGTAAGTCCTACAAGATGCACATCCGGGTGCTGCTCTCCCGTTACCGCTCCTACGACCGTTGCCCGGCGTGCAAGGGTGCCCGCCTCAAGACCGAATCGCTGCTCTGGCGCCTGGGCTCAAAGGCGGACGCGGATACGGTTGTTGAGCCGAACGAGCGCTTCCGGCCCGTGGGCGTTACCCTGCCGCAGGAGACTCTGGAGCAGCAGCCGGGCCTGAACCTGGCGGACCTGATGAACCTGCCCCTGGGGCGGGTGGCCGCGCTGTTTGACCGGATCGAGCTGCCTGCGCCCCTGGACGAAGCCGCGGACCTGCTGCTGGACGCCATCCGCGCCCGTATTGGCTACCTGGTGGCCGTGGGGCTGGACTACCTGACCCTGGACCGCCAGTCCCGCACCCTCTCGGGAGGCGAGGTCCAGCGCATCAACCTGACCACGGCCCTGGGCACCTCGCTGGTGAACACGCTGTTCGTGCTGGACGAGCCCAGCATTGGCCTGCACCCGCGGGACATGGACCGCATCATCGGCGTCATGCACCGCCTGCGCGATGCCGGCAACTCCCTGCTGGTGGTGGAGCACGATCCCCAGGTGATGCAGGCGGCCGACCGCATCATCGACATGGGGCCGGGCCCGGGCGAGCAGGGCGGGCGCATTGTCTTCGAGGGCGACCCGGACACTCTGATGCGGGAAGGGCAGTCTCTTACTGCGGACTACCTGACCGGGCGGCGGCAGGTGAACACCATTGAGCACGGCGCCCAGGGGGCGAGCGTAGACGCTGATAATGCCATCCGCATTCGTGGCGCTAGGGAACACAACCTGAAGGACCTGGATGTGGCTCTCCCCCTGAACGCCCTGGTCGTCCTCACCGGCGTCAGCGGCTCCGGCAAGTCCACCCTGATGGAAAGCGTCCTCTACCGCGCTGTGTCCGAGCTCAAGGGCCACCCCGGGGAAGTACCTGGCGCCCATGAGGTCATTGAGGGCCATGAGCGAATCGATGACGCCGTCCTCATCGACCAGTCGCCCATCGGGCGCACCACGCGCTCCACACCGGCGAGCTACGTGGGCGCTTTCGACGCCATCCGCAAGGTCTTCGTGGGCCTTCCGGAAGCGAAGGAGCGGGGCTATACCCTGGGTACCTTCAGCTTCAACGCCGGCAATGGCCGCTGCCCCACCTGTGGCGGCAACGGCTTTGAGCATGTGGAGATGCAGTTCCTGAGCGACGTTTACCTGCGCTGCCCGGACTGCGACGGTCGGCGTTTCCGGCCGGAGATCCTGGAGGTGACCCTGCCGCCGTCCACGGAGAGCCCGGTGCCGCCGCAGTCCATCGCGGGTGTGCTGGAGATGTCCGTGAACCAGGCGGTGAGCTTCTTCGCGGACTACCCGAAGGTACTTCAGGGCCTGGAGCCGCTGCAGGCGGTGGGCCTGGGTTATATGAGCCTGGGCCAGCCGGTACCGACCCTCTCAGGAGGCGAGGCCCAGCGCCTCAAGCTGGCCGGGCACCTGGCCAAGGCCGCCGGGCGCAAGGGAGCGAGCGACCACCTGCTGTTCCTGTTCGACGAGCCCACCACCGGCCTGCACATGGACGACGTGGCCACGCTGCTCGGGGCCTTCCGGCGGCTGCTGGCGGAGGGCCACTCACTGGCCGTGATCGAGCACAACCAGGACCTGATGGCGGCCGCCGACTGGCTCACCGACCTGGGGCCGGAAGGCGGCGACCGGGGTGGGGAACTGATCGCCAGTGGCACACCGGAACAGGTCATGGCGGTGCCCGGAAGCCACACTGGGAAAGCGCTCCGGGACTACCTGGGGCAGAGCACCGAGGCTGACAGCCAGCCCATGGTGGCCGAAGCACCGGCACCCTACAGTGGCGACCCGGATGCCATCACCATCCACCAGGCCCGCGAGCACAACCTCAAGAACGTGGATATCCGGATTCCGCGCAACCAGATGACCGTGCTCACAGGCCTCTCTGGCTCCGGCAAGAGCACCGTGGCCTTCGATATTGTCTTCAACGAGGGCCAGCGGCGGTACCTGGAATCCCTCAACGCCTACGCCCGCCAGTTCGTCCAGCCCGCCTCCCGACCGGACGTGGACGCGGTCTTCGGCATTCCGCCCACGGTGGCCATCGAGCAACGCACCAGCCGGGGCGGGCGCAAGAGCACCGTGGCCACCATGACCGAGCTCTACCACTTCCTGCGGCTGCTGTTCGTCAAACTGGGCACCCAATACTGCCCGGCGTGCGTGCTGCCCATTGATGAGCAGACGCCGGAGGCGATCCGTGCCCGCATCCTTCGCGATGCCCGTGGGCAGGAAGCGACGCTGCTGGCGCCCATGGTGGTGGCGCGCAAGGGCTACTACACGGATCTGGCCACCTGGGCCGGGAAGAAGGGCTTTGAACACCTCCGCGTGGACGGTGAGTATCAGCCCACGGCCAACTGGCCGCGCCTGGCCCGCCACCAGGAACACGACATTGACCTGCCCATGGGCACGCTCACCGTTACGCCCGGCAATGAGGCGACGCTGGATCGCCTGATCGGCGAGGCGCTGGCCTACGGGGACGGCACCATGAAACTGCTGACAGAGGCGGGCGAGACCATCTTCTCCACCGAGCGTGCCTGCCCCGGTTGCGGGCGCAGCTTCCCGGAGCTGGATCCGCGGCTGTTCTCCTACAACTCCAAGCACGGCTGGTGCCCCTCCTGCTACGGCACAGGCCTGGCCCTGAGTGGTTTCGATGAGGACCAGACGGGAGAAGAGGCCGTGTGGCTGGAGGAAGATGACGATCAGGAAACAGGTGTCTGCCGCGCCTGTGCCGGGCGTCGCCTCAAGCCAGAGGCGCTGTCGGTCTACTTCCGGGAACGCAACATCGCCGAGTACACGGCGCTGTCCGTGAAGGAGGCGGCGGACCGTTTCGAAGCCCTGGCGCTGACCGGGCGTGATGCGGAGGTCGCCCAGGACATCATGCCGGAGATTCGCGCACGACTGGACTTCCTGCAGCAGGTGGGGCTGGCCTACCTGAACCTGGACCGGGCCGCGCCCACGCTCTCCGGGGGCGAGGCCCAGCGCATCCGCATCGCGGCCCAGCTGGGCTCCAACCTCCAGGGCGTGTGCTACATCCTGGACGAGCCCACCATCGGCCTGCACCCGCGCGACAACCGCATGCTTCTGGACACCCTCGGCCGGCTGGAAGGCAAGGGCAACACCATCCTGGTGGTGGAGCACGACGAGGACACCATCCGCCGCGCGGAGCATGTCATTGATCTGGGCCCGGGCGCCGGGGTCAACGGCGGGCGCGTGGTCGCCGAGGGCACGGTTGCAGAACTCGAAGCCAATCCGGAGTCCACCACCGGGCGCTGTCTGGCCGACCCCATCCGGCACCCGCTGATTGCCGAAGACCGCCGACCCACCGAGGCGGAAAACTGGCTCTATGTGAGCGGAACCAGCCTGCATAACCTGCGTGGCGTGGACGTGCGCCTGCCGCTGGAACGGCTGGTGTGCGTGACCGGCGTGTCCGGCTCGGGTAAGAGTTCACTCGTGCGCGGCATTCTGCACGATAATCTGCGCGTGCTGAACGGCGCAGGGCGTGACGGGAAACCCACCTCTCGGGGCTGCCGGCGTATTGAGGGCTGGCAGGCGCTGGATCGCGTGTTCGAGGTGGACCAGACGCCCATCGGCAAGACGCCCCGCTCCTGCCCGGCGACTTACGTGGGCATCTGGGACAACATCCGCAAGCTCTTTGCCGGTACCGAGGAAGCGCGCCTGCGTGGCTATAACGCCGGCCGTTTCTCCTTCAACACGAAGGAAGGACGCTGCCCGGGCTGTGACGGCCAGGGGCTCAAGAAGGTGGAAATGAACTTCCTGCCGGACGTATCCGTGCCCTGTGAGGTCTGCGGCGGCGACCGCTTTACGCCCGAGACGCTGGCCGTGACCTATGGCGGCAAGCACATCGGCGAGGTGCTGCGCATGAGCGTGGACGAGGGCGTTGAGTTCTTCCGCGCCCACTCGAAGATCCACCATGCACTGGAGCTGATGCAGGCGGTCGGGCTGGGTTACCTGAGCCTGGGCCAGCCGAGCCCGACGCTGTCCGGCGGGGAGGCCCAGCGCCTGAAACTGGTGACCGAACTGGCCCGGGCAAGGCCGGACGTGCGCCGCCAGAACCAGCCCCACACCCTCTACATCCTGGATGAACCCACGGTTGGATTGCACATGGCGGATGTCGAGCGACTCATCCATGTGCTGCACCGGCTGGTGGATGCCGGCAACAGCGTGATGCTGATCGAGCACAACCTGGACCTGATCGCGGAAGCGGACTGGGTGCTGGACATGGGCCCGGACGGCGGCGATGGCGGTGGTCGGGTGGTTGCTGAGGGCGCCCCTGAAGCGCTGGTGGCGAAGAGCCGCGAGAGTGAAACCGCCCGGGTGCTCAGCGATTTCCTGGCCGAAAGGTCTCGCCGTGACTGAGGATCCGGAAATCCGTCGGTGACAGACCGGCGGCTTCCCGTGCCTGTCTGAGTCGCTCAGGCGGCTCGTCCAGCGGCTCGTCGGTCAGGCCCTCAAAGGTGCCCCAGTGGATGGCCATGGCCTGGCGGGCACCAACGTCCTTCATGGCCTGCACGGACTCCTCCGGGTTTACGTGGTTGCTCTTCATGAACCAGCGCGGCTCGTAGGCGCCGATGGGCAGGGCGGCCAGGTCAAAGCCGTCTGTCCGTTCTCCAATGTCCCTCAGGTCCTTTGAGTACCCGAAGTCGCCGCCGAACAGAAAATCAAAATCCGGATGCGTCACCGCCCAGGCGCCCCAGAGCATTTCGTTTTCGTCCCAGGGCGTACGGGAACTCCAGTGCTGGACGGGCAGGAAACGGATGGTTGCGCCCCGGAATTCGCGCGTCTGCCACCAATCCATGGGGTCCAGGTGGGTGTTGTCACCGTCGGTGACATGGTCCCGGAACCACTGGCCCATACCTAAGGGAATGAAGAATCGGGGCGGGCCACCCGCCTGCTGATAGAGTGTGGTGACGGACGCCAGGTCCAGGTGATCGTAGTGGGCGTGGGAGATGACGACCGCGTCAATGTGGGGCAGATCCTCAAGCGCCACGCCTGGTGGCTGGTGCCGGGGCGGACCGGCGAACGACACCGGCGAGGCACGGTCCGAGAACTGGGGGTCGGTAAGGATGTTCAGGCCACCGACCTGCAAGAGCACGGTGGCATGGCCGATCCAGGTCAGGGCTACATCGTCCTCGTTGTTCTGTATGTACCCGAGGTCCGGCTCAATCCCTTCGATGGGTTCGGCCGGTGGTTTGGGGAGGCCGTTCCACCAGCGGTTCCATTGCCAGCGAAGGAAGTCGCCGCCGCCTGGTTTATCCGCGTTGTAGTTATTGGTGAAGCCGGATTCGGTGTGGTGGGCTTTATCCGGGTCGTAGTGCGGATTCACGTTGCTGCATCCCATGCTCAGGGCCATCAGCCCGATCAGTGCCAGTGAGATCTGTCGCAGCATGCCGCCGCAGATTTTCTGAATCAATGGCTTCCAGACACGACCGCACACCCGTAACGGTGGCAATAGCGCCGCTGCGCCCAGCGGTTGTAGGCCGCTTCGGCCAGTATGCGGAGACCGGGAATCAGCAGCAGCCGGAAAAGGAACCCGAAAGGCGTATGGCACCAGGTCTGGACCGTGGCGCGGAGCCCGGTGCGGTAGATGCCCCAGTCGTCGAGCAGGTGCAGCCGCTGCAGAAGGTGCTCGCGTGACACGCCGGGCCAGACGGCCGGGTCCTGAAGGCTGTGTACATCAATCAATCGAAGATCGTCATCCCCGATGCGCTGGAGAAGACGGACTTCCTTGATGCAAAGCGGGCACTGGCCGTCGTAGAACAGTGTATCCATGGATCATTCCCCCAGAGACTGTCACTTCGCTGAGTTATACGACCAATTGAAGGTTATGGACCAGTGGCTGGGGTCACGTCGGCCAGTGCTCAGCGACAGGAGACAAGGCCCGGGCAGACCATGAATCCCGGACCCTGGCGCCAGCTTCAGGCCACCCGCACGAGCTGACTCGCGCCCTCTGTGGACCGGGGTGGCTGAGCTGACTGGTACACCGGTTGATAGCTGAAGACGTGATAGGCCTCCGGATCCAGCGTATCGAGGGCTGTCCCCACATACTGATAATCGTCCCTGATGGGCTGGCCTGATGGAATCACCCTGAAGTCAACCCGGACCTCCGGCGTACCGGCTTTCAGGGGAACTTCCACCCACATGTAGACACGCTTCTCCGCCGCAATGTACTCGGTGCGAACCACACGAAACCCCTCGGTCAGCCTGAGGCTGTTATCGTTACCGGATGCGTCAAGACAGTACTTGAGGATGGTTTTCATGGCCGGTCTCCTCTATTGATGACAGCCCCAGTATCGGTTTCTGGATGGATCGAATAAATAAGGTTCTTTCGTTTTGATAACCGAAAAAATCTGATAATCAGGATCCGGAGCAGATGGCCTTTATTCCCGGATGGCGCAGGCCCTCGGCCCCGTGGAGTGCATAGATCTGATCCCGGACAGCCTCGAGGCTCGCAAGCTCCTGAACCTGGTACTGGCGACAGACCTCATCCCGGATCAGGGTCGGTGCCGCGAAAACGCCCAGGCCGGCCCGACCGAAGACCTTGATCAGGGCACTGTCGTCAATCTCCGCCGCCTCCTGGACCCGGATTCCCCGGTCCCGGAACCATTGCATAAGCTGCTGGTAATAGGGCGCCTCAAGGGCGTTGGCCAGAAAGGGAACGCTGTCAAGACTGCCCGGGAAACCGGGGGCCAGGCGCTCCGCGAGGGTGGGTTCAGCGAAAAGGCTGATGGCGGATTGGCTGAGGGGATTCAGGTGCCATTGAAAATCCTCGTCGCCGGTTGGAGGGCGGTCCGTGATGACCACATCCAGTTCATGGCGAGCGAGGGATTGGGTGAGGTCGCCTGGGCTACCCGTGCGGCACTTGAGGGTGATGGGAGTCGCTATCTCAAGTGCGGGTGCAATAACACGATACGCAAACAACTTATGGATGGAGGCAACGATGCCGATGCGCAGTTTGCGGGCGGGCGCGGCCTCCGATTCGTCGAGCCAGCTTTCCAGCTCCTCAGCGGTCCGGAACATGGGGTCGGCGTACTGGAAAATGGTGCGCGCATGATCGGTCATCACCAGTCTCCGGCCACGGCGCTCGAAAAGCCGGGTGCCAATGTCCGCCTCAAAGGTACTGATCTGGCTGCTGAGGGTCTGGGGCGCGAGGTCAAGCGCTTCAGCGGCGCGCACGATGGAGCCTTCACGGGCAACCATCCAGAAGTGGTGAAGATGACGGTAATTGAGCCCTCGGCTCACGGCGGGACCTCCTTAAGCTTGGCATGGCTCAAAGCCCCTTATACAGTTAGACGGGCCCGAGATGAAAGGAGCGCCCGCTTTTGGTCCCTATTGTGCACCACCCCTGCTACAGTTTTCCGTTTCCGGGGTCCCATCGTTTCCCGATGAGCAAGTTCGGGCTGCTCATGGAACACCTCCAGCAAGCCGGGATTGCGACAGCGGCTAACCGGTTCCGGCCCGGACGTTGTCGGGACGACTGGCTGCACGCGGTACACTGCCCGGACTATGTTCAACGCTTCCGGACCAATCGCCTGACGCATCGTGAATTGAAGCGGGTTAACCTGCCCTGGAGCGAGGGACTGGTCCGGCGCACGCTGACATCCCCGGCGGGAACCGTGCTGACAGCCCAGCTGGCTCTGCATTACGGCATTGCCTGCCACCAGGCCGGCGGCACCCACCACGCCCAGTATGACGTTGCGGCAGGATTCTGCATCATCAATGACCTGGCAGTGGCTTCTCATGTTTTGCTTGAATGCAATGGACTGGATCGTATCCTGATCTTTGACTGCGACGTGCACCAGGGCGACGGAACCGCCCGCCTGCTGGCGGGTGACCCCCGCGCCGTCACCTGTTCCATTCACTGCGGCAGGAACTTTCCTTTCACCAAGGCCCTGAGTGACGTGGACCTGGCCCTGCCGGACGGACTTGGCGACGCGGATTACCTGAATGAGGTCGCCAACTGCCTCCATGCCCAGCTGGACCGATGGCAACCCGACATGGTCCTGTACGCGGCAGGTGTGGACATTTACGCGGATGATCCCCTGGGCCGGCTGGGTGTCAGTTATGAGGGGATAAGACGGCGTGAGGCGCTGGTTCTCGAAACCCTTAAACAGCGCCGGATCCCGGTAGCCACGGTGATCGCTGGCGGGTATGACAACGACCGGGCGGCGCTGGCACGTCGGCATGCCATGGTGACCGAGGAGGCAGCGCGCCTTTATGCCTCCTGAACGGTCTCAGGTTCCAGCAGCCAGGACTTCAGATTGGCCAGAATCCGGTCCGCGATCCGGTGGGCCCTGTCGGCGCCGGGCCCCTCGAAAAGCTCGGTCACCGTGGCGTGGAAGTGCATCCCCCAGCGCTCGAAGTGCTCCATGGTAAGGGGGTGCTTGGCGTGTACTGCTTCATGCCGGGCCACCATGTTCCGGGTATAGCCCCCGCGCTCGCCAAGCAGCATCTTGCGCCAGTAGGCCTCGATCGTCGGAAGGTGGTGATCCAGATTGACTCCGGCGGATTCCAGAAAGACCGAGGCCATGACCGGGTCATCCAGCAGACGGCCATAGAACGACTGAACCAGCTGGTGAATGGCTTCCGGGGTGTCGAGGTCGGCTTGTGGTTGATTCTGGTACATCAACGCCAACGCTCTCACCCGACTTCCACTCAGCGCAATCGTCAGACACTATGAAGGCGATACGCGCTGGTTACCGCCTGGTCCGGTCAGTCCACTTCATCCACCCGCCGGGTCGGGGCGCCTTCGCGCTGCTGGGCCTGCCAGCTCGGGGCAAAATAGGCTTCCGCTTCGGAGGGGGGTAGAGGTTCCCTGCCCAGTATATGATCGGCGGCCTTTTCCCCGATCATGATGGTGGGCGCGTTGATGTTGCCGTTGGTGACGGTGGGCATGATGGACGAATCCACCACGCGCAGGTTCGCGACCCCACGCACCCGGCACTCCGGATCCACCACGGCCCCGTCATCCTCGCCCATGCGACAGGTGCCACAGGGGTGATAGGCGGTTTCCGCACTCCGGGCCACCCAGTCGTCGATTTCGTCATCGCTCTGGACGTCCCTGCCAGGCGAGACTTCCTCGCCGCGATAGGGGTCGAAGGCGGGCTGGGCGAACAGTTCCCGCGTCAGCCGAACCCCATCGCGGTAAGCCTGTTTGTCCGCTTCCTCGGCCAGGTAGTTGAACCGCATCCGGGGCGGGTCGGCGGGATCCGCCGAGCGCAGCCAGACGCGGCCACGACTGTAGGGCTTGTTGGCCCCCAGATGCACCTGGAAACCATGGCCCTTGACCGCGCTGGAGCCGTCATAGGCAATAGCGCCGGCGAGGAAATGGTATTGCAGGTCCGGATACTGGCGTCCGGCCCGGCTGCGGATGTAGCCATTGGATTCGAACTGGTTGCTGGCACCCAGTCCGGTCTTGGTCAACAACCAGCGTGCGCCGATCCAGCCCTGGGCCAGGGGGTTGAGCCAACCGTTGAGGGTGATTTTCTGGGTACAGCGACGCTGGACCCATACTTCCAGATGATCCTGCAGGTTGTCTCCCACACCGGGCAGATCCCGAACCACCTCAATACCATGTTCACGTAAATGGTCAGCCGGACCAATGCCCGAGAGCATCAGCAACTTGGGCGAGTTGAACGCACTGGCAGAGAGGATGACTTCCTGGCGGGCGCGAACCCGGACAACCTGGTCATGCTTCTTGTATTCCACGCCAACCGCTTTCTGGCCGTCCATGATCACGCGCTGGGTGAGCGCATGCATTTCCAGTTGCAGGTTGTGGCGTTTAAGGGCGGGCTTGAGGTAGGCGTTGGCCGTGGATGCGCGCACGCCATCCCGTACGGTCATGTCCATACGGCAAAAGCCTTCCTGGCGGTAGCCGTTGTAGTCACTGGTTCGGCCATAGCCGGCCTGCTCGCCCGCCTCGATAAAGGCCCGGTAGAGCGGATTACGCATATTGTTGCCATTGCACACGCCCAGGGGGCCGCCGGTGCCGCGATACTCGTCCGTCCCATAGATGCAGTCCTCGGCACGCCGGAAGTAGGGCAGGACATCAGCATAATCCCACCCCCGGGCGCCGCGTTCCTGCCACTCGGCGAAGTCGCCGGCCGAGCCCCGAACATAGGCCATGCCGTTAATCGAGGAGGAGCCACCTATCACCTTGCCCCGGGCCTGATGGATCGAGCGGTTGTTCAGGCCTGGTTCGGGTTCGGTGTGCAGGCCCCAATCAAAACGGGGCTTATTCAGGGGAATGGAGAAGGCGGTTGGCATCTGGATGAACACGGAGTTGTCCTTACCGCCAAACTCCAGCACCAGTACCTGGTGTTTACCATCCGCGCTCAACCGGTCCGCCAGTACGGAACCGGCAGAGCCGGCACCGACGATGACGTAATCCGCTTCACGGTCAAACGTTTGCTCGCTCATGATTGACTCCCGTGTTCAAGCTCGCCGGTGCACTTGCTACTCCATCCGAGTGTTCACCTATTCCCCATTGCGGCCATGCTGGCCCGGCATGGAAACATCACCGGGCGCTTCATGGCGCCGCCGCAGGTACACCATGTGGCGTTCGTACTGGTCGAGAATGTCCTCGATGATCTGGGACTGGGTATAATCCATCAGATCATAGCCCTGGCCCCCTTCCTCCAGGTGCACCTCAAGCTGGTAATAGGTGTTGTGTTCCGCGTGCGGCCTGATGGCGAACGCGGGCATGGTCGCGCGACGGGGCCAGACCTGATAGGTGAACAGTCCGTCGTCCCCCAGATCCACATTCAGTTCCAGGTGCCGGGACTCGTCGTCCCAGCCGTCAATCCTGGCATCCACGCCGCGTTCCTTGAGTTCGTGCTCGATTTCGGCCATCGCCGGCTTGACGGTTTGTTCAAGGAAGCGCATGGCCTGGTCATAGTCCGGGAAACGCATGGCCCGGGTCAGCCGGTGGCGCCAGGTGGGGGCCTCCACATCCGTGCCGGCAAAAGCACCGGCTGGCGCGGGGCGTGGCCTGTGGCGCTTGAGCGATTCCGTTTTGAGGGCCTTGTAGAGGCCAACCATGATGAAGAACAGCACCACCGAGAATGGCAGCCCCATGACAACCACGGTACTCTGCAGGGCATGAAGGCCGCCCGCCATCAACAGGGCCAGGGTGAGCAAGCCGATGATGGCGGCCCAGAGAACCCGCATCCATACCGGGGCGTCATGATTCACGTCCCTGAGGATGGAGGTGAAGTTCGACAGCACCAGGGCGCCAGAATCCCCTGAGGTCACGAAGAACACAATAGCAAGAATCGACACCACGATGGTGGTTATGCCCGCCAGGGGCAGGCTTTCCATGAACATGTAGATCGAGGAGGCGGGATGGTTCATGGCCTGTTCGCCAAACGATTCCGCTCCGTTCATGATCATGTCAATGGCGCTGTTCCCCATGATGGACATCCATACCATCATGAAAGCCATGGGCAGGATGAGTGTGCCAACGGTGAACTCACGGATGGTGCGGCCACGCGAGATACGGGCCAGGAAGAGACCCACGAACGGCCCCCAGGCGATCCACCACGCCCAGAAGAAGATGGTCCAGGCATTGAGCCAGTCCGTGGGCTGCTCAAAAGCGTAGGTGTTGAATGACATGCCGATGAAGCCGGTGATGTAATCACCGATGTTCATCACCAGGGCGTTCAGCAGAAACACGGTGGGCCCAGCGATCAGGACAAAGATCACCAGCAGGGCAGCCAGCAGCATATTGAATTCGGAAAGCCGGCGAATGCCTTTCTCCACCCCACTTACCGCCGAAAGGGTGGCGAAGACAACGATCAGCAGCACGAGAACGGCTTGCACCCAGGTGTTCTCGGGTAGATCAAATAGAGTGCTGAGCCCATAGTTCAGCTGGATGACGCCGATGCCCAGGCTGGTTGCAATGCCAAAGACTGTTCCCAGCACCGCTGCGATATCCACCACGTGACCGATGGGGCCGTAGATGCGCTTGCCGAAGATGGGATACAGAGCCGAGCGGATCGTAAGCGGCAGCTGGTGGCGGTAACTGAAATAGGCCAGGGACATGCCTACCAGGGTATAGATCCCCCAGCCGGATACACCCCAGTGCAGGAAGGTCAGTTCCATGGCATGGCGGGCCGCCTCAACGGTGCCGCCTTCGCCCTGTGGCGGCGCCAGGAACTGGGATACCGGCTCGGCAATGCAGAAGAACAGCAGGTCAATGCCGATACCGGCGGCGAAAAGCATCGCAGCCCAGGACACCACATTGAATTCAGGCTGGGAGTGATCGGGCCCGAGCTTGATATGCCCGAAGCGTGAGCCAGCAATGCAGATGACGAAAAGGAGATAGGCAACCACAGTCAGAAAGTAATACCAGCCAAATGTGGTGGATACCCATCCCAGCATGGTGTTGATCATGTTCTCCGCAGCGCCCGTGAAGAACATGGTCCAAAGAGCAAAGACGACAATCAGGATGGAAGAGCCGAAGAACACGACTGGGTTGAGCCGGTCCTGGTTTGAATCCTTTGACAGCTGTTGTTGCATGAGTGGATTCCCCTCGTGAATGGTGGGTGTTGCTCCGCTCAGGGATGCGATCCCGCTTGCAACCGTGACCCTGCGTCATCAGGGAGCCGTGATGGTTTTTTGTCGTGGCAGTATGGAACGGACAATCTACCGTTATGGGTAACCATAGATCATTGACTTTTCAGGTCAACCAGGTATCTGTGCGATTTCTGGTGCAGAAGTAACAGAAGAACCGGGCAGCTCGCGTTGCTGCGGCAGCATCCTCTGGGCAGGGGAGAAAAAAAGATAGATGGCGGAGAGGGAGGGATTCGAACCCTCGGACCGCTTGCACGGTCGCCGGTTTTCGAGACCGGTGCATTCGTCCACTCTGCCACCTCTCCGCAGCGGACAGCGCGCATTTTAACGGCTCCAGCCTCTGTGGGAAAGCCATTGTGGGGCACCACTGACGGCCACCCTGATGCTGACCTGGCAGCAACAGGATGGCGTTCGGTGGAGGGCTGCCCCGGAAGATGTTAAAAATAGATCCTTCCCATTCTGGACCTAGGAGTGTCTGAACCATGTCAAAACAGATCCCGATCGTTGACCCCGAAGGGCTTCTGGAGTATTCCGTCGTGTTCAACGACCGTTCCCTGAACCATATGAGTCAAGAGTTTCAGGGGGTTATGAATGACATTTCAGGTACTCTGAAAAGCGTCTACAACGCCGCTGCCACAATCGTGGTGCCAGGCGGCGGCAGTTACGGCATGGAGGCTGTAGCACGCCAGTTTGCCAATGACACCGCCTGCCTGATCGTTCGCAATGGCTGGTTCAGCTACCGTTGGAGCCAGATCTTGGATGCGGGGCGTATTGCCTCGGAAACGACGGTGCACAAGGCCCGTCAGGTAGAGTCCGGAAGTCAGGCGCCTTTCCGGCCGGCCCCCGTGGAGGAGGTTGTTGCCTCCATCCGGGAGAACAGGCCCGGGGTTGTGTTCGCACCGCATGTGGAAACAGCAGCAGGCATGCGACTGCCGGATGAGTACCTGACACAGCTGGCGAGCGCCGCCCATGAAGTGGGAGCGATCTTCGTGCTCGACTGTGTGGCCTCGGGAGCGCTCTGGGTGGATATGGCCGCCATTGGCGTGGACGTTCTCATCAGCGCGCCCCAGAAGGGATGGAGCGCATCCCCCTGCGCAGCCCTGGTGATGCTGAGTGACCGGGGACTGGAACGCCTGGAAGCCACCACCAGCAGCAGTTTTGCCGGTGATCTCAAGAAATGGCACCAGATCATGCAGGCCTATGAAGGCGGTGGCCATGCCTACCACGCGACCATGCCCACCGATTCGCTCAAGGACTTCCGGGATGCCGTGCAGGAAACCGTCAATGACGGTCTGGATGCTACCCGGGAACGCCAGGAAGAGCTTGGCCGCCGGGTGCGGGCGCTATTCGCCGAGCGAGGCTTTGTAAGCGTCGCGGCTGAAGGATTCGAAGCGCCAGGCGTCGTCGTGCTTTACACCCGGCGTGACGATCTGCACAAGGGCAGTGGCTTCATTGAGCAGGGCCTCCAGACGGCAGCGGGTGTACCATTGGCCTGTGATGAGCCAGAGGATTACAAGACCTTCCGTGTGGGTCTTTTCGGGCTGGAAAAGTTGCGCAACATCGACCGCACGGTGGACTGGCTTGCAGCAGCCCTGGACGGCCTCGGGGTCTGACCCGACGCCGTGCTGGCGTGGTTTGTGCCACCAGCTCTGGACCCGCTGACGGCGGGTCTGCTGCTGGCCGCCTCCCTGATGACCTCCATGATCACCGCCGCCCTGGGAGCGGGCGGTGGCGTGCTGTTGCTGGGCCTTATGGCCCTATGGCTGCCACCAGTGGCCATTGTCCCCGTCCATGGTCTGATCCAGCTTGGTTCCAATGGCGGCCGCCTTGCCATGACCTGGCGCCGTGTGGACTGGGGCACGCTGGCCTCGTTTGCGCCTGGGGTGGTGCTCGGCATGGGGGCGGGCGCGGTGGTTCTGGTGCGGTTGCCGGAGCAGCTCTGGCAGGCAACCATAGCCGCGTTTATTCTTTTCCTGTGTTGGAGCCCTTCATTACCCCGTGCCGCACTGGGGCGTTCCGGCATCCTGCTGGCGTCAACGGCGACCAGTTTCCTGACGCTTTTCGTTGGTGCCACTGGCCCACTTGTAGCCGCTTTTATCAAGCAGCTTCATGAAGACCGCTTTCGCACCATTGCAACGTTCTCCGGCGCCATGACCCTGCAGCATCTGCCAAAGGCGCTGGTGTTCGGCGCTGCCGGTTTCCAGTTCCCCCAATGGGTTCCCTGGATCGGTGCCATGATCGGGTGTGGGCTGGTGGGGACAAGGGTAGGGTTGCACCTGGTCAACCGGATGCATGACCAGTTGTTCCAGCGCCTTTTCACAACGGTTCTGACATTGTTGGCGCTGCGCCTGCTATGGCAGGCGCAGGCCGGCTGATCATTCCCAGATTTCTTTTTCCACCCGGTCTTCGAGCTCCGGGTAGTCACTGAGCCGGAAGTGGGGGATCTGGCCCTGGCGCCGCTGAGCCAGATAGTCCCTGGTCAGCTTAACCACGGTGCCGGAAAGGAAGACGATCGCGATCAGGTTCACGGTCGCCATCAGACCCATGGACGCATCGGCAGTGTTGAAAACGGTAATAACCGCCTGATAGCCGCCCCAGATCACCATGGCAATGGCCCCGGCACGGAGCGCATAGATCCAGCCTCTGGAGCGCGCCCCCAGATAGACCAGGGCGTTTTCCGCATAGGTGTAGTTGGCCACAATCGAGGTGAACGCGAAGAACATGATCGCGACGGCGATGAATTCACCGCCAAGGTCCCCGAGGTGGGCTTCCATGGCGAGCTGGGTCAACTCCGCGCCGGTCACGTCCGTGCCGCCTTCCATGACGCCCGAGAGCAGGATCATCACGGCCGTAGCGGTACAGATGACAATGGTGTCGATGAACACTGCAAAGGCTTGTACCAGACCCTGGGACGAGGGGTGATGCGGAACCGGCGAGGCTGTGGCCGCAATGTTGGGTGCCGAGCCCATGCCCGCCTCATTGGAGAACAGGCCCCGCTTGATGCCATTGAGCATGGCCGCGGTAATGGAGCCGGCGGCACCGCCAGCGGCTTCGCCAACCCCGAACGCATTGCCGACGATGTGCGCCAGGATGCCGGGTACTTCGCTGATGTTGACCACCATGATGCCGATGGCAATCAGCACATAGAGGCCGGCCATGATCGGGACAATCAGCTCGGCAAAGCGCGCGATGGAGCGAAGTCCCCCGAAAATAACCAGGCCAGCAACAACGGCCACAATGATACCGACAAACCCTTGGTTCACCCCAAAGGCGCCTTCAACGGCCGTGGCGATGGCATTGGACTGGACCGCGTTGAACACAAGCCCGAAGGACAGGATCAGGCAGAGCGCGAAGATGACGCCGGCCCAGGGCGCGTTCAACCCGCGCGCCATATAGAACGCCGGGCCACCCCGGTACTGCCCCTGGTTATCCCGTATCTTGTAGAGCTGGGCCAGAGTGCTTTCGGCGTAGCCTGTGGCCATCCCCACCAGTGCCACCATCCACATCCAGAAGATGGCCCCGGCTCCACCCAGATAGAGGGCAACGGCGACGCCGGCGAGGTTACCGGTACCCACACGCGAGGCAAGGCTGGTACAGACAGCCTGGAACGGGGAAATACCGGATTTGTCGCTCTGGCGTGATCCACGGATCGCGCGGACCATTTCGCCAAAATTAACGAACTGCAGGAAGCCGAGGCGGATTGTGAAGAACAAACCGACGCCCAGCAGCCCGTAGACAAGAATGTAATTCCAGAAGATGGTATTCAGAAAACCGACGATGGATTCCAACAAAATACAGACTCTTGCAGGTGACTTGTCAGGTGATATGTTGAGCGTTGCGCCACAACTATAGCAGCGAGAATGCCAGAGATGAACGATAAGAATAAAGAAACGGCGATTCCAACGCTGGACCGCCAGCGTGAAATCTACATTAATGGTTTGAGTGGTGACCGACCGACGGTGCCCGTGGATTATGACGAGCTCCAGGTCCGGGCCGAGCGCGCTCTCACGCCGGAAGCCTATGCCTACATTGCCGGCGGCGCGGGCCATGAGGACACCGTGGCCAATAACCGCGAGGCATTCCGCCAGCGGCGGATCCTGCCACGCATGCTCAACGATGTCTCGGACAGAGATACCAGCGTTACGTTATTGGGGCGGCGGCTCCCCAGCCCCTTGCTGCTCAGCCCCATCGGCGTACTGGAGATGGTGGCGCCCGATGGCGATGAGCAGGTTGGGCGGGCAGCGGCCGCGGAAGCGATTCCCATGGTCTTCTCCAACCAGGCGTCCCAGCCCATGGAAAGCGTGGCCGCGGCCATGGGGGAGGGACCACGCTGGTTCCAGCTCTATTGGAGTCAATCCGACGACCTGGTCAAAAGCTTGGTGAGTCGCGCGGAGAACGCTGGTTGCGATGCCATTGTGGTGACGCTGGATACAACGATGCTGGGATGGCGTACCCGGGATCTGGACCTGGGTTACCTGCCGTTTCTGCGCGGCAAAGGTATTGCCCAGTACACCAGTGACCCAGTGTTTCTGAGGCACCTGGAACACCTGATTCAGGAGGGCGGTGATGAATCCCCCAAACCCCGGTTGAGCCTGGAAACGCTGAAAGTTCTGCGCGAGCTGGCGAGCAACTGGCCGGGCAACAGCCTGGAAGGGCTGCGCTCCGGCAAAGCCAGGGCGGCCGTTCAGGCGTTCATCAACACCTATTCGCGGCCTTCATTGACCTGGTCCGATCTGGCCATGCTGCGCGAACACACCCGGCTGCCCATTCTGCTCAAGGGCATCCTGCACCCGGACGATGCGCGCATGGCCGTGGAATACGGCATGGACGGCGTGATTGTGTCGAACCATGGCGGTCGCCAGGTGGACGGCGCAGTAGCCAGTTTCCAGATGCTGCCGCAGGTGGTGGAAGCGGTGCAGGGTCAGGTTCCAGTTATTCTGGATAGCGGAATCCGCGGGGGTGCGGATGTATTCAAGGCGCTGGCACTGGGTGCAACAGCCGTTGGGGTGGGGCGCCCCTGGGTGTATGGGCTGGCGCTCAATGGTCAGGACGGCGTACGTGAGGTGCTGCGGAACCTGAAAACGGACTTTGAGCTCACTATGGGCCTGGCCGGTTGCGCCAGCACGAATGACATCACCCCAGCGTGCCTGACCTGAATCCCGGGAACCTGGGTGCTGTTTTCCGACTGTTGGGCCATTAATCCGGACGTCAGCTGTTGCCGTCGTCCCGTTTAGGTTTCACAATCCAATCGTATAGGGGATCCGTGGAGGGAGAAGCGCATGGTTGTCAGGCTTTTAAGCGCTTGGTTCGCAATGGCGCTGGAACCACACAGTCAGGTTGACGGTCGGAACAGCGTAATAATGGCGGCTAACGCGCCCGAAACGGATAATGAGGCAGTCCGACCCTACCGTGACCGGATCCGTCGGGCGATGGACGACTGAATCCAGCCGGCTGGGAGGTAGCAGCGTGATCCGGATTCTGGTTGTGGATGATCATGAACTCGTGCGTACTGGCATCACACGGATGCTGGCGGATGATGATGAGATCGAGATCATGGGCGAGGCCGAATCGGGTGAGGCGGCCGTCGAGCAGGTGCGCCGCGAGCCACCGGATGTGGTGCTCATGGATTTACGGATGCCCGGCATCGGTGGGCTCGAAGCCATGCGGCGGATCCACCGGATTAACGATGACGTTCGCGTTATTGCCGTGACCGCCTGCGCCGACGACCCTTACCCGACCCGGGTTATGCAGGGCGGAGCGCACGCCTACATCACCAAGGGTGCGGACCTGCAGGAAATGCTGCAGGCGGTACGCCGTGCCTCGCTCGGCCAGCGCTACATCAGTCCAGAGATCGCCCAGAAGATGGCGCTGGGCAAGGTCAACGGGGGATCGGAAGAGTTCAGCGCCTTTGATGAGCTGTCGGAGCGTGAACTCCAGATTGCCACCATGATTGTCCAGGGGCAGAAGGTGCACGTCATCTCGGACAAGCTCTGTGTCAGTCCCAAGACCGTGAACACCTACCGTTACCGCATTTTCGAGAAACTGGGTATCGACAGCGATGTGGAGCTGACCCTGAAGGCGGTGAAGTACGGTCTGTTGGATGCCGATGAAGTCTGAAACAGCTGAATCCTTTGATGCCACGGCCTTTCTAAAGCAGGTAACCGAGAAGCCGGGCGTGTACCAGATGTACGACGCCAACGGCGTCATCCTCTACGTGGGCAAGGCCGCCAACCTGCGCAAGCGCCTCGCCAGCTATTTCCGCAAACAGGGGCAGGCGGTTAAAACCCAGTCGCTGGTCAGCCGCATCGCCGATATCCAGGTGACGGTGACCGCCAGTGAAACCGAGGCGCTGCTGCTGGAGCAGAACCTCATCAAGTCCCAGCGCCCGCCCTACAACATCCTCCTGCGGGACGATAAATCCTATCCTTACATCTACCTGTCCAATCACAGTGACTATCCGTCACTGACGTTCCGGCGCGGTAAGAGCAAACGCGACAAGGGCACTTTTTTCGGGCCCTTCCCCTCCGGGGGCGCGGTACGCGAAAGCCTCAACATTCTTCAGAAGGTCTTCCGCATCCGCAACTGCAGCGAAAGCTATTTCCGAAACCGTACGCGGCCCTGCCTGCAATACCAGATCAACCGGTGCACCGCGCCCTGTGTGGGCATGATCTCGCCGGAGGACTACCAGCAGGATGTCCGCCGTGCACGACTCTTTCTGCAGGGCAAGAACCCGGAGATCATCCAGGAGCTGATGGATGCCATGGAGCAAGCCTCCGCGGATCTGGAGTTCGAGCGTGCGGCCCAGTTCCGGGACCAGATCAATTACCTGCGCCACGTACAGGAACAGCAGGCAATCGAGGGCGGCAGTGCAGAGCTGGATGTTATTGGTCTGAGCCAGGAGGCCGGTGTGCTCTGTGTGGTGGTGCTGTCCGTAAGGGGCGGGCGCATCGTGGGCACCCAGCATTTCTTTCCCAGGCTGTCCATGGATCAATCGGAAAGCGAATTGCTCACGGCCTTCATCGGCCAGTTCTATCTGGGCGAGGACAATCCACGGGAAATTCCCCGGGAAGTTGTTGTGGCTGACGAGATTCCAGATCGTGAGGTGCTGGAACAGGCGCTTTCCAACCAGGCCGGTCGGGATACCCGGGTCCGCCACCGGGTACGTGATGAGCGTCGGCGATGGCTCCAGATGGCCCGGACCAATGCCGAGGAAACGCTGCGCAGCCATCTTTCGAACAGGGAAACGGTCTATCGGCGGCTGCTGGCGCTGCGGGAACTCCTGGAGATGGAGGAGGTACCAGCACGTATGGAGTGCTTCGACATCAGCCATAGCCAGGGCGAGAATACGGTCGCATCCTGTGTGGTTTTTGATGAGAATGGTCCGCTGAAAAGCGATTACCGGCTCTATAATATCGAAGGCGAGACTGCCGGCGACGACTATGCCGCCATGGGCCAGGTTCTGCGCCGTCGTTACCGTCGGGTGAAAGCAGGGGATGGCAAGCGGCCGGACCTGGTATTCATCGACGGCGGCCTTGGCCAGCTCAATGTGGCACGCAGTGCGTTCGAGGAGCTTGGGATTGACGATATCACGTTGATCGGGGTTGCCAAGGGCGAGGCGCGCAAAGCAGGCATGGAAGAGTTGATCGAGGCGGTGACCGAAAGCCGCTTCCGGGTTCCGCCGGATTCGCCGGCGCTGCACCTGATCCAGCACATCCGGGACGAGGCCCACCGGTTCGCGATCACCGGTCACCGCCAACGCCGGGACAAGAAGCGCAGCAGTTCCACTCTGGAAGGAATCCCGGGTGTGGGGCCGCGCCGGCGCAAGGACCTGATAAACTACTTCGGTGGCCTGCAGGAACTGCGCAAGGCCAGCGTTGGCGAGATTGCCAAGGTGCGGGGCATCAGTGACTCCCTGGCTGAATCCATTCACGCAGCACTGCATAATGAGTAGCGCATGAATCTACCGAACATCCTTACCTTCTCCCGGATCGCCATGATTCCTCTGTTCCTGCTGGTCTTCTTCATGCCGTTCCAGTGGGTGTACATGGCGAGCGCCATCATCTTCGCCGTAGCGGCGGCAACCGACTGGCTGGATGGTTTTCTGGCACGGCGCTGGAATCAGTCAACCCCGCTGGGCGCCTTTCTGGATCCGGTAGCGGATAAGCTCATGGTAGCCGGGGCACTGGCCGTCCTGATTCACGATTACGGGTCGCTGTTCCTGACCATTCCGGCTATTGTCATCATTGGTCGTGAGATTGTGATCTCGGCATTGCGGGAATGGATGGCGGAGATGGGCAAGCGTGCCAGTGTCGCTGTGTCACTCATTGGTAAGATCAAGACCGGCTTCCAGATGGTGGCGATCGTGATGCTGCTGGCCTATCCGCCCGGAGAGCCTGTGGCCATGGCTGGGCTTGTGATGCTGGCAGTTGCGGCTGCACTGACCCTCTGGTCCATGTGCGTTTATCTGAAGGCGGCCTGGGAGGAGATCAACGCCACCTGATTACGGCCGGAATGCTTGGCGTGGTAAAGGATGTTGTCGGCGCGCTGTATGAGCGTTCTCAGACCTTCCCTCGTGTCGTATTCCGTAACGCCGATGCTGACCGTGATCGGAACGTCCCCGACCCGGATGCAGGAAGCGGTGGTCTGACGAAGCGTCTCTGCCACCTGACGGGCGCCGTCCTGATCGGTAGCGGGCAGGATCACGAAGAACTCCTCGCCGCCCCAGCGGCCCATGGTGTCGGTTTCACGCAGACGTTCGGTGAGCGTGATTCCCAGCTGTATCAGAACCTGGTCACCGGTGTCGTGCCCATGATGGTCATTGACCCATTTGAAGTAGTCCATGTCCAGAGTCAGCAGTGACAGGGGCTCTCCCGTCCGGTGGACGCGGTTGATCTCCTCTTCCAGGATCACCTCCGTGCGCCGGCGGTTGGGCAGTCCGGTCAGCTGATCCTCATGGGCCATTCGTTCCAGCTTTTGCTGCAGGTGACGGGTTTCCGTTATGTCACGGGAAAAGCCGATGAACCCGGTAAAGCCACCTTCCTCGTTGCGCAGCGGAACGTTCTGGGTTTCATAGATGCGCAGGTTACCGTCCTGGTCGGGCAGCTCTTCCTCGGCGGACTGGGGCTGGTGGGTGTTAAGAAGCCGCTCATCCAGAATCCGGCAGTTTTCAGCCGAGGTCGGTGGCAGAATCTCTTCGTCCCGTCGCCCCAGGATGTTTTCCGGCTTCTGACCGTAAAGACAGGCCGTGTGTTGGTTCAGGTAGACATAGCGCCTGTCAGTGTCCTTCAGGTAAATGCAGGCGGGCGCATGATCGAGAACGGTTCCCAGAAGCTTCTGTTTCTCCCGGAGGGCCTTATCAAGCCGGATTTTTTCCGTAATATCCGTGGAGACACCTGCCATGCCGCGAATGGTGCCGTCATCGTTGTAGAGTGGACGCTTGATCGTCCAGTACCACCGCTCCTCGCCAGTCTCAGCAATGACGTTGTATTCCTGGGTTTCAATGGTCCGCCCCTAAATCAGAACCTGGTAGTCGTTCTCCTTCAGGTCCCTGGAATCCGCCAGGGAGAAAAAGGCACTGTCGTCCTTGCCGATAATGGCATCCATCGAGCAGCCAAAAAGGGCCTGGACCCGCTGGTTGACGTAGGTGTAACGGCCCTCCCGATCTTTCATGAAAACGAAAGAGCCGATGCTGTCCACCGTTGTTCGCAGGTCCTCCAGCTGTTGCCGGGTATCCATGGTTGCTGCCGATTTCGAGCTTTCCATGACACCGCCCATGTCGCTGGTTAGATATTAATCAAAAAGTTTAGCCCAGATGGGTTCATGACGCAAAAAACCGGGGAAACCGCCACGCCATCCACTATGGTCCAAATGGGCGCATGGGCTATCCTTCCCGGCGCCCCCTAAAAGCGCGACTGTCGCCAGGAGCAACCGGATGATCCATACTTTTCCCGGCAACCAGCTGGAGCACCTTGTTGGCCCCCTTGCGAGGTTGCTGGCCGTGCCGGTAGCGAATCCGCTACAGCCGGATGTCATCATGGTGCAGCACCCGGGCATGGCGCACTGGCTCAACATGGAACTGGCCAGTGAATCCGGTCGGCGTGTGGCCATGAACCTGATGTACCCGTTGCCGGTACGCTACTTCTGGACCCTGATCCGCCACATACTGGGCCCGGAGCGGATGCCGGAGGTATCTCCCTACCAGCGCGAGATCCTGGTCTGGCGCCTGTATTCGCTCCTGGGCTCGGAAGCCATCACGGCTGACCCCACCTTCGCGGAACCAACCCGCTACTGGCGGCAACAGACACCCCGCCAGCAGTCACTGCGGCGCTTTCAGCTCGCCGGGGAGCTGGCGGATCTGTATGAACAATACCTGATGTACCGTCCGGACTGGATCCGGGACTGGGACGCGGGGCAGGGCGAGCACTGGCAGGCCCGGCTCTGGCAACACCTGACCGCTGACAGGCCGGATCACCCGCTCAGGCTCATGGACGAGGCGCGGCAGCAGTTGAGCAACCCGGCAGAGCCCTTGCCGGAACGCCTGTTCGTGTTCGGCATCAACAGTCTGGCACCACTGTGGCTGGAGTTCATCAGCGAGGTGTCCCGCTTGGGGGGTGTGGACTTCCATATCCTTTACCTCAATCCCTCGGATGAGTACTGGGGCGACACCGTTAGCGACAAGCAGGCAGCCCGCCAGCGTGCCCGGTGGTTGGACGAACACGATGATGAGAGCGGGCTGGTCCTGGATATCGGTAATCCGTTGCTGACCGGTCTGGGCCACCAGGGTCAGCAGTTTGTCCGTCTGCTGAGCGATATTGCAGACCAGGAGATGCCCCTTTTCACGGAACCTGCCTCCAACCACCTGTTGGCGCGGGTTCAGAGTGATGTCCTGCACCTGCGTGACGGACGTGAATGCCCCGGCGAGCACGACGACAACAGCATCCGCGTGGTGAGTGCGCACAGCCCGCTGCGTGAGGTCCAGGCGCTGCACGACTGGCTGTTGCACCGCTTTAACGAGGACCCGGACCTGGCGCCTCGGGACGTGGTGGTGATGTGCCCGAACGTGGAGCAGTATGCGCCTTTCGTGGAAGCGGTTTTTGCGGGTCGTGGTGAAGCCCTGTCCGAACGGGTTCCGCCCCTGCCCAGCTCCATTGCTGATCGCAACCCGGGCGATGCGGACCCCGCGGTGGCGGCTTTCATCGAGTTGCTATCCCTCCCGGACGCCCGTTTCGAGGTCAGCCGGATCATCAGTTGGCTCCAGGTCCCGGCCATCCAGCAGCGCTTTGGCTTCGACGCGGAGCAGGTAACCCAGCTTAACCAGTGGCTCCATGCTGCGGCCATTCACTGGGGCCTGGATGCCGAGCACAAGCAACAGTGGCTCGGGAACGGCGCCAGCAGCCACTACAGCTGGGACCAGGGGTTGGAACGGCTGCTGGTTGGGTTTGCCTGGGGCGATGAGGAAGTGATCCTGAGGGATCGCCTGCTCCTGCCCCAGGTGGAAGGGGGAGACGCCGTAACCCTGGGGCGCCTGATCGCCTTCCTGCGGGCCCTCAAGGCCCTGCGCCATGACATGGCGCGGTCACGCACGGTCAGTGATTGGCAGAGCTTCCTTCATGAACGCTTGCGCCAGGCACTGTTCAGCACGGAACAGACCCATGAATGGATCCATGAACAGCTGCGTGAAGCAATCCGCGAACTGGGCCAGTACGCCAGTCATGCCGCGTTCACCGAGGCAGTGCCGTTAACGGTGATCCGCCATGCCCTGGAGCAGAACCTGCGGAGCCCGGCGCGTACAGGCCGCCAGTTCATGACTGGCCAGATCACCGTCTGCTCCATGGTGCCCATGCGCTCCATTCCGTTCCGGGTGGTGGCCATCCTTGGGCTGAATGACGGTGAGTTCCCGCGCCAGCGCCCACCCCTGGGGTTTGACCTGATGGCTAACGATCGCCCCCGGCCCGGGGACCGTTCACGGCGCGGGGATGACCGCTACCTGTTTCTGGAAGCCATTCTGTCAGCCCGTGAGCACCTGTACCTGAGTTACCAGGGCCGGGATCTCAACACCAACGCGGAACGCCAGCCATCACTGGTCCTGACGGAGCTGATGCATTATCTGGAAGACGCGACGGGATGGCACCGCGACGCCATCCAGAACCTGTCATTACAGCCCTTCAGCCCGGCCAACTTTCAAGGGCCGGAGCCGAGTTTTGACCCGGGCTGGCTTCGGCTGACCCGGCCAGGAGACGAACCGGACAAAACCCCGCGCCTGCCAGCGCCAGAAGTGGCGCCCGAAGAACTCCCACTGGAACAGTTGGTCCGGGCGCTGGAAAACCCGGCCCGCTACCATGCCCAGCAACGCCTGGGTCTCTACCTGGAGGAGGCCGACATACCCGAGGTGGAGGACGTGGAACCCTTCTCGGCCAGTCATCTCAGCCGGTACAAGCTTCAGCAGGCCGTGATCGAGTGCCATCTTGAAGGGATGGATGAAACCCCTGTGCTCGAACGCGCGCGCCTGTCCGGCGAGCTACCGGATCATGCCCCTATGGCCTCGGACCTGGCCCAGTGGCAGGAGCAGGCCAGGGCGTTTGCGGGAGCGCTGGACGAGGCCGGAGCGGCCGGAATCCAGCATCACGCGGTGGCGTGGTGTATTGAAGGACTCACGCTCACCGCGGAACTGCCGTTGGCGCGGAATGGCCGCGTGACCCTTTGGCGGATGGCCAATCCCAAGGGAAAGGATGTGTTGCGGCTATGGTGTCACCACCTGATCGCCAACCTGGAGCGCCACCGGACCTCGGTCAGTTTTCACCGGGGTAAGGACGGCGCATTACGGGTGCTACGGTGTGACCCCATGGACTCCGGCGAAGCCCGGGCGCAGCTCGCAGCACTGGTGAGACAATGGCGCGAGAGCCTGTGCCAGCCCTCGCGCCTGCATGGTGACCTGCTGCGCGCCGTGCTGGAGAAGGGGGCAGAAGCCGAAGAGGCCAAGCGCCTCGCGGCACTGCGGAACAGCTGGCAAGGGGACAGCTACAATGGCTTTCCGGGGGTCAAGGACGATGACTACATGGGCTGGTTCTTTGACGGGAACACGGACACAGAGTCCCTGTTGAGCGAACTGGATCAGGTCTATGGCGCCGTGATGGCAGGACTCACGATCACCGACACAACGGAGGCCGCCTGATGCGGGAGCTGGACGTTGCCCACCTGCCACTGGAAGGCATCCACCTGATCGAGGCCAGTGCCGGTACCGGCAAGACCTTCAACATCACCCGCCTGTACCTGCGACTGTTGCTGGAGCGCAACCTGGATGTCCAGCAACTACTGGTGATGACCTTCACCCGTGCGGCGACCGCTGAACTCAAGGCACGCCTTGCCAGCGAGATCCAGCGGGCCCATGACCACTGGACGCAACTGGACGAGCCATTCTATGTGGCGCTCCGGCAGCGCTTGCCGGACACGGAAAGGGTCAGGGCACGCCTGCGGAACGCGGCCCTGCACATGGACGAGGCGGCCATTTACACCATCCACAGCTTCTGTCGGCGTGCCTTGACCCAGGAGGCCTTCACCAGCGGCATCAGCTTCCAGGCGGCCATGGAGGTGGACAGCAGTGCCCTCGTGCGTGAAGCGCTGGAAGACTGGTACCGGCAGGAGGCACAGGGCCCGGATTTTCAGCAACTCTACGAGTACCAGCCAACCCCGGAGGCATTCGCCAGGGCCTGGGAGAACACCATCAAGGGCACGGAGACGCTCCCCGAGCCCGAGGTACCGGATCTGGCCAGTGCCTGGCAGGCGTTCCGTCACCACTGGCCGCAGGAGCGCGACGCCTTCACGACGCTTAACATCCAGGCCCGGAAAAAACCGGAAACCCGCGCGTATTGGGAATCCATCCTGCAAGAGTTGGATCGGCTCAGCCAACTGCCCTGGGACGGGGATATTCCGGAGGTGTTTGAAGGGTCCTTTCTCAAGGACGCCTTCAGCAGTGACAAGAAAAAGCAGGCCATGCCGGTGCTCCATGAACTGGCCAGCAGCATGGCTGATTGCCGCCGTGCCAGGGACGCCTGGTGGGCCTGGAAGGGCGTGACCTTTGCGCGCGACCACCTGGCCGCCAGCAAGGACCGTCTGGACCAGCTGGATTTCAGCGACCTGATCCGTCGTCTGCATGAACAGCTGACCTCGCCGGAGCGTGGCCCCGAGCTGGCGCAGAGCCTTGGGGCGCAGTTCCCGGTGGCACTGGTGGACGAATTCCAGGATACGGATCCGGACCAGTACGCCATTCTCCAGCGCCTCTATGGCCAGGCGGCAGAGCAGGGCCGGATGCTGTGCATGATCGGTGATCCCAAGCAGGCCATCTATGGCTTCCGTGGCGGCGACGTCTTCGCGTATCTCACCGCACGCGATGACGCCGATTACCAGTGGGTGATGGGGGCCAACTACCGTTCGGCGCCAGCGGTCATCCAGGGCTACAACCGCCTCTTCCACAGCGCGCCCGTTCCGGAGGACCCGCGTGAGGCCACTCCCCATGAAGGGGTCTTTGGCTACGGCATCCAGTACCCGCCGGTCAGCGCCGGTCAACCGGACCGTGAGCCGGTGAAGGGCCCGCCAGGGCGGGGCGCATTCCAGTGGGGACTGCTGCCGGTTGACTCCCGCATGGAAGGCCTCAACAGCAAGGGAACCGGCTACACAAGGGAAGGCCAGAGGCCACTGGCCCGGTGGACGGCGCGGGAGATCCTGCGGTTGTTGGGGCAGGCCACGGTGGAGGATAAGGCCGTAGCCCCCGGGGACATGGCCATCCTCGTGCGCGACCGCAACGAGGCAGCCATTATGCAGGAGGCCCTAACGGCCCAGGGGCTGGACTCGGTCTACCTCAGTGCCCGGGATAATGTACTGGAAAGTCCGGAATCCCTGGAACTGTTGCGTGTGCTCCGCGGCATTCTGAACCTGGAAGACGACCGTCAGCTGATGGCCGCGTTGGCCACTTCCCTGTTTGGCTACAGTCCCAGGGCCCTGTTTGATCTGCGCAGCAGTGAGCGTGAGTGGGCCAGGTTGCTGGATGAGGTGACCAGCCTGCGTGAACGCTGGTATCGCAAAGGGGTGATGAGCATGGCGCTGCAGCTGCTTCAGCGCTGGGCTCAGCCGGAACCGGACCGCCACGAGCGCAGCCTCACCAACCTCATCCACCTGATGGAGCTGTTACAGCAAGCCAGCCAGCAGCACCGCCAGCCCGAGGCGCTCCTGCATTGGTTTGAACAGGCGCGCACGGACAGTAGTGTGCAGAATACCGAACTGCGCCTGGAAAACGATGGTCACCTGGTGCGCGTGGTCACCATGCACGGCGCCAAGGGACTGGAATACCCCATCGTGTTCCTGCCGTTCGTCAGCTACGGCAAGCAGAGCCGGCGCGGTCGGGACCTGCTTGTGCGCTACCATGACCCCCGGGACCATAGTGCCCAGCTCGTCCTGAATCCCTCCGAGGAACAGACCAGGCTGGCCCAGCAAGAGGAAGCGGCCGAAGCAATCCGACTGCTGTACGTGGCCGCAACCCGTGGCGAGCGCCGGGTCTACATGCTCGCAGCCGCGTTTGACCAGCTGGCCCAGTCACCACTGGCACGCTGCCTCCAGGTCAGCAGTTTTGAAGAACTGCATAACGCCGTGCATAAGCAGCAGGAGGACAGCGCCTGTGAGGTACTGAGCCTGAGCAGCGTGGATGAGCCGATTAGTGGCGTTCCAGAGCCGGAAAACGGCGAAGGACTGGCGGCGGCGACATTCAGCGGGCGGATTGAGCGGGATTGGTGGCTGTCGTCCTTCTCAGCGCTCACCCGTGATGCACGCCATGGCGGCACCAGCGCCCGCGACCGGGACCAGGCGGAACCGGAAATGGCGGCACCCCACGGGGAAGCGGACGACATCCGTTTCTCCCTCCAGAAAGGCGCCGAGACCGGCAACCTGCTTCATGACGTGCTGGAATGGCTGGATTTCAGTCATCCGGACCTGGATGGGGTTCTGGATCAGGCTGAGAGACGGTATCCAGGGCTTCTGCACCCCAGTGATTCCATGCGTGGCCCGCTCAAGTCCTGGCTCGAGGCTATTCTGGCCGTGGCGTTGCCCAGCGGGGCCTGCCTGGGGGACCTTCCAGCACACAAGACCCTGAGAGAATGTGAATTCTATTTCCCGATGAATGCCAACCAGAACCCGCCGCTGGGACGGATACTGGCGAAGCACCGGGGCAGTGAGCCGGTCACGTTGCCGGCGCCGGCCAGCCTCAAGGGCATGCTCCAGGGCTTCATCGACCTGGTTTATGAATGGCGGGGTCGGTATTACATCGTTGACTATAAATCCAACCACCTGGGTGACGGCTTTGGTCACTACCATCCAGAGGCTTTGACGGCCAACATGCGCCAGAGCTTCTACGACCTCCAATACCTGCTGTACACGCTGGCGCTGCATCGTTTTCTCCAGATCCGTATCCCGGATTACGACCCACGACAGCATCTCGGGGGTGTGCATTATCTTTATCTCAGGGGCATGGCACCGGGGCGTGACACCGGGATTTACGCGCGGGAAACGGATCTTGAGGCCCTGTTCGCCCTGGATGCGCTCTTTGAAGGGCAGGAGGTGAGGGCATGAGTGCGGTACTCAATCCAGCACGGGAAGGTGAGGCCCCGGAAGCCATTGATCAGGCGCTGGCGGATGCGCTGGGCGAATGGATCGGCTGCCAGGACGATTGGTTCCGGCATACGCTGATGGCCGTCAGCGAGGCCCTGCAGGCAGGCCATACCTGCCTGAACCTGGCGTACTGGGCGGGCCAGACGCGCTGGCAGAGTGACACGTTGCCCGGCATCTGTTTTCCGGCACTGAGCGATTGGCGGCATAAGCTCCAGGCACTGGCCATAGCACCGGACGATGGGGCGCCCGTGGTGTTTGAGTGGGACCGTCTCTACCTGCGGCGCTACTGGCGTTTCGAGACGGAGGTGGCGGGCGCCATCAGGCAGCGCCTGGCGCTCACCTGCGACGTGGATCCAGACCGGGCCCGCAGCATCCTGGAGCGGCTGTTTCCCAACTCCCCAGGACAAACAGGGCCGGACTGGCAGAAAGTTGCGGCGGCCAATGCGCTGTTCCAGCCCTTCAGTGTGATCGCCGGCGGGCCCGGCACCGGCAAGACCCATACAGTCACCCGGCTGCTGGCCCTGCTCATCGAGTCCATGGGCTCCAGTAACCGCGACACCCCCAAAGTGCGCCTCGCTGCCCCCACCGGCAAGGCGGCGCAGCGTCTTGCTGAATCCGTGGCCCGGGCACGCTCAGGCATGGCCTCCATTGTGGACGCCCCGGTGCTTGAGGCGATCCCCTCGGAAGCCACGACCCTGCACCGTCTTCTTGGGGTTATCCCGAACAGCTACCGCTTCCGCCACCATGAGAGCAATCCGCTGGATCTGGACGTACTGGTGGTGGATGAGATCTCCATGGTGGACCTGCCCCTGATGGCGCGCCTGTTCCGGGCATTGCCGGCGGCATGCCGGGTCATTCTGCTGGGCGACGCGGACCAGCTGCCGTCAGTGGCCGCGGGCTCGGTGCTGGCGGATCTGGCTCCCCGGGATGTGACCGGCTACAGCCCGCACCGCTGCAAGCAGCTGGCCAACCTGGGCATTGAACTGACTCCAGCTGGCGACACCCCGGCATACGCTGACTACCTGAGCTTCCTGAGGATAAGCCAGCGTTTTGAAGGCGCCAGCGGGATTGGCCAGCTTGCCAGCGCCACCATCAGGGGAGAGGCACACAACACACTGAGCATCATGGAGGGCAACCACCAGGACCTTGACTGGCAGTCCGCTGAGGCGCTGGACCATCAACTGCGAGCCTGGACGGAACAACACTACCGGCCCATTCGGGAAGCCCGGAATCTTGAGGACGCTTTCGAGCAACTGCAGCAGTTCCGCATTCTGTGTCCCGCCCGGATCGGGCCCAACGGCGTCCATGCCATCAATGACCGCATCGTCGGCATGCTCAACCCCAAGCGCCAGCGCTTCTTCCCGGGTCAGCCCATCATGATCACCCGCAATCACTACGGGCTGGGCCTCTACAACGGCGACATTGGTCTGGTCTGGCCAGATGAGCCGGAACAGGGCGACGAGACCGCGCCGCTTCTGGCCTGGTTCCCGGATGCTGACGGGTTCAGGCCCATGGCGCCGGGTCGCCTGCCGGATCACGAGACGGTCTACGCCATGACCATCCACAAGACCCAGGGCTCGGAGTTCGAATCGGTGGCGCTGGTACTGCCTGAACGACCCACCGCCGTACTCAGCCGGGAGCTCATCTACACCGGGGTAACCCGTGCCCGGACCCGGCTCACAATCGTCGGGAGCGAACGGGTCTGGCGTGCCGGCGTGGGCCAGGCCGTGGAGCGCCATTCGGGGCTTGGTGCAAGGCTCAGGGCTGACAACGCAACAGACAACCAGGCATAAGGAGGGCTGTTACCCAATGATCATTTCGTCGACCCTGGATTACCGGGAAGCCGCGCGCCGCCGTCTGCCTCCCTTCCTTTTCCATTACATCGACGGTGCTGCCTACGATGAATACACCCTGCGGCGCAACATCGAGGACCTGCGTGAGCTGTCCCTGCGCCAGCGGGTGCTACAGGAAGTGGGTGACATCGATCTCTCAACCCGACTGTTCGGCGAGGACCTGAGCCTGCCGGTCGCTCTGGCGCCAGTGGGGCTGACCGGGATGTACGCGAGACGCGGCGAAGTCCAGGCCGCCCGGGCTTCCGCGGCCAAGGGCGTTCCCACCACGCTGTCCACCGTGTCGGTATGCTCGATTGAGGAGGTGCAGCAGGCCTCGCAACGCCCGCTCTGGTTCCAGCTCTACGTACTCCGGGACCGGGGCTTCATGAAGAACGTACTGGAAAGGGCCTGGGAAGCCGGCGTCCGGACCCTGGTGTTCACCGTGGATATGCCGGTACCGGGCGCCCGCTATCGCGACGCTCATTCCGGTATGTCCGGCCCCTATTCGGGGGCCCGCCGGATGCTCCAGGCTGCCAGCCACCCCTCCTGGGCCTGGCACGTTGGCGTGCGCGGCCGCCCCCATGATCTGGGCAATGTCTCCGCCTATCTCGGGGAGACGATCAGCCTGGAGGATTATGTGGGCTGGCTCGGCAGGAACTTCGACCCGTCCATCGGCTGGAAGGATCTTGAGTGGATCCGCGAGTTCTGGAAGGGCTCAATGGTCATCAAGGGCATTCTGGATCCCGAGGACGCCCGGGATGCTGTGCGCTTCGGCGCCGATGGCATCGTCGTCTCCAACCACGGCGGCCGCCAGCTGGACGGCGCCCTTTCCAGTGCCCGGGCCCTGCCTTCCATCGCGGAGGCCGTGAAGGGTGACCTGACACTACTGGCGGATTCCGGCATCCGTTCCGGCCTCGACGTGGTCCGCATGCTCGCTCAGGGGGCTGACGGTGTGCTGCTCGGTCGCGCCTTCGTCTACGCGCTGGCCACAGCTGGTGAAAAGGGTGTCACGCACCTTCTGGATCTCATTGAGAGCGAGATGCGTGTGGCCATGACGCTTACCGGAGCCCCGTCCATCAGCGCTATCTCACGGGAAAGTCTGGTTTACCCAGTGTAGCAGGGGCATCCCGCTGGTCCTCAGGGGACCATGACGCCCGCAATCGCTCAAGGTATCATATAGCGCGTTTTCAACACTGTGAATCCAGGACCCGCGATGACCACCAAGTTCCTGCTCGACGAAAGCCGTATTCCCACCCACTGGTACAACCTCCAGGCCGATCTACCACAGCCATTGCCGGCGGTGCTCAACCCGAGAACCCATGAGCCGGTGACGCCTTCGGACCTGGAGCCGCTGTTTCCCCATTCGTTGATTGAGCAGGAGGTTACCACCGAGCGCGACGTGCCCATCCCGGAACCGGTACGCGATGTCTATCGCCAGTGGCGGCCCGCCCCGCTGTATCGGGCGCACGCGCTGGAAAAGGCCCTGGGCACGCCGGCGCGGATCTACTACAAGTACGAAGGGGTGAGCCCGGCAGGCAGCCACAAGCCCAACAGCGCCATCCCCCAGGTCTTTTTCAACCACGAGGCTGGGACCCGCCGCCTGACCACCGAAACCGGCGCAGGGCAGTGGGGGACCTCGCTTTCCTATGCGGGAGCACTGATGGAGATGGACGTCCAGGTGTTCCAGGTGCGCGTTTCCTACAACCAGAAGCCCTATCGCCGGGCGGTTATGGAGACCTATGGCGCCCAGTGTTTCGCCTCGCCTTCCAATGAAACGGCCTTTGGCCGGAGCGTGCTGGCCGAGAATCCGGACCATACCGGCAGCCTTGGCATCGCCATTTCAGAGGCGGTTGAGCTTGCTGCACAGGACACCGGCACCAAGTACGCGCTGGGCTCAGTGCTGAACCATGTACTCCTGCATCAAACCATCATCGGCCAGGAAACCATGGAGCAGATGGCCATGGCCGAGGATTCACCGGATGTGATTGTGGGCTGCACCGGCGGCGGTTCCAATTTTGCGGGTTTCGCGTTCCCCTTCATCGGGCAGTCGCTGCGTGGGGGCGAGAGCCCGCGCGTGGTGGCTGTGGAGCCATCGTCCTGCCCAACGCTGACCCGTGGTCAGTACGTTTACGACTACGGTGACACGGCCAGGATGACGCCGCTTACCCGGATGCACACCCTGGGATCGGGCTTTACGCCGCCTGGTTTCCACGCGGGTGGGTTGCGCTATCACGGCATGGCGCCGCTGGTTTCACATGCCAAGCAGCTGGGGCTTTTCGAGGCGGTGGCCTATCCCCAGAAGGCCTGTTTCGAGGCCGGCATCCTGTTTGCGCGTAACGAAGGCATCGTGCCCGCGCCAGAGGCCAACCACGCAGTCCGTGGCGCCATCGACGAGGCCATTCGCTGTCGCGAGGAGGGAAGTGCCGAGACCATCCTGTTCAATCTGTGCGGTCATGGGCACTTCGATATGGCAGCCTATACCTCCTACTTCGCCGGTGAGCTCAGTGATCACGAGTACAGTGATGAGGAGCTGGCCATGGCGCTGTCGGGGCTGCCGTCGGTTTGAACCGACGGCGGAGCCGGATCAGTTGAAGGGCGTGTCGGCCCGGGGTATGGTTTCTCTACCAGACCCCCTCGGCGTCCCTGATTATTCGCCCAGGAAGCTGTTGTACATCCAGGCTGTTTTCTCCTGCTGCGTGATGTAGTCACTCATTAACGCGTTGGTCCCCTCATCGCTGGCGTCATCAGAGGCGTTCAGGATCCTGCGTTCCAGCTTGATCAGGGTTGAGAGCCCATCCAGGATTTCCTGCACGCACTGGCGCCCGTCGGTGACGTTGGTCCGTTCCGGAATGTGCGAGAGTTTGACGTATTCCGAGTAGGCGTGAACCGGGCGATAGCCTAGTGTCAGGATACGCTCGGCGATCTCGTCAACCTTCAGGAGCAGGTCGGTGTAGAGCTCCTCGAACTTGGTGTGGAGCTCAAAGAACTTGTCGCCCTTGATGTTCCAGTGATACCCACGAACGTTCATGTAGAAGATCTGGTAATGGGCCAGCAGTTCGTTGAGCTGGTCCGCTAATGATTGTGCCTTGTTTTCTTCAATGCCAATGAGGTTGGTCGACATACATGACTCCTTAGGTCCGCGTGGAAGGATGGATCCAGTCTCTACTAGAGATGGTGACTGGGACGGAGCGCTTCAACCTCCTGAACACCCCAAATGGATAGGTTCGCTCAATCGATGCGTCCGGCGGGCGCCAATTGGGAGACTCAAGCTGCTGCAGCGCGTCCTGGCCGACCCGCTCTTCGTCAGTCATGGCATCAGGAGACGCACCATCGAGGACGGCGAGCCAACGGTGCAGTTTCTGTTGGCCCGGGTGTGGCCGGAGCTCGCCAAAGGCACTGTGCCATGCTTCCCGCCGCCCCCTCAGGGCCTGGGCATGAGCAACCGTGGTCAGGGCACTCCAGCGCAGAGCGCGTTGCGTAAGACAATCGTTGAGCGCTGCAATGCCTGTCATGGCGGACGTGCCATTGACCAGGGCCAGGGCGTCCTTGCCTCCGGGTTCCAGTGGTGCCCGTCCCAGGCGTTCCAGCACGTTCTTGGCCGGTTCCGCTTCCCGACCGTTGTGGCAAATCCAGCCCTCACCCATGAGCGCACCGGCAATGTGGGCCAGTGGGGTCAGATCGCCACTGGCCCCAACCGTCCCCATGGAGGGAACAACCGGGAGGGCATCCGCATTCAGACAGGTCAGCAGGTGATTGAGTGCTTCAGGCGCAATGCCCGAAGCCCCGAGGCTGAGGGCACTGATCCGCGCAGCCATGGTTGCGCGCGTCTGTTCAGCCGTGAGTGGCTCTCCCACGCCAGCACTCAGGTGGGCCACCAGGTTCCGTTGGAGTGCTTCACTGTGATCACTGCCAACAAGCGTATTCGCCAGGGGGCCATAGCCCGTCGTGACGCCGTAGATCTGACGGTTTTCGGACCGGAAACGGGCGAGCTGCTCATGGCTTTTGAGGACACGGCTCCAGACCGCCTCGTCAAGACGCAGGGGCGTGCCCAGTGCCACCCGTTCCAGCGCTTCCGTGGTGGCATCGCCACCCTGCCAGTCGACACCTCGTTTACCAGTCACACAGTTTCCCCAGCTCGTTGCGAGGCAATGCCATCCCAAAATCAAAGCGAACAGGGCGCTCAGGTGTGGTGAGGTGGTGGTTCACCCACTGGCGCAGATCCTGTTCCAGCACCGCCTCATCAGCCTCCGCCCCGGGGACAATGAAGGCCTTGAGCCGAGTCCCATTGGGGGCCTCAAAGGGACGAACCGTACAGTCCGCCACACCTTCCTGGTCCTTGATTGCTTCGGCTATGGCGGCGGGGTCTACATTGGTTCCGGCCACCTGCAGGGTCCCATCCCGCCGACCTGCTGGCGTGATCCGCCGTTCATCATGCCAGTTGAGCCTGTCAGGGACGGCCACGGTTGTATCAAGAGGGCGCAGATAGAGAGTGTCCTCCTCCACGCCACCAACACGCTCCCAATGGGCAAGGAGCGAGAAGGGCGCTTCTGGATCGTCGCGCCAACCGATGGCACCCGTCTCGGATGAACCATAGACTTCCGTCATGGACGCAAGCCCTTGATCCTTGAGTGCGCGGATGACAGATGCCGGGCAGGGGGCCGTGGAGGTAACACCAGCGACATTCTGGGCGAACGGAGTCCGACGGCCACTGCGGTAACGCCACCATTCCGGGAAGGCAACAACCAGGTCTCCAGGGTGCGGGTCCAAACCCTGCTGGTGTGCGTCATCCCCATGGAGATAGGGTACTCCGAGTCTGTTAGCCAGCAATGGCCCCCATAGGAAGCCGTAGATGTGATGGGGGGGCGCTATCCCGATGATTCGGCGTTGATGGGGAAAGTGACTGGCGATCAGGTCCGCTTCCGAGGCCAGGTGGCGGCGGGAACAACGGTTGAGCCGTGGCTCCCCCGTTGAACCGCCGGAACGGAACCCGATGTGCGTGGAGCCTTCGGCCATCCCCTGCTGGATGAGCGCCACCCAGTCCTCAACGTGTTCCCGACGCAGCAGCCACTCATCCACGCCACTGGCTTCCAGTTCAAAAAACTCATTGACGACCCGGGCCAGCGACAACTGCTCTATGGAATCCACTGCCAGCGGGCCGTCCCTCAGCGAGCCGCCAGCGGCTGCCATGGCGACCAGATCGCCTGTGCGCAAGCCACGCTCACCAGCCAGCTCGCTTCCGATAAGGTGACTGAGCACCGCCAATAATGTGTTATCGCCCAGCACCATCAGACGCGCTTGACGAACACCCAGTAGCTGTCATCGTTCAATGACTTTTTCATATGCACCTTCACCTTGGTCGGCTTGAGTTATGGTGATTTCTGGTGTATGGAAGCAGGCTGAAGAGGTGGCATATCCTGTTGGTTGATCTCCGCCAAGAT
>NZ_JBXAYL010000029.1:0-29347 GCF_056783195.1 Salicola sp. AFF1
CAGGATGGAGAACGGGTGGAGGATCAATCTGACAGGAGCGCCGCCTGATGGTCATACACCAGATTTGACAATAACTCCGGTTGCCATTGGCCCGCGGTGAAGCCGTATCCGAGGAGGCTCCCCGGAGCCGGGAAACGGTATTACCCCCCTTAAAGATGCTGGTAGCGGATGACGCACCGCAAAACCTGGAGCTGTTGAACACGCTGTTCAGTCAACGCGGCCACGACGTAGTGGCGGTAACGGATGGCAAACAAGCGGTAGAGGAATTCCGTTCGGCCTTTTTTGATGTCGTCCTGATGGATGTGCAGATGCCGATCATGAACGGCCATGAAGCCACGCGTAATGTGCGTCAACTGGAATCAGAGCAGCATCGGGAGCGCACGCCGGTGCTCGCGCTCACCGCAAGCGTCCTGCAGGAACACCGTCAGCAAGCTGACAGTGCCGACATGGATGGGTTTGCCAGTAAACCCATCAGTGTTCCGGAGCTGACAACCGAAATAGCTCAGGTTCTGGGACTTCAAACCGATGCGCTCCGCCACCCCAAAGAGGCGATTGGGACTGAAGCGGTGCTGGACACCGAAAAACGGGATCAACTCTGGCATGACTCCGAACAACACTGGAAAGCCGCGTGGCGGTTCCTTCGGGGGGAGGACAATCAACCGGAGCGGCTGATCTCGGAGTCCGATCCTGAAACAGCGGCCACACTGGCTCATCGACTCAAAGGGGTCGCCGCCAACCTTGGCTTTACGAAGCTTGTACAGGCGCTTGGGGATATTGAAGCCTGTCTGGGCAACAAGCAGGCCATCACGGAGCACCAGTGGCAACGGCTACAATATCAGTTTCAAATCGCCGATGATTGGTTGACCTATAACGCGCCCCCTCAGCAAGAGGCGCTGGTGACGGTAACACCCCGACCCGCCTTTGATGATGAGCATTTAGGGGCTCTGATTGAAAGACTGGAACAGGGGGAAATCCCGGAGCAGGCCTTTGCGGCGATGGAAGCCAGCTTGCCGGATGAGTGCGCGCGCTCAGTCCGCCAGGCGCTTGACCGTTTTGAGCCTGAGAAGGCGGCCGAACGCCTGGTACAGTTCCGCAACACGCTTGAGGATGACGATGCTGAGTGACACCAAGACCCTCCTTCTGGTGGATGACGAACCCTCAAACCTACAGATCCTGCGCAACATTCTTGCCGAGGACTATCGGTTGTTGTTCGCCAAGGATGGGGAGCGGGCCCTGGAACTGGCGCATTCGGAACGTCCGGATATGATCCTTCTGGATGTGATGATGCCGGGGCTTTCCGGGCACGAGGTGTGTGCCACGCTTAAGGCGGATCCGCGAACGGATGCAATTCCAGTGATCTTCGTGACCTCCCTTTCGGACGTCTGCGATGAAGCCAAGGGCTTTGAGCTGGGCGCAGTAGACTACATCACCAAGCCGGTTTCTGCGCCCATCGTCCGCGCCCGGGTCCAGAACCATTTGTCGCTCGTGCGGGTGGACGAACTGGTTGCAACGCGACTCGCGGTTGTGCAGCGTCTGGGCCGGGCAGCCGAGTACAAGGATAACGAAACCGGTCTTCACGTGATCCGCATGAGCCACTACTCAAAACTGATCGCGCGTGAAGCCGGCATGGGGGAAACCTGGTCCGAGACCCTGCTTAACGCCGCCGCCATGCACGATGTGGGCAAGATCGGCATCCCGGATGCTATCCTCCAGAAGCCCGGCAAGCTGGATGCCGAGGAGTGGGCTACCATGCAGCGCCACGCTGAAATCGGCGCTGAGATCATTGGCGAGGACGGATCCGAATTGCTGGCCATGGCACGGGAGGTGGCCCTGTGCCATCATGAGAAGTGGGACGGTTCGGGCTACCCGCGAGGGTTGAAAGGTGACGAGATTCCTTTCGCCGCCCGTGTAGCCGCACTGGCTGATGTATTCGATGCACTGACCAGCGAGCGCCCCTACAAGCAGGCAGGGACGGTCGAGGAGGCGAATGACCTGATCCGGGAGCAAAGCGGCAAGCACTTTGATCCCGAGCTGGTGGATGCGTTTTTCCGTTGCCAGGATCAGGTTCTCAGGGTACGTGAGCAGTGCCAGGACAAGCCCGCTGCCTAAAGGGCATTTCAGTCCTGTGAGCGCTTCGGCCGTAAGGCCTATTGACGTCGCTCAGTGCATCAGTACAATACGCATCTGTCGTTGAGGACGGCATAACCGCCTTTCAAAAGAGAGCGGGAATAGCTCAGCTGGTAGAGCACCACCTTGCCAAGGTGGATGTCGCGAGTTCGAATCTCGTTTCCCGCTCCAATTTCTATTCTTTTTGCTGGCGCGATGGCAGAGTGGTCATGCGGCGGACTGCAACTCCGCTTACGTCGGTTCGATTCCGGCTCGCGCCTCCAGTTGTCCCGTCAAAGCGGCAACGGATGGCGCTCCAAGGCTAGCCATTTTACCCCGCAACTGAGTTAGTGGCCCGCTCCCAATTCGGAATTGTTGTTTTTTCCCTGATCGGGAGCCGACGCACTGGGGCTCGGTTGACTTTGTATGAGAGCCGTAAACTCCGAAGCATACATTGGTTTTGCCAAATAAAACCCCTGACCACGTTCACACCGCTTTTTATTGAGATACGCCAATTGCTCCTCCGTTTCAATACCTTCCGCAATAACTTCCAGACCCATGGCTTTTGCCAGAGCGATAACCGACCGAGCCAATACCGGTTCGGCGAGCTCCTGCGTCCCCCCTCCACTGACAAAACTGCGGTCAATTTTTAGTGCGTCCAGCGGAAAGTGCTTGAGATAACGCATGGACGAATAGCCTGTTCCGAAATCATCAATTGCAATAGCCATTCCCATAGCTTTGAGTTGAACCAAGACGTCTTTGGTTTCAGGATCAGTGTCGGCAAAGAGGGCTTCTGTGAGCTCTATTTCGATGCGGCGAGGATCCACTCCGGTTCGTTTCAGAATGCGCTGAATATTGGTAATGAATTGAGTTGATTTAAGTTGTTTGGGTGATACATTAATCGCAATTCCAAGTCTATCCAACCCGTCATTTGACCATTGTTGCAATTGACGACAAGCCAGATCGAATACCCATTCACCAAGTGAAATAATTAAGCCCGTGCGTTCAGCGACGGGGATAAACTCCCCGGGCAATAGCAAGGATCCGTCGGGTTGACGCCATCGGACCAGTGCTTCAGCACCAGTAATCGCCTGGTCCTTGAGTCGCCATTGAGGCTGCAAACACAATTCAAATTCGCCCGTTTCAAGGGCGCGGCGCAACCCTTTTTCAATTTGAGCGTTGCGCTTTAACTGGGTCTCGAGGTTCCGGGTGAAAAACTGATAATTGCCTCCGCCATTCTTCTTGGCCTCGTAAAGGGCAATATCCGCGTTCTGCATCAATTGAGTGGGCGTTTCTCCCCCAGCTGGATAAAGCGCAATCCCCACACTCGCGGAGACCATTAGGGAAGCCTCGTCAGTAGGGACCGGCTTGGCCAAGCCATCGATGATTTTATCGGCCACCATCGCGGCGTCTTCCGGTCTCTTGATCGTGTCCAGCAGCAGCGTGAACTCGTCCCCGCCAATGCGGGCCAACACATCCTCCTCCCGGACCATGGCGTGAATCCGCTCTGCCACCTTGTTAAGAAGTTGGTCGCCCACATGGTGACCAAAGAGGTCATTGACTTCCTTGAAGCGGTTGAGATCGAGAAACATCACAGCGAGCAGACAGTGATTTCGCTTAGCGCGCGCCAGACTCCGTTCCAGATATTCCTCAAAAAGGTTCCGGTTGCCCAATCCGGTCAACGGATCCTGCTTGATCAGGGCCTGCAAGCGGCGCTCGACCTTTTTGCGCTCCAAAGCATGACGAATGGTGCGCTCCAGCAGTCGCGAAGAGAGCTCGTCCTTGGGCAGGAAATCGGATGCCCCGTTTTCCATGACCACATCATCAAGCTCCGAATTGTCGGCGCCCGTCAACACAATAAGAGGGTTATCAATGTGCGCCTGGCGCGCTTCTCTCAGCAAATCCAGGCCACTTTCCACCCCCAAATAATAGTCAACCAGGTAAGCATCATAACGATCCTCCAAAAGCGCATCGCGAGCCTGTTCAAAGCCTGTAACGTGGGCTAGCTGAAAGCTGAGTCCACGGGTCTGTGACAAAGCCTCTTGAATCAGGATGAAATCGGCCTCGTCATCGTCGACAACGAGCACATGCAGGAGGTCATTCTTCATGGGGAAGCTCCACGATCGAAAACCAGTACCTTCCGAGTCCGCTCATGATGGTCACCAACTGATTGAAATCGACAGGTTTGGTAATAAAGGAGTTGGCACCCAGTTCATAACTGCGGAGCACTTCTTCATCCTGCCGGGACGTGGTCAGGATAATGACAGGAAGGTGCTTAAGCTCCGGATCCGCCTTGATTTCACGCAGACAGGTCCGGCCATCCTTGCGAGGCATATTAAGATCAAGCAGGATAACTCTGGGTAACGGGTAAACCTGTGGATCGTCAAAAGGCGACTCCCGATGCAGATAACGCATCAGCTGTTCGCCATCCTCCACGCAATACAGAGGGTTCATAAGGCGCGCTTCCGCCAGCGCTTCCCTGGCGAGCAGGCGGTCCTCGGGATCGTCTTCCGCCATCAGGATGGGGACAATTTGGGGTTCCATACGGATTCTCCGCCCGGTTGCTCGTACGGCAGCACGATCTCAAAACGTGCTCCCACTCCCGATTCACCTGTTGCCCAAATGGTGCCCCGGTGGCGCTCCAGGATCTTGCGGCAGATTGCAAGTCCCATGCCAGTACCTTCATACTCGTGCCGGGCATGCAGGCGCTGGAACACCTGAAAGATCTGCTCACTGTATTGGGGATCAAATCCTATGCCGTTGTCGGTGAAGGTGATCCGGCAACGCCCATCCGGCTGGGTCTGCGCCGAAATGTGCATGACAGGCGCGCGTTCCGGGGATTGGTATTTGAGGCTGTTCGCGATGAGGTTCTGGAAGAGCTGTCGCATCTGGACCGGATCAGCCTCTACCGTGGCCAGATCCTGCCAGTCCACGCTGGCGCCACTTTCTTCCAGGGTAATCTGAAGGTCAGCCGCAACCACCTCGGCCACTTTATTCAGGTCAACCATTTCAAACGGCAACGCTTTTGACGTTACACGACTGTAGGACAACAAGCTGTCGAGAAGTTGTTGCATCCGTTCAGCTGCGTCCATCATGTAGCCGATGAACTCGTCACCCTTGGCGTTGAACGAGCCATAACGCCCGGATGCCAGGAGCTTGCCGAAGGAAAGCACCTTACGTAACGGTTCACGCAGGTCGTGGGAGGCGATGAAAGCGAATTGCTCCAGCTCCTGGTTGGAGCGTGTCAGAGCCTCATTCTGACGCTGGATTTGGTGCTCGAACTGCTTGCGTTCCGTGTTGTCCACGATCGACGCAATCACTTCGGTCCGGTCACCCTCCTGAATCGGGCTCAAACCAATCTCCAACGAGACGCTGCTGCCGTCCTTGCGCACACCATACAAGTCCCTGCCTTGCCCCATGGCCCGCGCCTGGGGAGCAATCATGTAACTGTCTCGGTATTGGCCATGGTGGGCCCGAACCTCATCCGGTACCAGCGTTTCGACCGCCATACCTTTCAGCTCGTCCGGCTCATAGCCGAAAATAGCACCACTTTGTTGGTTGGCTAAGACGATTTGACCATCGCCATCCACCAGAACCAAGCCATTAGGCGTGGTTTCAAACAGGCGACGGAAGCGGTTTTCGGCACGGCGCCGATCCAGAACTTCGCTTTCCAGCTCGGCATTGGCTTGTTCCAGTTCCCGCGTCCTCTCCGCTACACGCTGTTCCAGTTGCTCACTCGCTTCCCGCAGGGACTGCTCCGCCGCCTGGCGTTGTTCAATCTCATGCAAAAGGTGTTCGTTCGCAACCTGCAGAACACTCGGACTGGGCAGCTGGAGCGCCTTGGGGAGTAGTGGCCAGACGGCAATGGCGGTTGCCACAGAAACCACCGCCGTAACCGCCTTCATGCCCCCTCCACATAGTAATGGTCATTCCAGATATTCCAGGCGTCCAGAAGGTGAGTGGCACCACAGGCAAAGATGAAGAGGGCGAACATGATGAATATCCAGTTGAACGCCAGATCCGTTCTGCGTTTGACAAAAAGCCACAGTGCAACTGGAATCGAAAAGTAGGCGAGGGCGATCAGTAGGTCCGACCCCACGTGCAGAAGCAGCAGATCGTAACGCCACAGAAAACAGTGTCCGTGTGGCATCAGATCAGTGCCAAGCCAGGAAACGAGATCATCCCACATAGCCACCCCCTCCGGGACAAGGCCTCACGTTATTGAAGTCAGCGCCTTACGCGATGGCGTACCCTTTCACGTGGAATCAGGTTATCTTCGGTTGACTGTAGAAGTTTTTCCGCTGGTTGTAGCCGTTATCCCACCTCTACGGCCGAATCAGAGAGCCTGTCAAAACATGCCTGAAACCAGCCTAAAGCTGGTGATCCGCCAACTGGAAGTCCACCATCCGCAACCGCCGTGAGAGGGACATTGCCAGGGCACGGATCACCTTGGCCGCAATTTTTGGGTGGGCCTCCACCATCTTATCGAGAGAGTCCTTGGAAAGGGTGAGCAGGGTACAGGGGGTCTCCGCCACACAGCTCGCCGAGCGGCGTTCGCCATCGAGCACGGCCATTTCCCCAAATGTCTTGCCCCGCTGGAGCATGGCCACCCGGACCGGTTGATTGTCGGAATCGGCCTTGAGCACGGCCACCTTGCCCTCGTGAACCACTCCCATGAAGGTACCAGTGTCGCCCTCACGGAAAACCTCGCCTCCCTGGGGGATGTTTTCCAAGTGAAAATAGGGCGCGGCGTATTGCAGTTCCTGGGGCGCGAAACGGTCAAACAATGGACATACCACCAGCATGTCGATGACGGCGTCCTGATAACGGCTTTGGTCGGGCATGGCGAACCTCGGGGCGTCGCAAGGCTTTTATGGCAGCTTAGCAGCAGGAGGCGGCATGTTCCTGAAAAGGCATTAGAGGATTTCAAGAAGATCCCTCCCTTCCAGCTCAGTCCACACTTTTTTATTGACTGAACGTTCAAAAAAAGACAGTATCCGCCTAACGTTTAGCATGTAAGCATTTTTACGTATTGATCCTTTAGGAGTGGACATCCCATGAGCCGGATTACCCGACGTGACTTCATTCGTGGCAGCGCCTATGCAATGGGTGCATTCGCCGTTTCCTCAGGGCTTCAGGGTTGCCTGAGCAGTAGCGACCAGAGCCCGGCGCGTTTTGATCAGGGCGTTGCCAGTGGTGACCCGCTCCAGGATCGCGTGATCATCTGGACCCGGGCCCTGCCGCAGTCCTCCTCAACTGGGAACGAAGTCAACGTTAACTGGGAAGTCGCTGAAGACGAAGGGTTTGCATCCGTCATCCGCAATGGTCGGAAAACCGTCAGCTCTGACCACGACTACACCCTGAAAGTGGATGTCCAGGGATTGCAGCCGGGCAAGACGTACTACTACCGGTTCAACGCTGGTGGCAACACATCGGTAACCGGCAGAACCCGCACCCTCCCGGAGGGGGCCGTTGATCAGGTCCGGCTTGCAGTCGTTTCCTGTGCCAATTACCCGGCTGGTTACTTTCATGCCTATGGGGAAATTGCAAAAGAGCCCAATCTGGATGCATTTGTCCATCTGGGCGACTATCTGTATGAGTATGGCGCGGGCGAATACGCCACTGAAGATGCCGAAGCCCTGGGCCGGGTACCAGACCCATCCGGTGAGATCATAACGCTGGCGGACTACCGCAAGCGCTACGCCCAATACCACTCGGATTCCAACTTGAAAACCCTGCACCAAACGCTGCCCATGATTGCCGTCTGGGACGACCACGAGGTCGCCAACGACGCATGGCGCGAGGGGGCCGAAAATCACGAGGCAAACGAAGGGGAGGGCGATTACGCTGACCGCAAGCGCGATGCCCTGCAGGCGTATTTTGAGTGGATGCCGATACGCCCTGTTCAGCCGGACGACCAGGCTATTTATCGCCGCTTTGACTTTGGCAACCTGGTAAGCCTGCACATGCTGGATACCCGCATCATAGGCCGTGATGAGCCATTCGCGCTTGAGGACTTTGTCACTGAACAGGGCGGTTTTGAGCAGGAGCGGTTCGTAGCGGATGTCGGTGATGCCAACCGGACCCTGTTGGGCGCGGAACAGGCAAACTGGCTCCGGAACCAGGTGGGGGGCTCGACCTCAACCTGGCAGGTTCTGGGGCAGCAGGTCCTGATGGGGCGCATGGAATGGCCCGCGGAACTGCTGACACAAGGCCCGGACGCTGAAACCCTCCAGGAACTGGCCCGGATCAAGCAGCGTATCCGCCAGGGGGACACAACGATAACCGAGGCGGAGCGGGCACGCGTTGAAACCACTATCCCCTATAATCTGGATGCCTGGGACGGCTACATGGCCGAGCGCGAACGGGTGCTGGGAGCGGCCCAAGCGTCCGGCAAGAATCTGGTTGTACTCGCCGGGGATACACACAATGCCTGGGCCAACAACCTGACGATGCGTGATGGCACTGCCGTGGGCGCCGAATTCGCAACGTCATCGATCAGCTCTCCGGGGCTGGAAAGCTACCTGGGACTTCCACAGGATCAAATCGGAGAGGTCGAAGGCGCCTTTCAGCTTCTGATCGATGACTTGCAATACACAAACCTGAACCAGCGCGGCTACATGGTGGTAACGTTCACCGAGGCCAATGCCCGGGCGGACTGGCGCTTCGTGAGCACCATCAAATCCGCAAGGTATGAACTGGACCAGGATCGCGCCCGATCGCTTCAGATCCGCTCCGGAAAGAAGCAGATCGAAGAGGTTTAGTCTATAACCGCCTTCGTGTTAAACGCCCCAGCCGGGCGAGGGCGGCATCCACACGGTCCGCGTCGGCAACGCCACAGTTGATCCTGAGATAGCGCTGGAAGCGCTCCGTCGAGGAGAACAGGGGGCCGGGCGCAATGCTGATGCCTTCTTCCAGAGCCTGCTGCTGCAACTTGAGGGCGCTCGCGGGCTCCGGCAGTTCCACCCAGAGCACGAACCCGCCACGCGGCCGGCTGACCCGGGTCCCGCGTGGAAAATGCTCCTGGATGCCACGAGCCACCCGGTTGACCTGGCGTTGATAGATTCGGCGTATGCGCCTCAGATAGCGATCATAACCACCCTGGTCCAGGAAACGCGCCAGGGCGAGCGTCTGAAGGGTTGGGGCAGCCTGGTTGGTGGCATACTTGAGATAGGTTAGTTGGTCCCGGTAGCGCCCTGGAACCGCCCAGCCAATCCGCATGCCGGAGCCCAGTGTCTTGGAAAAGGAACTGCAGTACATGACGCCCCCGTCCGTATCCCAGGCCTTGGCCGCCCAGGGCCGGTCACCCGTGAAGCCCAGTTCTCCATAGACGTCATCCTCAATCAACGGAATCCCCTGGTCCGCGAGCAGGTTAACGGTGGCCTCCTTGCGGGCATTGGAGGCCAGGTGGCCCAGTGGGTTGCCATAGTTGGGCATGGCCACGCACGCCTGTATGGGCCAGCGCTGAATGGCGCTTTCCAGGGTTTCCGGGTGGATACCGCCGCCGGGCTCGGTGGGCAGCTCCAGCGCCCGCATGCCCTGGGATTCAATGGCCTGAAGGATGCCATAGAAGGTTGGGGATTCGATGGCAATCACATCCCCGGGACTGGCCACGGCCCTTAGGCTCAACGAAATCGATTCCTGGCACCCCCCCGTGATCACCACGTCGTCCGGGCTGATGTGGCAACCGGCGTCTGCCATGCGCCGGGCAATCTGGACTCGCAGGGATTCATCCCCGGGAGGGAAGTCATAAGCCGCCACACGGTTACGGTGCACACGGCGGGCGTGACCGATACAGCGATCCAGCGCCGTCAGCGGCAGCAGGTCCGGATCCGGCACCGCCGTTCCCAGCGGCAGTATCGAGGGATCACCATGATGGCGGATCAACTCCAGAACCCGGGCCTGGCCGGTCACCAGGGTCGGGCCGTCCTCGGTGCTCTCCGGTTTGCGCCATTCCACCGGGGCCGCATCAGGCTCCTGGACATAGAACCCTGAGCGGGGCCGGGCGCGGATGATGCCCCGGTCTTCCAGAAGCTGGCAGGCCTCCACCGCCGTGGCCAGGCTCACCCCAAATTGCTGGGAGAGCTTTCTCACGCCCGGCAAGCGGTCTCCCGGGCTGTAGACACTGTCCTCGATCTGTTGGGCGATCTGGCCGGCCACGTCCTCATAGAGCCATTTCGTCATGTCTACTCCTGGTTCTGGACAAGGTTCTCGAAAGCGCTTCCATAGGGGGAAACCGAAAACTGTTATGGTACCTTTTTTACGTTTCTGAATCTGTACCGTCAAAATTAATGGGCGTAGAGTTCGCCTTGGTCGTGGTCGGACGCCGGCATCAAACCCGCCCGGCGTTCCCGTTCCCATCGCTGGCCAGCCTGGTCCTTCAGGCGGTGGTGCCAACCACCTACCGATGGGGAAGCGGTATGCAACACCTGCATACGGAAACCACGGCAGGACTCCCTGAATGATCAAAGCGGATGTTCCTGCGGACCAATTTCAAGGAGAAGTGAACCATGACAGCTGTAGAAAATGCGAATGCCGGCGAGCAGTACGAACAGTATACCCCCAGTTTTGCCGAGTACTGGGATGATCTCGTTGGCTGGGATGATCGCCTGGAACGTGATGGACCCTTTTACGAACGGCTGCTCAGGGCCCACGGCGCTAAAGATGTCGCTGACGTTGCCACCGGTACCGGCGTTAACGGCGTGGCCCTCGCGTTGGCGGGCTTCAACGTAACCGCCACTGACGGTTCAGAAAATATGCTCGAAAAGGCGCGGGAGAACGCCAAAGCGCGTGGCGCAACCTTCGCTGATTCCCGCGTTGCTGACTGGCTGACCCTGGACGACACCCTGGGCAAGGAAAAGTACGACGCCATCGTGTGCCTCGGTAACTCCTTTACCCACCTGTTCGACCACGAACAGCGCCGCGATGCTCTGCACGCGATGTTCCGGACCCTGCGCCCGGGTGGCATGCTGATCATCGACCACCGCAACTACGACACCATGCTGGACGAAGGCTACAGCTCCAAGCATGCCTACAACTATTGCGGTGACGGCGTGGATGTGGGCCCGGCCCAGCTGCATCGCCGTCTGGCCCAGTTCCATTACACCTTCAAGGACGGCCGGACTTTCCAGCTGAACATGTACCCGCTGCGTCAGGACTATGTGACCTACCTCCTCGAGGATGCGGGCTTCGTCAATGTTGAGCGCTACGGCGACATGCAGCGTCCGTACATCCTGAACCAGGTGGATTTCATTCAGCAGGTTGCCTTCCGCCCGCAGGAAACGTAAGAACCACTGGATGGCTCAGTTGGAAACCCTGCGGCTCCGGTCGCGGGGTTTTCTTTTTTGGGGGCTGTGATTGCGTTCCCTTTCGGGGGTTTATACAATCCCGACGCCTTTCCTTTTGCGGCTGTGGTGGAATGGGTAGACACTGGGGACTTAAAATCCCCTGCCTTCGGGCGTGCCGGTTCAAGTCCGGCCAGCCGCACCACCTCTCCCTGTTCCTATGTCGACATGCCACGTCCGTTCAGGACTGGTACCGAAGCTCGCGATAATAGCGGAAGATCGTCTCCAGCCGGCGTTCCGGTTCAAACTGGAAGCGTTGGGCGAATTGGCGCCCATCAATAATGACCGGGTACTTGAAGAAATCCATAAGATACGACGGGAAGCGCCTCATGTTAAGCGCGCGCAGCATCGTGCGGGGCAGGACAGGCGGTATGGAGGGAACCGGAACGGGCTGGCAACCACAGGCCTCCAGTGCGTCACGATACTCCACCCAGTCCTCAGGTGCTACGTTGAAGATGCCCGTGTGCGGCTGACGATAGGCCGTTTCAATGGCCCGCGCCATGTCCTCACTGTGAATGAACTGCATCATGGGCGAAAAACCCGCCATCACAGGTGCATAGCGTGAGGCCAGCAGGTTGCTGATGGTATTGCGCACACCCGGCCCCACAATGTTGCAGGGGCGCAGTATGGTGATGTTGAGGTTGGGGTTGCGCCAGAGATAGATCGTGGCCAGGTTCTCCAGCTCTACGGAATCCACCAGGTCCATGCTCAGTCCCGCGCTTTTCAGCGGATAGGATTCGTCAATCAGTGCCGGGTTGAAGGCGTTGGCGCCGTAGACATGGTAGGTGGAAAGGATGATGACCCGACGCACTCCATACTGGTCGCTGAGTGACAGCAACCGGTCCGTGCCCAGCACATTGGCGTTGTAGCGGCTGAGCCGCGTGCCCTGGCTGGACATGATACGCCCCAGGTGGATCACCCCATCAAAGCGGTACCGCCGGAAAAGGTCCTCGAAGCCCCGCTTCTGGAAATCCACACGGTAGCTGGCCACATCGGGGCCGAGCCAGACCTCCGCGCGGAAATCCACGGCCACAATCCGGTATTCATTGCGCAGGTGCTGGATCACCTGCTGAGCCAGGGCGCCGCCGGCACCGGTCACCAGCAGTGTTGGCCTGTTATCCATGGCGCCGCTCAAAATACCCGCTCCCGTTCGCTCAGCCCCTGGTCGATCAGGTCGCTGATGGCTTTGCGGACCCTGTCCACCTTTTGGGCCAGGACCTCCTCGGTCATCTCCAGATCCGGTTCGAAGTGCATGGGCTCACCAAAGCGCAACAGGACCCGGCTTGGTAGCACCACCGGGGCGGCCACTGGCACATAAGGCACGCCCAACCAGCGTGCCAGGGGGCGGATATTGCCAAACGCTGGCATGGTTTCCTCACAGCCAACAACACCGACGGGAACAACGGTGGCGTTGTGTTCCATGGCAAGCCGCATGAAACCACTGCCAAAGCGTTTCAGCTGGTAGCGTTCGCGGTAGGGTTTGCCGGACCCCCGGATTCCCTCGGGAAAGACGATGATCGCCTCGTTGTTCTCAAGCATTCGGGCACAGTTGGCGGGGTCGCCCAGTACCGCGCCCATCCGGTTCAGCAGGTTGCCCAGCCACGGAACGGTCGGGAAAAAGCGTTCGATCATGGCACGCGGTAAGCGCGGTGCCTGGGCCCTGTTGGCGAGGGTATAACCGATCATGACCCCATCCAGCGGCAGCTGACCACTGTGGTTGGCCACCAGCAGGACCGGCCCTTCGGCCGGCACCTTATCCTCACCGCGGCTGTCAACACGCAACCAGTAGTCATGCACCGGCCGCACCAGCGTCATGCCGATCTTGGCGGTATCCTCCTGGAAGCCCCAGGGGTCATGGCCAAGACTCCCTGTGGTCTTGCGCATCCGGTCCACCTGGCGATCAATCGCCTGGGGCACGATCCGTTGCTTCAGATACTGTCTCAGTTTCATGCGATGCCCTGGGTTCAGGTATAATGGGATTCTTACAGAAAGCATGCGCCGGAGTCCAAACCCATGGTGGGAAAGAAAGACGACGAAGAATCCAGCACCGAAACAACCCATGAACAGCAGCAACTGGCAGAGCGCATCAAGGATTCCGCGCGCCAGATCTGGCTGGCTGGACTGGGAGCTTACACCAAGGCGGAAGAGGACACCGGCCGTTTTTTCGAGCGGTTGGTCAAGGAAGGTGAGGACATCGAAAACCGCACCCGGGGCGCCGTGAATCGTCAGGTCAGGGCGGTGGAAGACAGTGTGGGCGAGGTCCGCGAGCGCGCTTCCGGAACCTGGAACCGGCTCGAGTCCGTATTCGACCAACGGGTTTCAAGGGCTCTGGAGCGGCTGGGCATACCGACCCCGGGGCGAATGCGCGAACTGGAACAGCAGGTACAGACGCTCCAGGAAGAGGTGGAAAAACTGCGCACTGAACTCGACCAGCGCAATGGCTAACGCGGCCTACAGATAATCCTGGCTCATTGCCTCCAGTGCTTCACGCTCTGCGGCACGGAGATAGGGAGCAACCAGGACCATCACCTGGTAGACGCCCCGGCTCAAATCCACCGCGTCCTTTTCATTAAGGTGGGAGAGCATTTCGAAGCTGAGCCAGTAATTCAGCGTCAGCACGATCTGGTGGCAGAGCGCCTCGACCTCCCGGTCCGTGGCCGAGAGAATGCCCTGTTCCCGGAAGCTGGCGCAGATCCGGCGCGTGGCCTGGTATTTCTGCTTTACAATGCGCTGGAAGCGGGGCTGGAGAACCGGGTAACGGGAGAGGACATTAACCAGGTCCTGGTACAGGAACCGGTAACGGGCAATGGTCTCAAAGACCAGGTGAAGGAAGAGCCACTGGTCGTCCACCGAGATCTCAACCTCGGGGACCGCCAGAAGATCCTCGATCTCCTGTTCATAGCGGTCGTAAAGCTCGGTAACGATCTCGCCCTTGCTCTTGAAGTGGTAATACAGGTTGCCCGGACTGATATCGATCTCATCCGCAATCTGCAACGTGGTTACGTTGGATTCCCCATCCGCGTTGAAAAGCGCCAGGCTGGCATCGAGAATCCGGTCACGGGTCTTGCGCTTCATGAGGCCGCACCATCCCAGTGCAGTGTTTACCGGCGAAAGTCAGCCCATACCGGACAATGGTCCGAGGGCTTGGTCATACTCCGGATCCTGTAGGAAATCCCTCCATCTGTCACGCGCTCGGCGAGGGCTTCCGTCGCCAGGATCAGGTCAATCCTGAGACCGCGCCTGGGGTCGCGCTCAAATCCCCGGCTGCGATAGTCGAACCAGCTGAAATCATCATCGGTCTCCGGGTAGAGGCGCCGGTAGACGTCGCTCAGCCCCCAGTTCTTCACCTGATCCAGCCACTCCCGTTCCTCCGGCAGGAAGGAGCATTTGCCCTCGCGGAGCCAGCGCTTACGGTTGTTCTCGCCAATTCCAACATCAAGATCGGTCGAGGAGATATTAAGATCCCCCATGACCATCAGCGGGTGCTCCGGCGAATAGTGCTCCTGAAGCAGCCGTTGGAGGTCCTGGTAAAAGCGTTCCTTGGCCGGAAACTTGGTGGGGTGATCCCGGCTTTCGCCCTGGGGGAAATAGCCATTGATAACGGTAACGGTTTCGTTGCCCACGGGGATGTCGGCGGTAATCAGGCGCCGTTGGGCCTCATCGTCGTCCCATGGGTAACCACGCTGCACCCGCACCGGCTCGTTCCGGCTCAGCAGCGCCACGCCATAATGGCCCTTCTGGCCGAACCAGTTCACGTGATAGCCCAGCTGCTCCACCTCGGCAGCGGGAAACTGTTCATCCGCTACCTTGGTCTCCTGGAGGCCAATCACGTCCGGCTCATACTCGTGCACGAGCTGTTCCAGCTGGTGCATCCGCGCGCGGATGCCATTCACGTTAAAGGTGGTGAAACGCATGATATCGGGGTCTTTATGCATATGGGTAATGTAGGGGGTCAACGGCGCTATACCCTACCACAGCTGCAGCGGCGGTGCAGGTTATCAGCGGCACTCGGGTGTGCGCTGGTACTCATAGCGGATATGAGCCTTATGGTTTTCCTCGGGGGTTCGCAGGATATTGGTAAGGCCGTAAAAGTCCGTGAGCTGGCGCTGGTCGTTAAACGCAAGGTGGATGGGATCCACAAACCAGCTGGACACCCAGCCGGCCACGCTGATCCGGAACACATGCTCGCCTTCCAGCGCTGCCAGTTCTGCCGGTTCCGCCCTGAAGGTGTAAAAACGGCCCCGGGTGGGGGCCAGGAATTCGATCCTGACGGCATCCCCGTCTGTCACAAGCGCCTCCCAGTTCTGGCGCACCATGACCTCGAATCCCGCATCAATCACGCCATTCTCTGGAACCGCTACCTGGTAGGAGGACTGCTCGCCGCTCGGGGAACGGTAACGGACCTGGATTCGCTCATCCGCCGGCCTGGTCACCTCTACCCGCTCACCAAAGCGCTGGTCCGCCAGCACAAAACCCGGCTGGGCCGGTGCCTCACCATAGTCGACCGTTTTCTCTGCAATGAGATTGCCCTCGGGCGTTCGATAGGTAACCTTGTCCTTGATCGGCGCCCAGAAGCCATTGCGGCATTCGCCAGTCTGGCGATGATGCTCAGTGTAAACCCTGTCACCGCTATCCAGTGAGGCCGCTACCCCCTTAAACCTCACCACCTGCTCGGCGCCAGCACTGGCCCCCAAAACCACCATGAGCAGGCCCGCCAGAAGGCACTTACCAGCGTTGTTCACCAAGTGAGCCCTCCTCAATGGATTCCAGCCACTGGCTGATGCGCACCAACACCGGATAGATCACGCCCCAGCCAATGCCAATGGCCACCACGCCCCAGAGTCCGTAACCAATCTCGATTGTGCCTGCCTGCTCAGCCGCTGCGTAGGCGAGGGCCCCCGCAAAGGGCGGCATCCCAAACAGAATCACCCGGTAGTGGCGCATCCAGTACAGGCAATGGTTAACGGCCGTGGCGAACACGGCCCAGAGCATGATCAGCCAGGCGGGGATCATGCCGCTGGCAAAGGCGCCCTCATAACCAGGGAAGCTGAGCACCCCCATGTTCTGGTGGAACACATCCAACACGCTGCCAAGCACCGTTGCCATCAGGATGAAACGGAACTCGCGTTGGGCAAAGCCGCTGATGAACACCAGGTGGGCTGCCACGATGGCAAGGCCCGCCAGGGCGGCCTGCTGGCCCGGGTAGAGTACGGCCAGGAACCATCCGATCTGGAAGAGGATGAAGTTCGCAAGGCTGCGCATGTTCAGGTTCCCCCGTCGGTCAGGTCGCCAGCGGCGACAATACAGGCGCGGCGGTTTTGAGGCTTGCCCAGCAGCAGCTGTAGGTTTCCGATGCGTCGCTCCGCAAACCCAGCTTCGCAGTAGGCGAAATAGTACCGCCACAAACGGATAAAGGCGTTAGAGTACCCGAGGTCATGGATGGCGTCACGGTTGGCCTCGAAACGCTCGCGCCAGCAGGCCAGGGTGCGGGCGTAATGCAGCCCGATGTCCTCGGCATGGCTGAAGATCAGGTCCGAACGGTCCCGAACTGCCCCCATGATGGCGCCCAGAGACGGAATGAAGCTGCCCGGGAAAATATAGCGCTGAATGAAGTCCACGTTCTTCAGGGCGCGTTCGTAGCGTTGTTCAGGCAGGGTGATGGCCTGGATCAGCGCCAGGCCATCCGGCTTGAGAAGGGCACTGAGTTGCTCCATGTACTCGCCCAGGAACTGGGGGCCGACTGCCTCGATCATCTCGATGGAGACCAGCTTGTCGTAGGTGCCTTCCAGGTTCCGGTAATCCTCGCAGAGCAGGGTTATGCGCTCCTCAAGCCCTGCGTTCGCGATCGATTCGCGTGCCCATTCGTACTGTTCCGCGGAGATAGTCGTGGTGGTTACATGGCAGCCGTAATGGCGTGCGGCATGCAGCGCAAAGCCTCCCCAGCCCGTACCAACTTCCACGACCTGATCGCCTGGGCGCAGATCCAGTTTCTGGCAGATCCGGTCCAGCTTGTACCTGGATGCCGCCTCCAGGGTAGTGTCCGCCTCGGGGAAGATGGCGGCCGAGTACATCATCGTCGGGTCCAGGAAGCGGGCGAAAAGCTCATTACCCAGATCGTAGTGGGCCTCAATGTTCTTACGTGCGCCGGTGCGCGTATTGCGGTTGAGCCAGTGCAGGGAACGCCGGGCCGGCTTGGCCACCCAGGAGACCCGGTCCTCAAAGCCGTTCATACGGTCATTATTGCGCGCGAAAAAACGCAGCAGCTTGACCAGGTCAGGGGAGTCCCAGTCACCAGCCACGTAAGCCTCTGCGGCTCCGATGCTGCCGCCAGACACCATGTCCCGCCAGGCGGTGGCGTCGTGCACGGTCAGCTGCACCGGCTGATGCAGCCCGTCATCATGGCCGAACCAGGTTTCATGATCCCCCTCCACCACGCGGAGCTGGCCTTGCTCCAGGTTGCGAAGCGTCGCGGCCACGAGGGCCCGGGCCCAATGGTCGAGGGGTGCCAGTGCTGAGACAGTCGTGGTCTTCACGTTTTCCATGATGTAACGCTTCCAAACAATTGCGATGAGGTCATTTCAGGTTCTTCCAGCCTGGGACCAAGGGTGCCAGCGGATTCTCCCTCCCACTGGGGGTGATCGTGGAAAACCGCGCCCTTGCGCCAGAGCCGGAAGGCGTTGAGATGGATGCCCAGACTGGCTTTGATGGTTTCGGCCGGGAAACGCTTCAACGCGTACCGCAGGGTGTCACGCGTGAGGCATTGACGCTTGGTGGCCAGGGTGGCATCAAAGACCTTGCCCTCGGCGCCACGCACGTTCATGTGGACATGCAGCCTCTCGGGATGGAAGCTGAAGAGCCACTCGTAGTCCTGTTCCATGGGATTGAACGGCGACACATGGAACTGTTTGGCGAAACGATAACGCCGCGAGCGCCAGCCCGAGCCCGTCTCCGTAATAGCCCCGCCCGACAGGACATAGGTGTGGCGCTGGTGCCAGGGCGTATTGGTGATCTGAGCCAGTATCGCATCCGGCACCGGGTTGGCCGCCTGGTGCGGGTTCTCCGGGTAGCAGAAATAGAAGCTCACGGGGTTGAAAAGCCAGCCCCAGTAACGGGGATGCGTGACCAGCTCAACAGGGCCACGGGGCCGCTCGCCGGTGGCCAGCTCCACATGGCGCCGTACCGCGCCATCAAGAGACCCGTTGCCCGGCTGGAAGTAATCACGCCGGCGAAACCACACCCGGTTCAGGCGGCGGGTGGATACAGCACTGTGCAGGGCAGGGAGGTCATCCCACTCGGCCAGACGGATGGCGTACAGGCCAATGGGGTAACTGAAGTCATGCCGCACCGGGGTAACGCGCCGGTGGCGGATGCTACCTTCCAGAAACTGGCTGGCCAGTGGCGTGGCGCTCATTCCAGCATGTCTCCCAGTGACTCACACACACGCAGGGCACTACGCACCCCATCCTCGTGGAACCCATTGGACCAATAGGCACCACAGTAATGGGTACGATGGCGGCCACCGATGCGTTCATACTGGTTCTGCGCATCAACGCCTTCCAGCGTGAATCGCGGGTGCGAATACTGGAAGCGCTTGATGATGCGCGACGGATCAATCGCATGGGTGCGATTCAGCGTCACACAGAACGTCTCGGGCGCCCGGTGAAAGTTCTGGAGGATGTTCATATTGTAGGTTACGGACACCGGCTCATCCGGGGATTCCGGCAGATGGTAGTTCCAGGCGGCCCAGGCACGCCGCCTGCGCGGGAGCACCGAGGTATCCGTGTGCAGCACCACATCGTTGGACTGGTAGGGGAGCGCTCCCAGGATCCTGCGCTCCTCATCCGTCGCATCCGTTAGTACGTTCAGGGCCTGGTCCGCATGGGTGGCCATGATGACCTGGTCAAAACGCTCATCGCCGCGCCTTGAGGTCAGCGTTACGCCATCCGCATCCCGGGCCACCGCCTTAACGGGCGTGTGGGTGTAGACACGCTCGCCCAGGGGTTTGGTCAAACCCGGGATATAGGCTTCAGAGCCGCCCTGGATGACGCGCCAGGTCGGCCGGTCCGAGACCGACAGCATGCCATGATTGCGGAAAAACCGCAGGAAAAAGCACACCGGGAAGCGGTCGATGTCACGCTCGGATGCGGACCAGATCGCGGCCCCCATCGGGAGGATGTAATGCTGACGGAAGTAACGTGAGAAGCGGTGGCGTTCCAGGTAATCGCCCAGGGTTTCCCGCGCCCCGATGCGGTCATTGGCCAGGTCGTCGCGAGTAAGGCGATTGAACCGCAGAATCTCGCGCACCATGTTCAGGAATCGCGGATTAACCAGGTTGCGCCGCTGGGCGAAGAGGGCGTCCAGGCTGGTGCCATTGTACTCAAGCCCAGCGTCACCCCCGTGTACGCTGAAGCTCATGCTGGAGGTCTCGGAGGCAACGCCCAGTTGCTCCATAATCCGGATGAAGTTGGGATAGGTCCAGTCATTGTAGACGATGAACCCGGTATTGACGGGCCAGTCCTGGCCACCGGCGCGCACATACTCGGTGTTGGTATGGCCGCCCAGATCGGCTTCGGCCTCATAGAGATGAACCTCGTGCCGACGGCTGAGCAGCCAGCTGCAGACGAGACCAGAGATACCACTGCCAATGACGGCGATACGTTGTGGGTTGGTCATGATCGGGTCAGCCGGTTTGCTGGGCGTTGCTGCGGGCCATGTTCGCCGCCATCCGGTCACGCAGTGGGCGTGGCAGGCATGCCATCACCTTGAGCATCCACGTGAAACGCTTGGGGAAGTGGCTCTCCGCCTTGTGGCGGGTCAGGTCCCGCACCATGATCCGGGCGGCATCCTCCGCTTCCATCAGGAACGGCATCGAGAAATCGTTCTGATCCGTCAGGGGGGTGCGCACGAACCCTGGCGAAACCAGCGACACATCAATCCCTTCTCCCGCCAGATCGGCTCGCAGGGAATCGGCCAGGTACGCGAGACCCGCCTTGGAGGCCCCATAGGCCTCCGCCCGGGTAAAGGGGAACCACCAGGCGGACGAACCGACAACGGCAAGCAGTGGCGTCACGCCCTGGCTGCGCCGGCTTCGCAGGGCGGGCAGAACGGCTTCAATGGCACGGGCGGTGCCCACAATGTTCGTATTGATCACACGCGACACCAACTCTGCGTCGAACGCCGAAACGTCCATGTATTCGCAGGTGCCCGCGTTGAGTATGGCCCAATCAATCGGCGCAAGCGCTTGAAGTTGCGTCTGGAAATACCGGCAATCCTCCGGGCTGGTCACGTCTCCGGGCAGGGGAATCACCGAATCGCCGTATTCGGAAACGAGCCCCTCCAGCTTTTCCCGGCTGCGCCCGGTTGCAATAACCCGATGCCCGCTGTGCACCAGCTCGGCGAGGACCGCCAATCCGATACCGGAACTTGCGCCCGTCAACCAGACGGTCAGGTCGTTGTTGCCGTATCCAGAATTCATGCTGCCCTGCTCCTGATCCAGTGAATGAGGCGGCCGATTAACGGGATGTTTTCATAGAGAAGCTGCCCCGCATCGTAGTAGTCCCGATGAAAAATGATCTGGTCATCCTGCCCCTGAAGAAGGCTGACGCCCTCAACGATAAAGGCCCGGCCACGCGCCAACCTGGGATGCTCCAGGGTCATGCTCCAGGGCAGGCAAACGCTGTGGGCGTTCTGGGCTGGCTCTCCGAAGTCGAACTCACAACGCGTCACATTCACGTAGGCGGAGCGCAGGTAGTCCGCCAGCGGCTCTGTCCCCCGCCGCTCCACCAGCGGATCCCGGAAGAGGATCCGCTGGTGGTAACACTCATCCATCAACCGATCGATATCCGGTGGCGACTCGTTGAAAAGGTCCTGAAAGCGTGTCAGCTGTTCACTGCTCAGCGTCGTGGCCATATCTCTGGCGATCCCGCTCAAGTGTTTCCTTATAAACTGCTTTAGGTATTGGCTTCAGATTACTGATAATACCTATTTTTTCCAGAGTCCAAAGCAAATAGAAGGTGATATCCACTTCCCACCACCGGAACCCCTGGCGTGCCGAAGTGGGCCAGCGGTGATGGTTGTTGTGCCACCCCTCTCCCAGGGTCAGCAGCGCCAGCCAGAAGTTGTTACGGCTGTCATCGGACGTCTGAAACCGACGATGGCCCCAAACGTGGGCAAGTGAATTGATGGACACCGTTCCGTGAAAGACCGCCACTGTGGAGATGAAGAAGCCCCAGATGGTCAGTTGAGCACCACTGGTCCCCAGGGATGGAGCCCAGACCGCCAACGCCTCGCCCAGAGCGTAAATGCCCACCAGGCAGGTCAGGGGCACGATGGCATCAAACCGGTTGAGAAACTTCAGCTCGGGATACCGCGCCCAGTCGCCAACACGCCGATAGTCGGTCAGGAAGGCGGCATCACAGGTGAACCAGCCGACGTGGGACCACCAGAAGCCCTGCTTTTCGGGCGAATGCAGGTCCTGGTCCGTATCCGAATGCTGGTGATGGTACCGGTGGTGGGCGGCCCACCAGAGCGGCCCACGCTGAACGGCACTGGCACCGATCACCGCGAACACGAATTGCCAGAAGCGATTGGTGCTGAAGGTCTTGTGGGCAAAATAGCGATGGTAGAAACCGGTGATGGCGAACATCCGCAACACGAAAAAGCCCAGCGCAAACCAGACTGCAAACGGGCTGACGCCGACCCAGATAACCCCCAGGCAGCCCAGGTGCAAGCCAATAAACGGCATAATCCGGATCCAGTTCAACCGGGTACTGGTGCCATCAATACGATCCGCGCCGGCCTCGGCGTCGAACCACCTGAGAAAGCTGTAAAGAAGATCACTCGCTCTTGCCATAATGCCTGTTGCCTGCTTGGAGGGAAGGAGCCCTAGTGCGCTGTTTGTTATTGAAGTTTACGCCGGAACAGGGTCACCGGATCAGCAGGAAACACGGAAGGTTATTGATAGGCGTGATTGGCAAAACCAATCACGCCCTTAGTGGCTCGGGCAGGCGATAGAAATGGACGATGGTACTGTCCGCGAATTTCTGGAAGAACGTGGACATATCGGTGATCCGTTCCAGGCGGCGTTTGCCGGTCACGGCATCCCGAGCAAGCACCTGGATGCCGTCAAAGTGGTCACGGATGTGCGAAAAGCGGGCATGCATGGTGCAGGAGACGATCTCTTGCACCGGCGCGCCGAGCGCATCCGATAGGTAGTTGCGATGGGCCTCGATGCCTTCCGCATCCAGCTCTTCCCGGGTATCCACGTGGTTCAGCCGGATCCGGTCCACCACGCAACGCGAGCAACTGGCCGGGTTGGCGCGGGCCTTACGGCGGAACGCCTCCCAGAAGAAGGTGTCCGTGACCTCGGCAAAGTTGCGTATATCCCCCAGGCAATCGTCCACCCAGTCCAGTACGTCCCGGTCTTCGAGAACCTCATTGATGGCTTCGCGCAGCAGCCAGTCAAAGCCCAGCGCCGTCTTGTGGGCGTACACCTTGCGGTACATCTGGTAGCGGGAGTAGACAAAGTCCTCAAGCGCCCCGAGCCCCTTCTGGGTGACAGCCAGCCCCAGCCAGGGTGAGTCCAGGCTCCACCCGAAGCGCAGATTGTTCAGCAGATGATCCAGATTGAAGCCACCAATGGTCACGGACGAATGGAAGCCATCCCGCAGCATGTAGTCCGCCCGGTCCGCATCAATCTCGCCGGAAACCACCGAGGACAGCAGGTCCATCACCAGCCGCGGAATGGCTGTGGTTTCCAGGGCGCCGGCATGGGCGTCTGGCCCGGCAATAAAGGCCCAGAATGTCTGGGCATGGTGCTGAAAGCGTTCACTTGGCGTTGGCTCGGTGGTCTCCATAACCCCGAGAACGTCCTGGATCTCCACCCCAAAGCGTCCCGGCAGGTCCCTATCGGTGAGGATCTCCCATGCGATGCGCACCGAATAGTGCTCGTGCTCCAGCACCTCGGGCCGTTCCGGATAGAAGGTGCTGACGTCCACGCCGTCCCAGAGCTGTTCAAAACGACCTGGCGCCTGCATCAACCGCTGGATCCGGTCCGCCTGGTTGAACTGGTGGGAGAAGCTGGAATGGCCGCTGTCGTGGAGCAGGCAGGCCAGCCGGATGATCTTCGCCATGTAGTCAATGGCATCCAGCTGCTCAAACGTCAGCTCTGGCTGGCGGCTGAGCTGGCGCTCCCTCAGGTAGGCGTCCATCATGGCCCGGAACATTCTGTCGCCCACATGCATCACGCCAATGCTGTGCAGAAAGCGCGAGTGGGTGGCCCCCGGAAAGACCAGGCTGAGGATGTCGTTCTGGCAGATGTTGCGCAACCGCTGGAAGAGGCGGTGGTCGATCACCTCGACTTCATGGCGGTGAAGACGGATACCGCCATGAACCGGGTCCATGATCAGCTTGTCGTAAGCTCCGAGCAGATCGTCCAGGGCGCTTCGCATAAAGAGGGCTTCCCCGCTTGCCTAAGTGGCACAACAAGGCCAGACTCTAGCACATCAGCCACGCCCGCGTACCGCCGCACCGGGCCGGATACTTGCTGTCGCTGGGAGCGGAGCCCATGGCCACCCGCACGGAACAAATCTTGATCATTGACCCGGATGCTGCCACCCGGAAGGAATTATGCCGCCACCTTCAGGGCCAAGGCTATTATGTAACCGCCTGTGAAGACCTGACGCAAGGCCTGGAAAGCCTGAAAGCTGCGCTTCCAGACGCCATCTTTGCTGATCTTCAACCCGAATGCATTGGCCAGCTGACATCCGATGCGGCGACCGGTGATATGGCAGTGCCCATTATTGCGCTGACCGCCACGGAAATGGCCTCAACGGTTGTGGCCGCCATGCGCGCTGGCGCCTCCGAAGTGGTGCTCAAACCGCTTGAGGACAAAAGGGCGGTCGACGAAGCGCTGCGTAAGCTCTTCGAGCGCATTCGTCTGGCACGCCTTAACGAGGTTTATCGCGAGGAACTGGAGTACAAAAACCTGAACCTGCGTGAGGGCATCTCCGAGCTGCGGGCGGACCAGAGTGCCGGGCGCAAGGTCCAGATGAAGATGCTGCCTGAGCCGGACCAGGCCATGGCGGGCGCGCGCATCACGCACCTGATCCAGCCATCGCTGTATCTCAGCGGGGATTTCCTGGACTACATGAAGTTGGATGAGCATCTGAGCCTGGTCTACATTGCGGATGTGTCCGGCCACGGGGCCAGTTCCGCGTTTGTGACCGTTCTCCTGAAAAACCTCACCAACCGCCTTCAGCGCAACCTCCGGCGAGGGTCCAGTGACGACATCCTGGACCCGGAGCGCTTCCTGCAACGGGTGAATCATGAGCTGCTGGAAACCGGTCTCGGCAAGCATGTAACGCTCTTCGTGGCTCTTGTGGATACGCAGGCCGGCGAGCTGCGCTATTCGGTGGGCGGGCATTTCCCCATGCCGATACTGCTCGATGACCAGGGGGCACGTTTCCTGGAAGGTCGCGGCCTGCCCGTGGGGCTTTTCAGTGAACCGAACTGGGATCATTACAGCCAACCGCTGGCCCGGGGATTCCAGCTCATCCTGTTCTCCGACGGCATTCTGGAAGTGATTGACGCCCCAAGCCTGGATCAGAAGGAAAAACGGTTACTTGAACTCGTGCAATCTGGGCGTCACACTGTCGCAAGACTCAGTGAGTCGCTACAGATCGAGGCAATGAATGAACTTCCCGATGACATTGCCATAGTGACGGTGACCGACGGGCGTGCTGCCGATGAGTGATTGCAAGATTCTGCAGGCTCAGGAGCGGGGTATCTACGTACTCAAGTTCATCGGAGAAGTGCGTCTCAATCTCTGCTCCACACTGGACCAGATCATCGAGGAAATGTTCAGCAACCCCGAGTTCCGGACCGTGGTTGTGGACCTTACCGAGACAGAGGTGATCGACAGTACCACGCTTGGCCTTCTGGCCAAGATCGCCATGGCCTCTGAAGAGCGCAGTCACTTCCTGCCCACGCTGATCACCACGAATCCGGACGTCACCCGTATTATCCACTCCATGGGGTTTGACCGCATATTCCTGATTGTACGCGAACCGGCACGGGACCCCGAGGAACTTGAGGAGATCCCTCTGATGCGGGCCAGCGAACAGGATGTGCGCGACAAGGTTCTGGATGCACACCGGACTCTGATGAGCCTGAACCATCACAATCAGGAAGAGTTCCAGAACCTGGTACGCGCCCTGGAATGCGAAGCCCCCTGAACCCATCCACATGACCGAATAAGTCCGCTTCATGGAGAACGCGATCCAGACCACCGTATTGGGCGGTGGCAGCTTCGGTACCACCATGGCCCAGGTACTGGCCGAAAACGGTCATCCCGTCCGCCTCTGGATGCGCAGCGTCGAGCAGGCGGAGGCCATCCGCCAAACCCGCATCAACCACCAGTACTTCCCTGATCTTGAACTGCATCCGCTGGTCGAGCCCACCACTGACATGGGGAGCGCGATCGAACAAGCGGACCTCGTCTTTGTGGCACTGCCCAGCAAGGTCTTCCGTGAGGTGATCCGGGGAGCGGCTGGCTACTTTCACGAACACCAGATGGTGGTGAGCCTCACCAAGGGCATTGAGCGTGAGGGCTTCCAGCTGATGAGCGAAGTGCTCAAGGAAGAGCTGCCCGGGGCACGCGTCGGCGTCCTCAGCGGACCCAACCTTGCCGGCGAGCTGGTTCGCCATGAGATCACGGCTTCCGTGATCGCCTCCGAGGACCGGGAGCTGAGGGAGAGGGTCCAGCAAGCCCTTGGGAATGCGTACTTCCGGATCTACGCCAACCTGGACGTCTACGGGGTGGAGCTTGGGGGCGCCCTTAAGAACATCTATGCGGTGGTCTCCGGCCTGGCCGATGCCCGTGGCATGGGCGAGAACACCAAATCCATGCTGATCACCCGCAGCCTGGCGGAGATGAGCCGTTTTGCCGTCAGCATGGGGGCCAACCCGATGACTTTTCTGGGCCTGGCCGGGGTCGGCGACCTGATCGTAACCTGCAGCTCCATCCTGAGCCGTAACTACCGTGTAGGCTATGCGGTTGGCCAGGGCAGTACACTGGATGAGGCGGTTACGGAACTGGGGCAGGTTGCCGAAGGGGTCCGGACCCTGGAGCTCGTACACGAGAAGGCCATAGAGCTGGATGTCTATATGCCGCTGGTGCGCGGGCTCTACGAAATCCTCTATCGGGGCGCCTCCATCAAGGATGTGGTCAGCGCCCTCATGAACGCCGCCCAGAACAGCGACGTGGAGTTCATTCTGCCGCGCCAGGGTGCCGGCTCCGCCCTCTGAGATCACGCACCGCGCAGCAGGCTCTCCAGGGCGTCCAGAGCCTGCTCCAGCGCCGCGTAAGGCGTGTAGAAGTGCGGCGAAAACCGCACACCACCGCCGCGGCTGGCGCAGATCACCTGCTGCTCAGCCAGCTTCTGGCACAGGTGCTGGCTGTTGTGGCCGGGCACCTGCACCGTCAGGATCCCCAGCCGGCGCTGACTTTCGCGGGGCGTCACCGGTGTGAGCCCCGCAACCTGATCCAGGCCCGAGGCCAGATGATTGATGCGCTGATCGATCCGTTCCCGGACCTGTTCCAGTCCCACTTCCAGCAATAGACCGGTACTGGCTTCGAGCGCGTGGGCGGCCAGCAGGTTGGGGCTGCCGCACTCAAAACGCCGGGCATCCGGCGCCGGCTCCCAGTCCTTGCGCTCAAAGTTGCCGCGATCGGCGATCATGTGCCAGCCGAATTCATAGAGGGTGAGCCTGTCCCGCCACTGGGGAGCCACGTAGAAAAACGCCAACCCCTCCGGGCCCAGCAGCCACTTGTGGCCGTCCGCCATGGCAAAATGGGCCCCGGTAGCCTGTACATCCAGCGGCTCCGCTCCGGCACTCTGGATGGCGTCCAGGCAGAACAGGATCCCGTGGCTTTCACAGAGCGCGCCCAGATGGTGGGCATCCAGGCGCAGGCCCGTGCCGTACTGGACCGAGCTGACGGACAGGAGCCGGGTTCTGTCGCTGATCAGGTCCTCAATGGCGCCTTCTGGCGTGACATCCTGCCGGTCAATGTCCGCGACCCGTACCCTCACTCCCTGATCAACCAATGATTCCCATACGATCCGGTTGGACGGGAACTCCTGGCTGGTGATGATCACCTCATCCCCCTCCTGCCAGTCGAGGCCAGCAGCAACCATGGACAACGCTTCCGAGGTGTTCTTGCACAGGGCAATGTCCTGGGCCGAGGGCGCGTTGATCAGGCGCGCAAGATTGTGCCGCAGCCGTTCTTCAACGCTCAGCCACTGCGGGTAGCGGGCAGCGCCCAGGCGGCTGTTTTCCGTCGCGAAGCGGGCAACGGCATCACTCGCACGCTGCGGCCAGGGCGCCACGGCAGCATGATTGAGGTAGGCAAGCCCCGCATCCAGAGGAAACTCCTTCTGCAGCTGCGTTGCCAAAAAACGCTCTGTCATGTCCATCTCCGTCATGTCCGTCATTGAAGGGGCAGGCTCGCACCGATAGTATCAGTGCTTGTTCAACACACCGATTGCACCGGAGGGCTGCAGATGGGAGAACCTGATTCCCAGGCGGAACTGGCCCGACAATTCGAACACGTGGCCCAGTACGATACAACCGGACAGGGGCCGCCCCTGGAGCAGTGGGACCCGCCGTTCACGGACGACCTGGAACTGTTCATCAACCGCAACGGGCGATGGTTCTACCAGGGCCGCGCCATTGACCGAGCCGGCCTGCGCAAACTGTTTGCCTCCATTATGCGTCGTGAATCAGATGGTTACTACTATCTTCTTACACCGCATGAGAAATACCGCATCCAGGTTGAAGATGTACCCTTCCTTGCCCACAGCGTTGAACAGGAAGGGGAGGGGGACTCACGGGTTCTATGGCTCCAGACGGACGTGGAAGACCGGTTTCCGATCGGGGATTCCCACCCACTCATTGTCCGCACGGATGAGCAAAGCGGCGAACCCCAACCCTACGTCGTGGTACGCCGTGGCCTTCAGGCCCGGATCGAGCGCAACGCGTTCTACCACCTGACCGAACTGGCCGAAGAGAGAACGATCAACGGGGCCACCCATGTTGGGGTTGTCAGCCAGGGGAACTTCTTTTCACTGGGGCGCATCAGCTGACCCGGTTTTCAAAACCGCTTTTATTTTCTATCATGGAGTATGGGTGCCTGTACTGAGGGGCACCCTTGCGTTGCGGATCGTCGTAAGTCCCTCTGTACAGGCCGCTGTTCAGCAACACTTTCGATCCACCGCACTTGATTACGACGTTTCTGTCCCACACGCAAGGAGTCAACATGACCGAATCCCGTGTCGTCACCATCCATTACACCCTCAAGAATGACGAGGGTGAAGTTCTGGATTCTTCCCGTGAACGTGAGCCGCTGAGCTATTTGGAAGGTGCCGAGAACATTATCAGTGGCCTGGAAGAAGCACTGACCGACAAGGGCCAGGGTGACGAAACCCAGGTATCACTGGATCCGGAGAACGCTTACGGCGAAGTTCGCGAAGAACTGGTGCAGCCGGTGCCGAGTTCCGCCTTTGAAGGCGTAGAGAAGGTTGAGCCCGGCATGCAGTTCCAGGCAGAGACGCCCGGAGGCCCGCAGATCGTGCGCGTGGTATCCGTCGAAGATGACACGGTGACCATCGATGCCAACCATCCGCTCGCCGGCCAGCGCCTGCATTTCGATGTAGAAGTGGTTGGTACCCGCGAGCCGTCCGACGAAGAGAAAGAGCACGGCCACGTGCACTAAGACTCTTCGCTCAGCACTGGCTAACCATTTGTTCAGTGCATTGGCATTATCGAGTAGGGTGAGGCGTCTCCGCCTCATCCCTCTCACAGAACCGTACATACGGACCACGTATACGGCTCATGCC
>NZ_JBXAYL010000030.1:0-28815 GCF_056783195.1 Salicola sp. AFF1
ATCTATTCAGATTTTGCCCGTATTAGCCCAGCTTGCGCTTTGCGGGGTATATTGGCCTGCGAAGTCACTGATTCAGGCAATAGGCTGGCGAGCCCGCACATCACCAGTGCGCCTGAATCCATCCATCTCGATACCCGATTGACGGGGGATAAGAATGGCTGATGAGTGGTCTGCTTGTTGATAACGTTCTAAGTGAAGCGCCGATGGGATACCGACAACTCACCCAAGGACAACGATATCAGATTGAGTCCGGCTTGCAGCACCAGTGCCGTCTTCGAACCATTGCTGAGAAGATCCAACGCAGTAGCAGCACGGTCTTGCGTGAGATCCGGCGAAACAGCATTGAGTGCACGTATTGTCCGGATCAGGCCCAGCAGCCCAGTGGCCGGCGCCACCTCGCCAAGCGCGCCGGTCAGGGACGTATTCCAAACCGAGTCGGTATTGAACATCGCCCTGACCGAATAATTTCCAGCTCGCTGCTTCAGCTTCCGGGTGGGAATAGGGGTGGGCGTAGCTGGCGCCGGCGGCGACCATTCGCTGCATCAGGGCATCGTCGTAGGCGGTGACGGGGATGTTGAAACGGTAGAACTTGTGCTGGGCGTCCAGGGCCACTGACTGATCGCTTTTTGGTGAACAAAAAAGGCAGGGTAGGAGGGGACTCCAAAACCCTGCAAAGACCACTCAGGAGAGTGAAAGGTTGCGCTTTCGCCGGGCCGAAAATGCTTATCGAATGGTGTCGCCTACCTTGACGATTTTCATTGTGTTGGTGCCGCCCTGGGCATTGACGTAGTCGCCCTTGGTGATGATCACCCGGTCACCGTTGTGCACCACACCTCGCTGCTCCAGTTCCTGGATGGCGGCGGCGTTGATGGCGTCATTGGGGATGGCCTCGCTGTCAAACCGCACGGTCTGTACGCCGCGGTAGAGGGCGACCCGGTTGCCGGTCGCCGTATGCCGGGTGAATGCGACTATCGGCAGCGACGATTTGATCCGGGACATCATCAGGGGCGTGGCGCCGCTCTCGGTCATGCAGATGATGGCCCGGACATTGTCCAGGTGGTTGGCGGCGTACATGGCCGACAGGGCGATGGCCTCGTCCCCCCGCTCCATGGATTCGTTGATGCGATGCCTGGAGTGGTGCGTGGAGGGCTGCTTCTCGGCGCCGACGCAGATGCGCGCCATGGCCTCGATGGCCTCCCGGGGGTACTGCCCCATGGCGCTCTCCGCCGACAGCATGACCGCATCGGTGTAGTCGAGTACCGCGTTGGCCACGTCAGAGACTTCCGCCCGGGTTGGCATCGGGCTGCTGATCATGGACTCCATCATCTGCGTGGCCGTGATGACCACGCGATTGAGGCATCGGGCCCGATCGATGATGTGTTTCTGTACCCCCACCAGCTCGGCATCGCCGATCTCCACCGCCAGGTCGCCGCGGGCTACCATGACGGCGTCCGAGGCGAGGATAACCTGGTCCAGTTGTTCCGGATCATGCACCAGGTCGGCGCGTTCGATCTTGGCGATGACGTGGGCCTCGGAGCCGGCCTCGGCCAGCAGTTCGCGGGCCTGGTCCATGTCTTCCCGGCAACGGGCGAAGGAGACTGCCACATAGTCGGCGGCTAATTCCACCGCCGTTTTCAGGTCTTCGCGGTCCTTATCCGTGAGCGCGGGGGCGGACAGTCCGCCCCCGCGCTTGTTAAGCCCCTTGTTGTCGGAAAGCTCGCCTCCCTGACGCACCTGGCAGGTGATCGAGGTGCCTTCTACCTGTCGCACGTCCAGCTCGATCTGTCCGTCATCCAGCAGAAGGGTGTCGCCCGGTTCGACGTCCCGGGTCAATTGCTCGTAATCCAGCCCCACGCAGGTTTCTGTGCCGGCTTCCTTTGGCCAGGCCGTGTCCAGAGTGAAGGGGGCACCTGCTTCCAGGTGGATCTTGCCATCCGTGAATCGAGCGATGCGCAGCTTGGGACCTTGAAGGTCGGCCAGGATGGCGACGACGCGGCCTTCCTCTCGAGCGATGCGGCGCACTGCCTCGGCTCGCGCCTTGTGCTCGTTGGCACTGCCGTGGGAGAAGTTGAGGCGCATCACGTCCGTACCCGCGCGAATGATGCCCCTGAGTGCGGCTTCTTCAGTGGTCGCCGGACCCAGGGTGGCGACGATCTTGGTCCGTCTGAGCATTATCGGGTTCCCAGGGCGAGTGCGTTGTCCAGCATGCGGTTCGAGAAAGCCCATTCATTGTCGTACCAGGCCAGGACCTTCGCGTGGCGACCCTTGACCCTGGTGTGGTTGGCGTCGAACACGCTGGACAGGGGGTCGTGATTGAAATCAACGGAAACCAGCGGTTCAGAGTTGTAACCCAGTACTGGCGAGCCTTCGGCGGCTGCCTTCATGGCCAGGTTGATTTCTTCCGCGCAGGTGTCGCGGGTGGCAATGAAAGACAGGTCCACCAGTGACACATTGATGGTGGGCACGCGTACCGCCATGCCGTCCAGTCGGCCGTCCAGCTCCGGCAGAACCAGTCCGATCGCCGCTGCGGCCCCGGTTTTGGTCGGGATCATGGACTGGGTGGCGGATCGGGCCCGATACAGGTCCGTGTGATAGACATCGCTCAGCGTCTGGTCATTGGTGTAGGAATGGGTCGTCGTCATCAAGCCAGTCTCGATGCCGACTGCCTGGTGCAGCGCCTGGGCGATGGGGGCCAGGCAGTTGGTGGTGCAGCTGGCGTTGGAGATGATCCGGTGCTGGTCGGTCAGGCTCTCGTGATTGACGCCATGCACAATGGTTGCGTCGACATCCGGCGCCGGGGCGGAGATGATAACCCTGTTGGCGCCGGCCGTGAGGTGGGCCTGGGCCTTCTCACGGGTGGTGAACAGGCCGGTGCATTCCAGGACGACATCGACACGCAGGGCCTGCCAGGGCAGATCCGCCGGATTTCGAACGGATGAGACGGCAATACGGTCCCCGTTCACGGTGAGGGATTCGTCATCGTGGCTGACCGAACCAAAAAAGCGGCCGTGGACGGAATCGTGCTTGAGCAGGTGGGCGTTGGTGGCGGCATCGCCCAGGTCATTGATGGCGACGATCTGGATCTGATCGCGGTACTGGTTTTCGTAGAGGGCTCTGAGTGCATTTCGGCCGATGCGACCGAAGCCATTGATGGCGACACGGATTGTCATAGTGCGCTCTCCAGTTGTTTGACTTGTTTGGAATGTAGTAAACATAACAAACAAAACTGGAGTAAGGTACCCTTTTGGCGTAAAAAAATGAAGTAAAGATAGTAAAATAACCACAAACCGATCCTGATCGGATCAAAGGCCCCAAGAAAGAGGTTTACGATGCATCCCACGGTCGAGCGGGTCACTCAGCGCATCATGGATCGCAGTCGTGACGAGCGTCAGCGCTACCTGGGCGTGTTGCAGGATTGAGGCTTCCGTCGCCAAAAGACGGATGCCGTCTGGTTGCGGTGGTGGCGTGGTCACACAGCCCGAAAACGCCAGAATGGGCAGACAGGCCAGGGCAATGCTGAAACGAAAGCGTTTACTCGATTGTTGTCGTTATACAGCTCGATGGAGCGCATCACAGCAGATTCGGGGCAGGTTGAGTAGGTGGAATTTCTGTGTCTGGCTACGCCCCCGATTCTACGCCTCGGGGATAAAAATCGAGGGGGATGTGCATAATGCAGGTTTCACCGAATATCGGTAATGCATCCGCAGTGGTGGTGCCAAAATTGCCATCGTCTAAAACAAGAATTAGGGAACCTTCCTGACAACCTACAGTTGCCGTCGGCGCCAGGGTGACGCGATTACCGATGGAGTCGGTCGGCCACCGAGTCGAGGGCTGGCGGTAGCAGGATCGTTCCTGAGCCGATTGAGGATCTGACTTATGCAACCGTTCAAGAACAATCTGGGCAAAGCGCTTCTCACAACCGTCGCCTTGACCGCAGGTCTGGCTGGACCGGCCGCCGCGGAAATCGAGGAAGGCAAGCTCGTGGTCTGGATCGGTGCCGACAAGGGGCATGAGGGCCTTCAGGAAGTCGGTGACCGGTTTACCGATGAGACCGGAATTCCTGTCCAGGTCGCCCATCCCGACAGCGTGACCGATAAGTTCCAGAAAGCTGCCGCCACCGGTAACGGGCCGGACATCTTCATCTGGGCTCATGATCGCTTCGGTGAATGGGCCCAGAGTGGCCTGATTAAGCCGGTAACCCCCTCCGAATCCGTAAAGGATGGGATTTACGATTTCACCTGGGATGCCGTGACCTGGAAGGGTGACATCTACGGCTACCCCATGGCGGTGGAGTCCATTGGCCTGATTTATAACAAGGACCTGGTGGAGGAGCCGCCGGAGAGCTTCGAGGAGGTGATTGAGCTCGACAAGGAACTTGCCAAGGAGGATAAAAAAGCCATCCTCTGGGACTACAACAACACCTATTTCTCCTGGTCTCTGTTGGCGGCCAATGGAGGCTATCCGTTCAAGAAAACCGAGGACGGCGGCTACGACGTCAAGGACACCGGCGTGAACAATGAGGGCGCGATCAAGGGGGCCAAAACCATCACGCGCCTGATCGAGGAAGGCGTTATGCCGCGCGGTGCCGACTACGGCGTCATGGACTCCAAGTTCAATAAGGGCGAAGTGGCCATGATGATCACCGGTCCCTGGGCATGGTCCAACCTTCGCAAGAGCGGCATCGACTTCGGGGTCACCACCATTCCCACTATTGATGGCGAACCGGGCAAACCGTTCGTGGGTGTCATGGCAGCGACCATCAATGCAGCCAGCCCCAATACGGAACTCGCGGTTGAGTTCATCGAGAACTATATGCTTTCCCGGAAGGGGCTGAAAACGGTCAACGATGATGTCCCCCTGGGTGCGGTGGCGGACAAGGCCTTTATGGACACCCTCTCCGAGGATCCGAACATCAGGGCGATGTTCGAGAACGCGAAGCTGGGCGAGCCGATGCCCAATGTGCCGGCAATGGGCGCTTTCTGGTCATCCATGGAGCCGGCGCTGCAGAATATAACGTCCGACCGCCAATCGGTCGAAGATGCTCTGGATACCGCCGCCGAGCGGATTGTCCGCTAGTTCAGTTGAGACTGGAGCCCGGCGCAAAGCCGGGCCTTCGCTCACGCCACTGTATTAGGTATCCAGCATGACCACGCAGATCGCGACCTTTTCACTGCCGAAAGGCCATATACCTCGGGCTGTTTTCAAGTGGCTCGCCCTGGGAGGTATATTCACCCTGGCGTTCTACCTCATTACCGCGCTGTATCTTCAGGGCGAGTTTGTGTTTGCCCTGCTGTTCCTGGTGCTGACCGCGTCGGCCCTCTATGTCTTCACCAGCCAGAAGGCGTATAAACACCGGTATGTCTATCCCGCCATCGCCGGCATGGGGCTGTTTGTCATATTCCCGCTCTTCTACACGATCGGGATCGGTTTCACCAACTACAGTGCCTCCAATCTGCTGAGCCAGGAGCGGGTGACCGAACAGCTTCTGTCCAAGCGCTACCCGACGGAAGAAAGGCGCTTCGAATTCGAGCTGCATGAAACACCGAAAGGGATCGTCGCTTACCTGGATAACGGCACGGCGTATGTCAGCCCGCCCCTGTCACTCGAGGACGGTCCGTCTGAGGAACCGGTGACACTGGAAGAGGTGGATAACCCCCCGGCTGGCGACGTTCTGGGGCTGCGGGCAGTGATCCAGAACCGGGAGACGTTGAAGCAGTTGACGCTGAATACCCCTGACGGCACCCCGCTGGAACTGACCAGCCTGCGCAGCTTCGCGCCCCTGGAACCGGTCTATTCGCAGCAGGACGACGGCAGCCTGGTGGACAACCGCACGGGGGAGGTCTATGTCCCCAATCAGGAAACTGGTTTCTTCGAGAATGAAGAAGGTGACCGGCTGACCCCGGGATGGACCGTGACCGTCGGTTTCGAGAATTACATGCGGGTCCTTACAGACCCCAGCATCAGTGGCCCGTTCATGCAGATCTTTGTATGGACCTTTGCCTTCGCCGGGCTGACGGTGTTGTTCACCTTCATCCTGGGCCTGGTTCTGGCCAGCCTGCTGCAATGGGATCGCATTGGTGCCAAAGGGTTTTACCGCACCATGCTGATCCTGCCCTACGCGGTGCCGGCATTCATCTCGATCCTGGTATTCAAGGGGCTGTTCAACCAGAACTTCGGTGAGATCAACCTGGTGCTGGAGAATCTGTTCGGCGTCCGTCCCGAGTGGTTCAGCGATCCGGCGTTGGCGCGCACCATGATCCTGATCGTCAACACCTGGTTGGGCTATCCCTACATGATGTTGCTGAGCATGGGGTTGTTGCAGTCCATCCCCCGGGATCTGTACGAGGCGTCGGCAATGGATGGGGCCGGCCCCATCGACAACCTGTTCCGGATCACGCTGCCGATGATCGTCAAACCCATGATGCCGCTGATGATTGCCGCCTTTGCCTTCAACTTCAACAACTTCGTCCTGATCGCCCTGTTGACCGGTGGCGCGCCCGACATCATCGGCGCCAGCACCCCGGCGGGGACCACGGACCTGTTGGTGAGCTACACGTACCGGATCGCCTTCAAGGATTCCGGACAGGACTTCGGTCTCGCGGCAGCCATCGCCACCATCATTTTCCTTTTGGTGGGAACGTTATCGCTGATTAATCTGAACCTTTCCAAGGTCAAGGTATAGCTCCCGGAGGAGACTGAGTTATGGCTATGGTAGAGCCGCCCTCGACCCGCTATCGGGTCTGGGCTTCCCATCTCGCCCTGCTGGGCTTCATTGCCCTCATCCTTTTCCCGTTGTTGATGGTGACGTCGATTTCGTTCCGAACGGGGAATTTCGCCACCGGCAGCCTGCTGCCGGAGCGGCCTTCGCTGGAACACTGGTACCTGGCGCTGGGGATTCCTTATGAGCAGGCTGACGGAACGGTGCTTCAGCCGCCGTTTCCGGTGCTTCTGTGGCTGTGGAACTCGGTGAAGGTTGCGGTGATTTCGTCCGTGCTGATCCTGCTGCTGTCCACGACCAGTGCCTATGCCTTTGCGCGCATGCGTTTCAAGGGTAAGGGCTTCATGCTGAAGTCGATGTTGATCTTCCAGATGTTTCCCCCGGTTCTGTCGCTGGTGGCGCTGTACGCCCTCTTCGACAAGATCGGCAATCACGTGCCCTGGCTGGGGATCAACACCCACGGCGCCGTGATCATCGCCTCCCTGGGAGGCGTGGCCCTGCACATATGGACCATCAAGGGGTATTTCGAGTCCATCGACCCGTCCCTGGAAGAGGCGGCGATCGTGGATGGCGCCACGACCTGGCAGGCCTTCCGCTATATCCTCCTGCCCCTGTCGGTGCCCATTCTGATGGTGGTGTTCATTCTCGCCTTCATCATGAACATTATGGAGTACCCCATGGCCTCCGTGCTGCTGCTGGATGTGGATCAACTGACGCTGGCGGTGGGGGCCAATCAGTACCTTCAGGACCAGAACTACCTCTGGGGCGACTTCGCCGCGGCGGCCGTGTTGTCCGGCCTGCCGATTACGGTGGTTTTCCTGTATTGCCAGAAATGGATTGTCGGCGGTCTCACCGCTGGTGGTGTGAAGGGGTAGGTTTCACGGTTGCGTTTTGCCCGGCCGTTGGCCGGGCTTTTTTGGGGTCAAATCTCAGGTCGCTGCCTTTCGCCAGGTTCCCTGATCAGCAATCGACACAAGGTTCCTGAGACAAGCGCGGGCAAGCCTCATCATCGCTGGCGAACAGGTGGCAGGCTTCCGGGGCAATGCCCAGAGCGATGGGCGCTCCCTCGTCGATGGGCTGGGTGCCCTGGGCCCGTTGGGTGAGCACCCAATCCAGGCCTTCAACCTCGGTGTGGATCAGTGTCTGGTAACCGAGCCGTTCCACCACCTGAACGGTGCCGCGCAGTACCACAGCCGCCTCGTTCTCGTCGCAGAATCGCTCCGGGCGAATACCCAGGGTTGCTTCTTCACCCACTTCCAGGCGTGACCCGTTGACCGGCAGGGTCACTTCCAGGCCGCCGATCAGGCTGACCCGGGCACTCTGGCTGTCGGCGTCCAGCACCCTGGCGGGAACGAAATTCATCCTGGGTGAGCCGATGAAGCCTGCGACAAACTTGTTGGACGGATAGTAGTACAGCTCCAGAGGTTTGCCCACCTGGGAGATGCAACCATTGTCCAGCGCCACAATCTTGTCGGCCATGGTCATGGCTTCCACCTGATCGTGGGTAACGTAGACCATGGTGGCGTTGAGGCGCTTGTGGAGCTTGGAAATCTCGATGCGCATCTGCACACGCAGTGCCGCATCCAGGTTCGAGAGTGGTTCGTCGAACAGGAACACCGCCGGTTCGCGAACCATAGTCCGGCCAATGGCCACCCGTTGACGCTGGCCGCCCGAGAGGTCCTTGGGCTTACGGTCCAAGAGGTTTTCAAGCTTCAGGATCTCGGCGGCTTCCTGTACACGCTTGTCCATTTCCTGCTTCTTGAAGTGGGCCAACTTGAGGCCAAAGGCCATGTTTTCGGCCACGTTCATGTGCGGGTACAGGGCGTAGGACTGGAAAACCATGCCCACCTGCCGGTCCTTGGGCGGGATGTCGTTGACCTTGTCCGGACCGATGAACAGCTCGCCTTCGGTGATGTCTTCGAGCCCGGCAACCATGCGCAGCAGGGTGGACTTGCCGCAGCCCGAGGGGCCGACGAAAACCACAAATTCGCCGTCATCGACGTCGAGGCTGATGTTCGAGGTGACTTCGGTCTCGTCGTATCGTTTGTAGACATTGCGTAGTGTAACGCTCGCCATGTGAAACCTGCCTGTATTTATTCTGGGGCGATTCGGGCAATGCCCACGCCAAAGGGTGGGAGATGGAGCTGATTGTCGCGCCATATGCCGTTGATAACCAGAGGGACCTGGTCAACCGGAATCTGAATCGCCGGGGTTTTGATGTCAATGCTCTGCTCCTGGAAGTTGATGCCGACCAGGAGTGCTTCGTTGTCCGTACGGCGCTTGAAAAGCAGGGTGCCGTCCGGGGATTTCAGGAAACGGATATCGCCACCGTGCAATGCCGGCTCCTGGCGTCGCCAGGCCAGAAAGTCACGGTAGCGGTGGAGGAGCGAGTCCGGATCGGCTTCCTGCCGATCGACCGCGAGGTCCAAGTGGTCATCGGCTACCGGGAGCCAGGGGTTCTGGACTGAAAAGCCGCCATGCTGGCTGTCGGCCTGCCAGGGCAGCGGCGTCCGACAACCGTCCCGGCCCTTGAACTCCGGCCAGAAGTTGATGCCGTAGGGGTCCACCAGATCTTCATAGGCCAGTTCGGACTCGGGTAGACCCAATTCGTCGCCTTGGTAGAGGCAGACGCTGCCCCTCAGGGTGAGCAGGGTCGCCATGAACTGCGCCAGTTGGTCGGTGCTCTGAGCCTCCCAGCGGCTGGCAACCCGGGTCACGTCGTGGTTGCCGATTGCCCAGCAGGGCCAGCCGTCGGTCATTTGGGTTTCGATGGTTTCCACCGTGTCGCGGACGAAGTCGGCGCCGTTGTGCTCGGTCAGCAGATCGAACGAGTAGGCCATGTGCAGCTTGTCGCCGTCGCGCGTGTATTCGGCCATGGTCCTGAGTGAGTTGTCGTCGCCGATTTCGCCCACGCTGGTGGTGCCGGGGTATTCATCCAGCAGCCGTCGCAGGCGCTTGAGAAAGGCCAGGTTCTCCGGGCGCGTCTTGTCGAACTGGTGCAACTGGTAGGCGTAAGGGTTTTCCGGCCGAACGCCGATGGAGCCTTCCTGGATCGCGTCGCTGGGCGGGTTGTCCCGCAGCATGGGGTCGTGGAAGCAGAAATTGATGGCATCGAGGCGGAAGCCGTCCACACCCCGCTCGAGCCAGAAGCGTACCTCGCTCAGGACCTGGTCGACCACGTCGGGATTGTGGAAGTTGAGGTCCGGCTGGCTGGTCAGGAAATTATGCAGGTAGTACTGCTTGCGCCGGCTGTCCCAGGTCCAGGCCGGGCCGCCGAACACGGATACCCAGTTGTTGGGAGGCGTGCCGTCGGCCCTGGGGTCGGCCCACACATACCAGTTGGCCCTGGGGTTGGTACGGTCCTGGCGGCTCTCCTTGAACCAGGCATGTTGATCGGAGCTGTGACTGAGGACCTGATCAATCATGACCTTGAGGCCCCGGCTGTGGGCGGCCTCGATCAGTCGGTCGAAATCGTCCAGGGTGCCGAAGATCGGGTCGACGCCCCGGTAATCCGAGACGTCGTAACCGAAGTCCTTCATCGGCGAAGTGAAGAAGGGGGACAGCCAGATGGCATCGACGTTGAGATCGGCAATGTAGTCCATCTTGGCCGTGATCCCTGGCAGATCACCGATACCGTCGTCGTTGGAATCAAAGAAACTTCGGGGATACACTTGGTAGATGACGGCGCCGCGCCACCAGTCGTTGTTTTTCTGCATCACACCTAACGTCTTGTCTAAGGATTAGGATTCAGCCCGCCTGTCGGTCTTGGCGAGTCTGCTGGATGCTTCTATGTTGGGATTCTCGTGATGCCGCGGCATCCTCCCCTCGGGGTTTTTGTCGGCGTAGTAGCGGGGAGGAGGAGTAGGGGGATCAGTGACCTCTTACTCCCCCTGAATCTTGCTCAATAGATCCTTTGCCAGCTCAACCGCCTCCGAGCGCTGGGTAATGTTCAGCTTCTGGTACAGACTGCGGATGTGGGTCTTGATCGTTGTGGGCGCTACCTTCAGGTGTTCCGAGATCTGATCATTGGAAAGCCCGGCGTGGATCAGACTGAGTATCTGCCACTCACGCCGGGTCAGGGGTGAGGTTCGGATCAGTTCGGGGACGTCCGGCCGGTCGATGATGTCCTGGATGATGGCCTCGTCCAGGCTGATGCGGATGGCCCGGGAAAAGTCCCGTTGCTGCTGAACGAGCTGGATCAGGCGTTCGGCCCGCTGCTCTTCCATGGTTTCAAGCTCGCGCTCCATCTTCAGGGCCTTGAGCAGGTTGATGAGCGTTTTGCCCAGCTTCAGGAAACTGCCCACGGCCCCGCTGGTGCTGGCCAGGCGCAGCGCCTCCTGGGCATGGTCCAGGGCCTGTTCGCGCTCGTCGCGCAGCCAGTAGAGCCGGGCCAGGGTGATGTGGTTGCGGTTCTGGTCCGTGCTCAGGCCCAGAGTCTCGGCCCGCTCTTCGAGGGCCTTCAGAATGCGTTCCGCCTGGTCGTATTGTTCCAGACTCGTATACGCCCGGGCCCAATTGCGGGCGTTGCACTGCATGAAGTGGTTGGTGGCCTTCGCCACATCGTAGGGCGGAGCAATGGTCAGCCAGTGCTGGATGGATTCGCGGTCGCGCACCGCCTCCCAGTAGGCGAGCATGGCTGCATGGGCGTTGGCCAGCCAGTCCATATGGTATTCATCGCCGGCGGCCAGCATCTTCTGCACCTTCTGGATGTAGTCGGCGCAGAGGGTTTGGCGGCCCCGCGCCTGGGCGACCTTGGCCAGAGTGATGTAGCTTTGCACGTGCCAGCGCTCTCCCTGGGCTTCAAGGATCTCGATCCCCTTCAGGGCGCAGCTCTCGGCACTCTCCAGGTGGTGCCATTCCCACATGATCTGGCTGCGGATCCGATAGAGGAACTCCATGATCGGCAGGTGTTCCAGCTGGTTTTCCTCCGTGTACTGGAAGGCCCGTTCCTGCAGGTTGTACGCCTTTTGCAGATAGCCCTGGGCCACGCTGATCTCTGATTGCTGGCACAGGGCCCAGAGGACGTTCTGGTGGGCGCCCATGGCCTGCGCGAGCTGTTCGGTACGCTCCATGTGTTCCAGGGCCTCGGAGAGGTTGCCCTGTACGAACAGGGCCTCACCGATGACCGAGGCGGCGGCCACCCTGGAGGGCGGCAGGTAACGGGCCTCGTAGGCCAGTGCGGAATGGGCCAGTTCCAGCGCCCGTTCCGGTTCCCCCAGATTCATGGCCACCTGGGCGCGGAGGGCATTGAACTCGCTCTGAATGGTTCCCGCCGCCTCCTCCTCCACGTTGGGTTGGAGGCTGCGTTCGGCCGCCGCCAGCCACTTCTCCACCTCGTTGAAGCGGTAGTTGCTCTGGGCGATCCAGGCCCGCAGGAGTGTCAGTACGGGATCGGCCGCGATCGTCTCCTGGGGCAGGGTATCCAGGCAGTGCTGGAGCAGCGACAGTCGTCCTTCCGTGAAGAACTGCTGGCCCTTGTGCCGCAACAAGCCGGTGATGCGCTCCTCGTCGCGGGCCTCGACCGCATGGTGGGCGGCGGCTTCGTAGCACTCGCGCTCACCCCAGGCATCGGAGGCGGCCTGGTGCAGAGAGCGGCTTTTCTGGGGCAGCAGGCACGCCTGCAGGTGTTTGAGGTAGATCGCGAAAAGCGCATGGTAGCGGAACCAGAGCCCGCTGCTGTCCAGCGGAACAATGAACAGGCCGGAGCCGAGGAGGCTGTGCAGTAGCGCCTGGCTGTCCTCCGCGCCCATCAGGCGTGCCGCCAGGGGGGCATCGAAGGATTCCAGGATGCTGGTGTGCATGAGGAAATCCCTCTGGCGCGCGTCCACGCTCTGCTCCAGCATTTCATCGAAGTATTCGAATAGGTGTTGGTTGCCGGTCTCCAACTGTTCCACCAGCCCATTGAACGTGACGCTGGTATCGGCGTGGGTGGCCAGCAGCTGCAGGGCGGAGATCCAGCCCTCGGCACGTCGCACGGCCCGCTCGATGGATTCCCGGGAGATTTCGAAGGCAAGCCGGCTCTCGAAGTAGGCCTGGGCCTCATCCGCACTGAAGGCCAGATTGGCGGCGGTGACTTCCAGCAGGCGTCCCTGCATGCGCAACTGAGCCACGCCAAGGGGTGGCAGGCGCCGGGTCAGTACAACCAGACACAGATAGGGCGGGAGGTGGCGCAGCAGGAAGCGGACCCCCTCGTGGACGTCCGGGTTGTCGATCAGGTGGTAGTCGTCCAGCACGACGTAGAGCGGTTCGTCTTCCAGTGGCAGTTCCGAGAGCAGGGCCGTCAGGGTTTTTTGCAGGGGGCCATCGGGCGCATCCCGCAGCAGGTCGCGGGTTCCCGGGCAAGCGCCCGTGGCCTGGTGGATGGATTCCACCAGGTAGCGCGCAAAAAGGGTGCTGTCGTTGTCCTGGGCATCAAGGCGGTACCAGGCGGTGCGTGCGTCCAGGCGGGCCAGGAGCTGGGCAGTGGTCGTTGTCTTGCCGTAGCCGGCCGGGGCCTGGACCAGCAGCAGGCTGGGGATCTGTGTGTCATGCAGCAGCTCCCTGAACTTTTCCCGTTCCAGAAGATGGGGCGGCTGGGGTGGCGGCAACAGCTTGGCACCAATCAGGGGCAGCGTGCTCAGGTCGACAGGCTTGGTCATTTTTTCAGGAATCTTATTGTTGGTAGTGTTGTAAAAATAACAAAATTAAAGCTATTATGCGTCCAAAACAGAAGCAAAAATAGTAATAAAACAACAAGGTCGTGAGCGTTATCACAATTAATCCGGTGGTACGCCCTCTGGGACCCGGCGCGGCAGGCACAGGAAAGTCACTGTAATGCGAGTGTCTCCGCCCGAAATCCCGGGACCACAATAACAGGGTGAGCGATTTTGTAAGCGATCCTGATCGCAACCCCAGCTTTTTGTGAACGAACCCCGCCTCTTGTCCTGGCGGGCGGTTTTCACACCTAAAGGGGACTCCAGAAGCGCCAGTCCGGCCCACAAAGCCGGTCGCTGCGCCGTCGGTATGTCGGCCATTACCCGTGGCCGGCTCCATTCCATTGAATCTGGAGTTGTCCATGTCTGTTGATAACGATCCGGTCGAAACCCGCGAATGGCTGGATGCCCTGGCATCCGTTGACCAGCATGTGGGGAACAAGCGTGCCAGCTTCCTGCTGAAACAGCTGTCCGAACACGCGGTACAGGCCGGCTACGAGCTGCCGGACCACAGCGTCACCCCCTACCGTAATACGATTCCGCCCCATGCAGAGGCGCCCATGCCGGGAGACCTGTTCATGGAGCGCCGCATCCGGTCCCTGATCCGCTGGAACGCCCTGGCGATGGTCATGCGAGCCAACAAGCGGGAAGGGGACCTGGGGGGCCATATCTCCAGTTTTGCCTCGATCGCCACGCTGCTGGATGTCGGCTTCAATCATTTCTTCCACGCCGGGAATGACGAGCGGGAAGGGGACCTGGTCTATTTCCAGGGCCATTCGTCACCCGGCGTCTATGCCCGTTCCTACCTGGAAGGGCGCCTCGACGAAGAACACCTCGACGGTTTCCGGCAGGAAGTGGACGGCGGCGGGCTGTCCTCCTATCCCCATCCCTGGCTGATGCCGGACTATTGGCAATTCCCCACGGTTTCCATGGGACTGGGGCCGATCCAGGCTATCTACCAGGCCCACACCATGAAGTACCTGGATTGCCGCGGGCTGACCGAGAAAGGGGATCGCAAGGTCTGGTGCTTTATTGGCGACGGTGAATGCGACGAGCCGGAAACCCTGGGCGCCATCGGCCTGGCCGGTCGTGAAAAGCTCGACAACCTGATTTTTGTGGTCAACTGCAACCTGCAACGGCTGGACGGGCCCGTGCGGGGCAACGGCAAGATCATGCAGGAACTGGAAGGCAGCTTTCGCGGCGCCGGTTGGAACGTCATCAAGGTGGTCTGGGGGCGTCACTGGGATCCACTGTTCGAGAAGGACACCGACGGACGCATGCAGAAGGCCATGGACGAGACGGTCGATGGCGAGATGCAGAACTACAAGTCCAACGGCGGCGGCCATGTGCGGGAGCATTTCTTCGGCCGTGATCCGGAACTCAAGAAGCGGGTCGAGCACCTGACCGACGATGACATCTACAGCCTTAACCGCGGCGGCCACGACCCTTACAAGGTCTACGCCGCCTACCACGCCGCTGTCCATCACGAGGGCCAGCCCACGGTGATCCTGGCCCACACCATCAAGGGCTACGGCTTCGGCGAGCAGGGCCAGGCCCAGAATACGGCGCACCAGTTGAAGAAGCTGGACCTGGAGGGCCTCAAGGCCTTTCGCGACCGCTACGGTCTGCCGTTCAAGGATGACGAGCTGGCGGACCTGCCCTATTTTCGACCGGACCCCGACAGCCCGGAAATCAAATACCTGAAACAGCGCCGGGAAGCGCTGGGCGGCGCCATGCCGAGGCGGCGGCGCGAGTCCGAGGCGATTCCGGTTCCGCCGCTGAGCTTGTTCGAGCCCCTGCTCAAGGGGACGGGCGAGCGTGCCATCTCCACGACCATGGCCTGCGTTCGGCTGCTGGGCCTGCTGGTCAAGGACGAAACGATCGGCAGCCGGGTGGTCCCCATCGTGCCGGACGAGGCACGCACCTTCGGCATGGAGGGCATGTTCCGCCAACTGGGCATCTATACCAGCGAAGGCCAGAAATACACGCCCAACGACCGTAATCAGGTGATGTACTACAAGGAGGACCAGCAGGGCCAGATCCTCCAGGAAGGCATCAACGAGGCCGGGGCCATGTCCACCTGGATCGCCGCGGCCACCTCCTACAGTACCAACGGCTTTCCGCTGATTCCCTTCTATCTGTTTTATTCCATGTTCGGCTTCCAGCGGGTGGGGGACCTGTGCTGGGCGGCCGGCGACATGCGCAGCCGGGGTTTCCTGCTGGGCGGGACCGCCGGGCGAACGACATTGAATGGCGAGGGACTGCAGCACCAGGACGGCCACAGCCACGTCCTGTCCTCAACGGTGCCCAACTGCGTCTCCTATGACCCCGCCTTTGCCTATGAGGTGGCGGTGATTATCCAGGACGGCCTGCGGCGCATGTATGGGGAAGACGAGAATGTGTATTACTACCTCACCCTGCTCAACGAGAACCACGTTCAGCCGCCCATGCCCGAGGGCGTGGAGGAAGGCATCGTGCGCGGGCTTTACCGGGTGGCCTCCGCCGACGGCGAGGGGCCCGGGGCACAGCTGATGGGCTCCGGAGCCATCCTCCATGAAGTGCTGGCGGCCAAGGACCTGTTGGCCGATGAGTTCGGTATCCAGGCCGATGTCTGGAGTGTTACCAGTTTCACCGAGCTGGCCCGGGACGGCTATCAATGCGAGCGCTGGAACGGCCTCCATCCGGAAGAGCCCGAGCGCAGGCCCTACGTCACCGAGTGCCTGTCACCGGTCTCTGGGCCCTACATCGCCGCCACCGACTACATGCGTCTCTACGCCGACCAGATCCGGGCTTATGTGCCGGCGGACTACTACGTGCTGGGCACGGACGGATTCGGGCGCAGCGATACCCGCGAGAAGTTGCGCCGCCATTTCGAAGTGGACCGCTACAGTGTCGCGGTCAAGGCGGTTGAAGCCCTTGGGCGTCAGGGGCTGGTCGAGCCGGCCCTGGTTACCCGGGCCCTGGAACAGTTCGGCCTGGACGCGGAAAAGCCCTATCCGCCCCACGTTTGAGGAGATTGTCATGTCCGTTGTTGAAATGAATGTGCCCGATCTGGGCGGCCCCGGTGAGGCGGAAGTGATTGAGCTGTGCGTCGAGCCCGGACAGATGCTGTCGGTGGACGATTCGGTCGTGGTGGTGGAAGGCGACAAAGCCACCATCGAAGTACCGGCCACCGTCGCCGGTAAGGTGGAGGCCGTGAAAGTGTCCGTCGGCGACCAGGTCAAGACCGGGGATCCCATGCTGGTTCTCGAAGCCGGCGAGGGTGAGGCGGCGGACGCTTCTGCCAGCGATGCGGACCAGGAGCCGGAAGCCCAATCGGCGCCGCCTGCCACCGAGCCCACCGAACGCGAGGCGCCCGCAACCAACGAGTCCGCGACCGAGGAGTCGACACCGGCAACGCCCGCCCCGTCAGAACCGGACAATGTCGCCCCCGACCCATCGGATGGCGAGGCGAACGGTTCGCTGGTCTACGCCGGACCCGCGGTACGCAAGCTGGCCCGGGAGCTGGGGGCTTCGCTGGAAAAGATAACCGGGAGCGGGCCGGGAGGCCGGCTCCTGAAGGAGGACCTGGAAGCCTATGTGAGTGCCCAGCTTGAGAAGGCCGAGCAGGGCGGCGGCGGTGCCGGCTTGCCCGAGGTCACGCTGCCCGACTTCGAGGCATTCGGGCCCGTGGCCCGCGAACCGATGAGCCGAATCCACCAGGCCACGGCGGACAACATGCATCGCAGCTGGCTGAACGTTCCGCACGTCACCCAGTTCGACCATGCCGATATCACCGATCTGGAAGATTTCCGCAAGGCACAGAAGAGCGAGGCGGACGTCCATGGGCTGAAGCTGACCATGGTGCCGTTTCTGCTCAAGGCCATCGCCTATGCCCTGCGGACCTATCCCCAGTTCAACGTGTCCCTGGATCTGGACCAGAAAGAGGTGGTGTACAAGGACTACGTGCACATCGGTGTGGCGGTGGATACGCCGGACGGTTTGATGGTGCCGGTGGTCCGGGATGTGGACCGCAAGAGCCTGTGGACCCTGGCGGAAGAGTTGACCGAGCTGGCAACCCTGGCCCGGGACCGCAAGCTGAAGCCGGACCAGATGCGTGGCGGCTGCTTCACCCTCTCGAGCCTGGGCGGCATCGGCGGGAGCGCCTTTACCCCCATCGTCAACACGCCGGAGGTGGGCATCCTGGGCGTCTCGCGTTCCGACTGGCAGCCACGCTTTGACGGAGAAACCTTCGAGCCGAGGCTGATGCTGCCGCTGTCACTCTCTTACGACCACCGGGCCGTGAACGGCGCCGATGCCGCCCGTTTTACCAGCCTGGTTGGGCAGTTGCTGGGGGATATGCGGCGGATGTTGCTCTGATCTGAAGCGGCCTATCTCCCTTTATGAGGCGGGCGTACAGATCGGGGGTCGCTGGCCATGCCCGCAGGTCATCAATCTTCTTTTATCTCATGCTGTGGCATGTCGCCCATCGTGATGTAACCAAGGAGGGCCATGGCCCTTTGCGCCCGTTGCGTTCAGTTCGACAATGGGTTAAAGCTCGCCCACCGTGGTGACCCCGTCGTTGGCTGTGAATGTATTGTTGCCGCCACTCTCCCATTGCCGAACGGCATTGGGGTCGTTTTCACTGCGGATGATGCATTTCCACTCCACGGCGGCGCCATGGCTCAGCTCCAGGGAGCCTTTCCAGGTGGGGTAGGCGCTCGTATCCGGCAGCTTTACCGCCTGGGTGGTGTCCCAGTCACCGAGCTCCGGCTGATTGCCGACCACATAGACGCTGTCGCCCGAGTTGGTGTGGCTGTTGCGGCACTCAAAGTCGACACTGGCGCTAGTGCCGATGTCATTGCCGCCATCGGGTTGCGTCCAGATCCGAATCGCCCCGCCATCGGTGCTGAAAGCGTCCTGGAAGCTGCCGGAGGCCACCTGGCCGGGATTGCCGAGGTTGGAATTCAGCGCCAGGACCAGCGTGCCATCACGCCCCGTTACGGTGGCGTTAAGGCCGGTGTATTGATTGTGGAAGCTGATCGGGGAGCCGGCGGTGATGCCCACGGCGCGCCGAATATCGATCAGCTGGCGAATCTCGTCCCCCAGCCCCCAGTTGTACATATGCGGCCAGAAGACCACCGGGGTGCCCGGGCTGGACAGGGTATAGGCATAGGCCATCTTGCGCTTGTCGTCCGGCAGGGGCCAGTGGTGCTGGCCACCGTTGGGGCCGGGCGAATAGCCGGTGTCGTGGTTGTCCACAAAGGTAACCGCCACTTCGCGCCAGCGTGGGTCGGGGTTGGCGTTGAGGCCGTATTGCCACTCCCGGACACTCGCGTTCTGCATGCGCTCCTTGAGGGCAAAATCGAAGACCGTGCAGTTGGACCGGTCCGACCAGTCCTTGAGGATCTGCTGCCAGCTGGCGTTGTGGCGCCAATCGGAGGCCTGGTATTCGTTGGGGGCCTTCCACAATTCGCCGACACAGAAACTGTTGCTGTGAGCCTGGCTCAACCAGGCATCGATGCGTTCCGGGGCATAGCCACGAACGAAGTCAAAGCGGAAACCATCGGCGCCATAGTTGTAACGCAGGTTGGCGAACTCGTCGCGGAACATGGCGAAAATGTCCGGATGGCCGGTATTCAGGTCCGCTTCCCCGCCCATGAAACGATCACCGTCATCGCAGTTGTTGGGGATGTTGGAGCCGTGGTCCTGGCAATCATCGCGCCAATACCCCTGGCCGGCGGGAAAGTTGATTTCCTTGGGTTGGTAGGAGCGGTTCATGTGATTGGGCACCACATCGAACACCAGCTTCACACTCTTGTTCTCGAAGGTGCCGGCTGCGGCTTGCAGGTCGACATCGGAACCGTATTGGCCATTCTTGTTGAAGTCGTGCCAGAAATAGCCTTCGCCACCGCCGTAGGTGCCGCTGGCATCGTCGCTCCAACTGGAGTGATCCCGCCAGGGTGGGGGCATCCAGACGGCGGTGAAGCCGTCCGCGGCGATGGTGGCGGCCATGTTGTCGAGGGTGTTGTACCATTCGCCTTGATGGGTGCGAACCACGTTCCAGTGGAACCCCTGGAGGATGATTTCATCACCGCCGTCATAGCGAACACCGTTCGCCGAGGCGCCTGTCATGTCTGCCTGGACGGTGGCAGCGCCGCTCAAGGCCAGCAGGCCTGTTCCCAATGCGGCCAGACGGTGTTTTTTCCAAAAATGCATCGCTGCACTCCTCTTGTATTTGTTTTTAAAAGCACCCTTTTGCTCGGCGTTCAACGTCCAGCTTTATTCCCCTTATCTCTACAAAGACCTGTGGCGTCTCCTTGGACGTATCCAGGTAGAACGCATAGGTTGCGGTTTTTTCGGCGTGAACTTGAAGTTTTCGAATATCCCGCTGCAGTTGGCCTTCCAGCTTCTTGACGAAGTGAGCAGGGCTTTTGCTTTCATTTTTGTTCTCCTAACGCGTTTTCTGGCTGAGGCGGGCGCCGGGCCCGCCGGCACCGCTGACGTCAGCGCCGACCGGGGCGCCGGCCCCCTGGGCGCCGTCCTGGGGCTGCTCGAACACCGCGGTGGTCCAGGCTGGCACGGTGAAGTCACCGGTGTTGAAGCGGGCACTGGCCGTGGTCGCGTCGCCGGTTTGCAGGGCCGGGTGGAGGTTGAAACCGGTCCATTCGGTGCTCAGCGTCTGGGCGTTCGGTGTCGCGTTGATGATCACCATGGCTGCGTCGCGGGCCGGGTCCAGGTCCGCCCCCGCCTGACTGCCGTCATCGATGGAGTAGGCAATCACGCCCGGCGTTTGATCGGGGCCGGTGTTGTGGAACTGCAGCCGGCTCTGCACCTCACCGCTGGTGTTGAGACGGAACAGCCGGCTGGACTGACGCACGCGCAGCAGGGACTCGAACATCCCCTTGGCCGCCTGCATGGAGGCGGTATCCGGGCGGGCGTTGCCATCCTGGATGATCTGCTTGATCAGGTCCCAGTTGTGGCCGTCCTTGTTTTCCCGCGGCAGGCCGCGGTTCCAGGCGGTGGTCGTGAGGCTGAAGTCCACCTCGTTGAACCAGTCGCCGGAGTCGTAACTGTCCCGCTGCATGGATTTGGAGCGCAGGATCTCCGAGCCCATGTGCAGGAAGGGGATGCCCTGACTCAGGATTGGCACCGACAGGCCCACGATCTGCATCCGGGCGCGCTCGCCAGTGCTGGCGGTGGCCGCCGCCTTGTACTGGTTGTTGTCCCACAGGGTCTGGTTGTCGTGCTTGGAGACGTAGTTCACCAACTCCTGGGGGTCGGCGGTGTAGCCGGTGCGCTGGTCGTGGTAGGCCACGTTACGGGCTGCCTTGACGCTGCCGTCGGCGGTCTCGAACACATAGTCGGCCAGGCCGCCGGTAATGGCGCTGCGAATCCAGTCGGCCCGCTCCAGCAGGCTGGCCTTTTCGTCGTCGCTGGCGCTGTTCAGCTCGTTGGGCAAGACGTATTGGCCGTTGCCGAAGCCCTGGCGCTGACGCAGGGCATTGCCGCCGTCGAAGGGGCCGCCGCCGCGCACCGCGTCCCGGGCCCGGTCATTGAAAGTGCCGATGCCGGTGCCGCCCATGTTGGGCTGGATGGCGTTGACGCCCCGGGCGTTATCCTTCACTTCACCGAAGTTCCAGGCCTCGCCGTAGAAGTAAGTGTCGGGATCAACCGCCTTCACGGCTTCCAACGCCCTAGTCATATTGCGGCGCATGTGGTGGCCCATGAGATCGAAACGATAGCCGGAGATCTTGTACTGCTCGGTCCAGGTCATCAGGGAATCGATCAGCAGCTTCTCCATCATGGCGTGCTCGGAAGCGGTGTTCTCGCAGCAGGAGGACTGTTCAACATTGCCGGTTTCCGGATTGCGGCGGTGGTAGTAGCCCGGAACGATGCGGTCGAGCACCGACTTGTCGTTCACTCCGGAGGCGTTGGTGTGGTTGTAGACCACGTCCATGACCACATTGAGGCCCATGCCGTTGAGGGATTGGACCATGCGACGGAACTCCAGGATGCGCTGGGTCCCCTCGGCCTCGCTGGCGTAGCTGCCTTCCGGCACGGTGTAGTGCCAGGGATCGTAGCCCCAGTTGAAGCTGTCCAGGCCGCGCAGGCTGTCATGCAGGGCCTGGGCCTGGCCGGTGGCGGGATCGAAGCTTTCCAGCACGCTGCGGATGCTCTGGCTGCCACAGTGTTCGCTCCACTGTTCGGCGGCGTTTTCAGAGGCGTCGCACAGGGCCTGGAAGGGGTCGTCGATATCCACGGTCTGGGCCGGGTTTTCGTTCACGGTGGCAATGTCGAAGGTGGGCAGCAGGTGCAGGTGGGTGATGCCGGCCTCGGTGAGGTCGGTCAGGTGCTGCACGGCGTCGCTGCCGGTTTCGGTGAAGGCCAGGTACTTGCCCCGCAGGTCCGGGGAAACGGTTTCGTCATGGGCGCTGAAATCCCGGATGTGGGACTCGTAGACGACGATATCCTCGGGCTGGGCGACCTCCGGCGGCGTCTGCATGTCCCAGCCGGCCGGTTTGAGGTCACTGTCCGACAGGTCGACCACCTGGGCGTACTGGCTGTTCTGCGAAAGGCTGACCGCGTAGGGGTCGGTCGCCATCAGGGTTTCCACCTCTTGCGTCACCGGATGGTAAACGGTGACTTCATACTGGTAGTAGGCCCGATCCAGTGACGGATCCCCCTGGTATTCCCAGACGCCGTCGGTTGCTTTCATGGACTTGGGAAAGCCCGGCAGCAACGCCTTGTCGGGGCCAAACGCGTGCAGGCGCACCTTCTGGGCGGTGGGCGCCCACAAGCTGAAATGCGGTCCGTTGCCATTGTGGGCGACGCCCAGTTTGCCGTCATAGGCATACATTTCATCCAGCACACCGGCGTTCTGAACCTGGGTGGCCGCGGTGATATCACCGGCGTCGTTGCGGGCGACGGCGACAACCTGTCCCTTTAACACTTTTTCGCGCGTCTTGGCGTCCAGGGTGACCTCGAACGCCGTGCTGTCGGCCAGATGCGGGAAACGCTCCTGCAGGTCCTGCGGCATGGCGGTTGGAGACAGGGCCACCGCTTTGCCGCCCTTCACCCGGTCTTTCTCGTTGTCGATCTCGATACCGGCCTGTTTGGAGTAGACCAGTTCCACGTTCGTGGGGTTGCTGCCGTACCAGGCCAGGGTCTGTGCATCCAGCCAGTGGGCGGAGGCCCCGGCGATAGTGACCGGTGGTTCGTCGAAGGGGGTGGCAGAGAGATAGTCGTAGCCGGATACCGTGAAGATGCGATTACCGTAGTCCGGCAGCGACCACATCTGATCGCCACCGTCCAGATCCTTTTCGTCGCCCTTGTGGACAATGAAGTTAATGCACTCGGCATCGGCAGTCAGGTCGATGCGGTAGTAGGCTCCGTGGTTCGGGTCCACGCCTTCGGACAGTAGGGGATCACTCCAGTCGGTGCCGTTGGCGACGCCACTGCAGGCGCCGGAGTTCCACAGGTGCAGGCCCCAGCCGTCGTAGTTACCGTCTTCGCGTTTGTAGTAGAGCACGGCTTCCTGTTCGCCGGGTTCAATCAGCCCGTCTTCGCCGGAACCTTCTTCCGGTGTTTTCGGGCAGCCGGCCAGCAAGACCGAGGCGAGGGTAAGCCCGACCATGAGGTGTAAGGGGGTCATGACAAAGTCCTTCTTGTTGTTATGCAATTGTTGCTTTTTATCCCCTTTCCTCTTGGGGCGAAGGGGTAGTAGTTACCTTGTCTTAAGCGCCGAAATACCGGTGTCGTATTCGAAAAAGGCCGGAAAAACCGGCCTTCTCCAATGCAAAATATCGCTGGGTGCTTACCACCAGGTCTCGATTTGTGCGCCCACTTGGAGGTCGCCTTCGATGCCCTCGGCACGGGCGTTTTCCGCCTGGTCGCCGAAAAAGGTTGCGGCGTAGAGGCGAATGGCCGGGCGTGCCCAGTAGCCGGGGCCGGCGGACCACTGCTGCGCGATAGCCACTTTCTGCAGGTCGGTATCGTCGCTCATCGAGGGTTTCTGGACATTGTCGTAACCCACCTCCAGCGCGGTGCTGGAGATGGGACTCCAGTTGTAGATGGGCCGGAGCACGACGTTGGTGCGTTCCGGTTCTTCCTCTGTCACTCCGCTACTACCATAGGTTTCACCTTGCTGGTAGAGGGCGGAGTAACCCAGGTCGAAACCCTGTCCGACCTTGACCACACCATGATCCAGTATGCGCATACTCTCCTTCAGAGTACCGTCCCAATAGGGGCCATTGAGGCTTACGTTGGCGCCTTGGTTGCCGAAGGCCGATCCACCCAGGGAGTCTTTGCCGTATTGCAACACCAGCTTGTTGAAACCACCCATCATTCCGGTGGAGAGTTCAACCGTGGCGTGGAATCCGTCATCGTCTTCCAGGCCGGCATCGTCCTGAGCGTCGGTCAGGTCGGCCATGCCATAGATGCCCACGAGTTCCAGGGTGCTGCCGCCGACAGGCATGGAATAGCGCAGATCGAACTTGTTGTTCTGGACGATGTCGTCGCCTTCCTGCTTGTCGGAGTTGATCCACGCCATGGAGACTGTGCCGGCGCCGGCCTTGATGTTCTCGATACCGGCGCCATAGCCGGAGTTGTTGAGGTAGAACAGATCCAGCTGATGCACGTCGTGACGCTGATAGAAGCGCTTGCCGGCCCACAGGGTAGCGCCGGGCAGGGCTTCGACCACGTTCTTGCCGGAAACGTACAACTGACGTACGGCCACTTCGCCGCCCGCGTAGGGATTGGTCTGGTTGGTGGTGGTGCTCTGGCCGGAGAAGTCGATGCCGGTCAGGTCATCCCTGCCGTCGTAGGCCTGGTAGTCATTACCCTGGTTGAGCGCCTCATAGGAGACCATGGATTCGAACCGGAAGGTCTTGTCACCTTTGCTGAAGAGCTCTTGTCCCAGGGAAAGTTCGGCGTAGGTGTCACACTCATCCGCGAGACGGCCGACAAAGTGACCGTCGGCGCCGCTGCCGAAACAGGTTTGTTCACCGCCGCTGCCAATATTGGTGGAGAGGCCGGAACGGGCATAGCCGTGGAAATCGACGGCCAGGGCGGGTGAGGTTATGAAAGCCGCTGCAACGGCCAGGGCAAGAGAAGTGCGAGATGTGCGATGTTGTTCTGTTATGGACGTCATCGTGCTTATCCTGTCTTTCTTGTATGTGGGAACCGGTGGTTCCTTCTTGTTTGGTCAGGCAGCGGAATGTCAGCGATTCCGTCTCTCCCAAGAATCCCGGAATCGGGAAACGTGTGGCAATGGTTACGGAGTGTGCAAGTGGCAACATCCTCCCGGCGTCAACTTTTCAGGGAGGAGTTAGGGAGGAGTTAGGGACGAGTTAGGGAGGGGGAGGAGGGGCGTAGGTGGTCCCGAGCGCTCTTATGGCTCATTGGGCGGAAGCCGTGTGGGCTTGAGGCTGTCCTTGATCTTTTTGAGGTGAGTCTGGAAGTCGGCCCCGCGTTTCAGTGTGACGCCCGTGGCCAGGATATCGATGATGGACAGGTGGATGATGCGCGAGGTCATGGGGATGTACATTTCGGTATCTTCCGGGGCTGTCACTTCCAGGGTCACGGTGCAGGCCTCGGCAAGAGGGGACTCCGGTGCGGTAATGGCGATCACCGTGGCGCCGTTCTCCCGGGCGGACTGGGCGATTTCCACCAGATCGCGTGTGCGTCCGGTGTAGGATATGACGACGATGGCGTCGCCGGTGCTGGCGCCGGCGGCGACCATTCGCTGCATCAGGGCGTCGTCATAGGCGGTGACCGGGATGTTGAAGCGGAAGAACTTGTGCTGGGCGTCCAGGGCCACCGCCGCTGATCCGCCCATGCCGAAGAACGCCACCTGCTTGGCCTGGATCAGGTAGTCGATGGCCTCGCCCAGTTTCTGGCTGTCCAGGGCTTTCCGGGCTTCGTCCAGACTGGCGATGGTGCTGCGCAGGATCTTGTCGGCAAAGACGTCGACGCTGTCGTCGGCATCGACGCTCTGGCTGACGTAGGGCGTGCCGCTGGCCATGCTTTGCGCCAGCCGGATCTTGAAGTCCGGGAATCCCTTGGTGGAGAAGTTGCGACAGAAGCGATTGACCGTGGGCTCACTGACGTCCGCTGCCTGTGCCAGTGAGGCGATGCTGGAGCGGGTCGCAGCGGCTGGATCGTTAAGGATGACATCGGCCACCTTGCGCTCGGAGCGGTTGAGGCTGTCCAGTTGGTCGCGTATCGCTTCCAGCAGGTTGGGGGTTTCGGACTCGGCCATGGCTTGATGGGCTCCCCACGTAGTGAACTTACGGAATTGCGTACTATACCGACGTGCCGCTCAGGCTGTCGAACGAAACTGAAGCGTTCAGGCGGGGTTTTGGATCTTGTTATGTAGTTAAATTCACTAAATAAAACTTGGTAGTGTTGGAATTTCTCGGATTATATGGAAGAATGGTGCGAAATATTACTACATGAGCATCATGCCCCATGGAAGTCAATAACACAGTTTCGGATCTGGTGCTGTTTGGCGCTCAGGGCGATCTGGCGCAGCGAAAGCTCTGGCCGGCCCTCTATCAGTTGCAGCGGGCCGGGTTGCTGGCGGCCGAGTCGCGCATCCTGGCGCTGGCTCGCGAAGCGATGGACCCGGAAACGTTTGCTACACGGCTTGCGGAGCGATTGGCGGAGGAGGTCAGCCCGAGTGAGCTGGACGACGGTGTGGTTCAGCGCCTGTTGGGGAAGGTTGACTATCAGGCCCTGGATTTTACGGAGGCGGAAGGGTATGCCGCGCTGAAGCGCTGGCGGGAACAGCGCCCGGTGCCCCTGATTGTCTATATGGCGACCCAGCCCACCATCTATGGGCTGATTGGCGAGGGGCTCCATCAGGCACAGTGCATTGGGAGCGATACCCGCGTCGTGGTTGAGAAGCCCATTGGTCACGACCTGGCTTCCTCTCGTGAGATTAACGATCAACTCGCCCACTATTTCGATGAAAGCCAGATCTTCCGGATCGATCATTACCTGGGCAAGGAAACAGTCCAGAACCTCATCGCGCTGCGTTTTGCCAACAACCTCTTTGCCTCCCAGTGGAACCAGAACCACATCTCCCATGTGGAGATCACCGTGGCCGAGGAGGTGGGCATTGAGGGGCGCTGGGGCTATTTTAACGAGGCGGGGCAGATGCGCGACATGGTGCAGAACCACCTGTTGCAGCTGTTGTGCCTGATTGCTATGGACCCGCCAGCGGATCTGTCCGCTGACAGCATTCGCGACGAAAAGGTGAAGGTGCTGAAGGCGCTGCGGGCCATTACGCCGGATAGGATGGACACCCATCTGGTTCGTGGCCAATACGGGGCCGGTATCGCCAACGGAAGGCCGGTTCCGGGTTATCTGGAAGAGGAAGGGGCTGCTGGAGGCAGTCGCACCGAGACCTTTGTGGCGCTCAAGGCCGAGATCGAGAACTGGCGCTGGGCCGGTGTCCCGTTTTACATGCGTACGGGCAAGCGCTTGCCGAAGAAACTGTCCGAGATCGTCATTCATTTCAAGGCAGCGCCGCACTACATCTTCGACCCGGATCAGAAGCATCTGGCCAACAACAAACTGATGATCCGCCTTCAGCCGGATGAAGGGATTTCCCTCCTGGTATCGACCAAGGATCAGGGGCTGGACAAAGGCATGCGTCTGCGCCAGGGCCCGTTGCATCTCAACTTCTCCGAGGCCTTTGATGCAAGCCGTATTCCCGATGCCTACGAGCGTTTGTTGTGGGAGATAATGAAGGGCAATCAATACCTGTTCGTGCGACGCGACGAAGTGGAGTTGGCCTGGCGCTGGGTTGATGGTGTCATCGAGAGTTGGGAAGAGTCCGACGAGACGCCCAAGCGCTATGCGGCCGGTACCTGGGGGCCTGCTGCCTCCATTGCCATGATCACGCGGGATGGGTGGAGCTGGCATGAAGAGGATGGCTGATCTGGCTTGGCCCGAAGGCGTCACCACGGTTTGCGCCGAGGGCAAGCAGGCTCTGGGTGAAGCCCTGGCGAAACAGGTTGCGGCATGGTTGCGGGAGGCGCTTGCCGAGCGCGGCACGGCGGCCCTGGCCGTGTCCGGTGGTAGCACCCCTGTGCCGTTTTTTCAGGCGCTGGCAAGGGAGCCGCTGGCCTGGGAAAACGTCAGCATCACCCTGGTTGACGAGCGCTGGGTACCGGAAGCCCATGATGCCAGCAACGCTCGATTGCTGCGCGAGCATCTTCTGAAGGGACTGGCCGCACGGGCGAACTTCATTCCTCTGGTCACGGAGGCGGCCTCGCCGCAGGAAGGTCAGGCTGAGGTGGAGGCGCGGTTGGCTATCCTGCCGGCCTGCCTGGATGTGGTGATCCTGGGAATGGGGACGGACGGTCATACCGCGTCGCTGTTTCCCTGTACGCCGGGGTTGGCGCAGGCCCTGGATCCGGATGGTGTCGCGCGCTGTCGGGCCATGTCTCCGCCGGGCGCGGCACAGGGGCGGATCACGCTGACCCGCTCGGTCATTGATGCGGCGCGCCACCGGGTGCTGCACCTTGCCGGTGACGACAAGCTTGCCACGCTGGAGCAGGCGCTGGCCAAACCAGACGACATCCTTTCCATGCCGATCCGTGCCTTTCTGCGCGATGGGCTGACCGTCTACTGGAGTGCTTGAGTATGGCAGAGTCTGAACTTGCCGCGTCATTGAGGGAGCGAGCTGACCGGGTTTTGGATGCCTCCCCATTGGTTCCGGTGGTCACCATCGACGATCCGGCGCAAGTGGTTCCCCTGGGCGATGCCCTGGTGGCCGGCGGGCTGCGCGTGCTGGAAATCACCCTGCGCACGCCCTATGGCCTGGACGCCATCACCGAGCTGCGCGCGCGCCATCCGGAGATCTGGGTAGGGGCGGGCACCGTCGCCACGCTGGATCAGTACAAGGCCGTTGAAGAGGCTGGAGGGCAGTTCGTGATCACGCCAGGCTCGACCCGGGAGCTGCTCGACTATGGTACCCGCGCAACGGCGCCGCTGGTGCCCGGCGTCGCGACCCTGTCGGAAATGATGGAGGGTTATCGCCTGGGGTATCGGGCCTTCAAGTTCTTCCCCGCTGAAGCTGCCGGTGGCGTAGCGGCATTGAAGGCCTTTGGGGGGCCTTTCGGGGATGTGCGCTTCTGTCCAACGGGGGGCATTCGTGAAGCCACCGCCAGCGACTATCTTGCGCTGCCCAACGTGGCGGCGGTGGGTGGCACCTGGCTCACGCCCGGCGATGCGCTGAGGGAGGGGGACTGGCAGTCTGTCACGCGAATCGCCCAGTATAGCCTCCAAAGCCTCCAGTCGGCTGACTGATTCCTGGTGGTGCTCACCCGGCCCCCCCTAGCCCGAATTTCTCATGAATGGCCGAAGACGGCGTTTCTGCCAGTGTAGTGGCTCCGGGCAAGGCTCGCAGCGGTC
>NZ_JBXAYL010000031.1:0-28464 GCF_056783195.1 Salicola sp. AFF1
ATAAACCCCCAGGACGACTAAACTGCCAGCAAGCATGAGGGGGATTGAAAACGCCACTGTGGCAATAATCCAAATGAGTAGCGTTCGCTCCGAGATGATCTGTTTACCTGACACTTTTGGTTGCGCTGGCGTGTATTTTAGTTGGTTTTCTGGCTGACCCCCGACCGGGGGCTACGCTCAAATCTGTCCGTGGGCACATCCTCAGAACTACTTGTTGTTGCAGGCTTCCAGGAATACCTCATCCGGAAGATTGTCGATGCCTTGGTCACTATAGATGTCGAAATGACCGTCATTATCCAATGCTTGGGATTTTGTGCCGACGTAGTAATCCGAGGTGTAAATCTGGCAGTGTCGCACCGGCTCGATTAGCCCGATGCCACCCCCAAAGATGTAGACTTGGTTATCGGATCGGTTTTCAGGCGTATCATGCAGGCTTGTAGTCCACCGTCCCTTAATCTGTCTGCGATTCCCGTCCTCTGACTCATAGTAGAAGTTGATTTTCTCTCCACTGATCGACCCCGGGTTTGAATCGGACTGCATAAGCAGAACACCATCCTCTGGAATGTCGTAAACCCGTGCCCCATTCTCATAAGTCTGAGATTTGCCGCTGGGTATATTGAAAACAATATGGAAGGAGCCGACATAACCTTCCGGTATTAAGTATAGCTCTGGCTCTCGTCCCTCAGAACATCCAGCCATCAGGAAGAGGACGAGAAAGGCAGTGGCTTTAAGGTATCTTCTAGTCAAACGTGTAGTTGAATTCATAGGTAACAGTCCATCTCAAGGAGTTCTTTGAGGTGAGAGGGATCTTCCACGCCTTTACAACGGCCACTGTTCGGGCTGATTGAGTGGAATCGTGCGTTCCACTCCGAGATACTTTGATACTCGAGCTTACGTTTACCGGCGCTGCGACGTGCCAATTCGTCACCAACCGTTCCGCTGAAACTTCCATCCAGGTTAATGGGGAGTCGAATGGCGGATGCGATCATTGGATACCCCAGATTTGCGGCCAAGGCGAGGGGAGCAGCGCCTTTGCGGACGTGGACGCCAAGGAAAACACGACTGTCCCCGGGACCGACAACAAAGGCCTCGCAATTGGGAAAGTCATCACCCCGAACGTAGGTGACAATGTCCATGTGACGGTTAACGCGATCAATGTCGATCAGGATTTTGTAGTTAACGTTGAGCGTTGGCACGTAGGTGATACCCAGAGACTCTTTGAGCTCCCCGGATCCGGGCATGGCGTGGTTCTCTCCCCCATAGCGGCCCTGGAGCTCGTAATGTCTTATCTTGGATGGGAGCTTGCGGGCGTCAGCTATCACCTGGCCTTTCGGCCGTCTTCTTTTGTCCTTGTACTCCACGTCATTGTTTTGCCATGGCGCTTTGGATGGATCGGATCGGGTGGCCAGGTTACTGACGGCGTTGCTGCTGGTATTAAGTGTGAATCGCTGCCAGATACGCGATGTGACTGAGGGCGTGCCGCTGGGCTTCAGGGAAAAACGTCGGTTGTCGCCCTCAAAGAAAAGGCCGGACCAACCAAAGGTCTTGTTGGGATGAAATGAGCGGATGTTGAATTGATATTCTGCGAGTTCGGCAGGGGGTTGAGAGTTCATCGCGTCCTTCCTTTAGACGTAGCGGAATCCATTTCAAGGGTGATACTAGTTGGGTCGTATTTGTGCTGTCAATTTGCGCTATTGGAGCTGGGGTTGAATTCCCCAACCCTCCCACGCATGTCTCCAGTACGATGCATTCACAACGCGGCCTTTGCGCCAACTGATTCCCAAGCCAACAGGAGGACAAATGGAGACGCGGACATTCGGCAACACAGACATTCAGGTGACGCCCGTCGGGCTTGGGACCTGGGCTATTGGTGGCTGGATGTGGGGAGGAACCGACGAAGCCCAGTCCATCGATACCATCCACCGCGCTATCGATAAGGGCATTGGTCTGGTCGATACGGCGCCGGTCTACGGCTTCGGGCGTTCCGAGGAGATCGTAGGCAAGGCGTTGGCTGACGGTCGTCGGGATCAGGTGGCGCTGGCCACAAAAGTGGCCCTGAACTGGAACGATGATCACGACAAGGTCTGGCGGGATGCGAGTGCGTCGCGCATTGAGCGGGAAGTGGAGGATTCCCTGAGGCGCCTCCAGACGGACCGGATCGACATTTACCAGGTCCATTGGCCGGATCCGGAGACGCCCATGGAGGAGACCGCCCGGGCGCTGGAAAAGCTCTACCAGGCGGGGAAGATCCGCGCGATTGCTGTCAGCAACTTCACGCCCGCGCAGATGGACGAGCTGCAGAAGACTGTGTCCCTGCACGCGTTGCAACCGCCCTATAACCTGTTTGAGCGGGACATCGAGCAGGAGATCCTTCCCTACTGCCGGGAGAACGGCATCGCGACCATTACCTACGGCGCCCTGTGCCGGGGCCTGCTGACGGGCAAGATGCGGGAGGATACACAGTTCAACGGTGACGACCTGCGCAATAACGACCCGAAGTTCCAGGGCGAACGCTATCGCCAGTACCTGGACGCCGTGGCGGAACTGGATCGGTTCGCCCGGGATCGGTACCAGAAGAACGTCCTCGCGCTGGCGCTTCGCTGGCTGGTGGATCAGCCCGGTGTGACGACGGCGCTCTGGGGTGCCAGGAGACCGGAGCAGCTGGATCCGGTCAGTGAGATCGAAGGCTGGTCACTGGATAAGGAGGCGATGGCCGCCATCGATGACATCCTGGCCCGCTGCATCGATGATCCCGTTGGGCCTGAGTTCATGGCGCCGCCGGCTGGGTGACGGGCGGCGCGCTCAGGAGAGCCCTGAGAGCACCATTTGAAGGACCGACTCAAAAGCCCTATCAATGTCCGGCTTCTTCCATTCGGAGGCATGGGCCGGGTGGTGGAAGCGGAGGGTGGCGTCAAACACGCCCTGGGCCGCGGTTTCCGGGTCGTCGACCCGGAAGTCCCCATCCCGGATGCCATCCTCAATGATTCTTTGCAACTGACCTGTGAGTTCAGAAACATGGGCATCGACCACGCCGCGGGCCTGTTCCGCCAGGGTGTGGTAGGTGGCAAAGAGTTCCGGGTCATCGAAGACTTTGCGCCGTTTGGCCTGGGCGAGGCCGGTTAGCCAGCGTCGGAGGCGATCCGGGGCCGGTCCGTCCTCCTCTGCGATGGCTGCGAGGGGAGTGGAAACGCGCGCCAGCCAGCGTTCAGCCACCGAGTCCCGCAGTGCCGCCTTGGTCGGGAAGTGGCGATAGATGGTGCCATGGCTGACGTCCAGAGCCCGCGCCACATCGACAACCGTGGTTTTGGAGGGACCGTAACGGCGCAGGACCTCCTCGGCGGCATCGAGGATGTGGCTGGGGCTGAGAACATCTTGGCTCATCCGACGTTGGCACTCCTATCGTTCACTATCGAGCATCTTCATCTGCTCAGGATTGTAACGTTCTCCGGCGACGGCACGCGCGGGGACGGCGTCTTCAATGCGTGCGAGCTCCGAAGCGCTCAGTTCCACTTGCAACGCGCCGAGGGATTCCGCCAGCCGTTCACGTGTGCGGGCTCCAATCAATGGAAGGATATCATCGCCCTGGGCCAGTACCCATGCAATCGCGAGCTGGGCAACGGAGCAGCCCTTGTCCTCGGCAATGCCGCGCAAAGCCTCTACCAGCCCCAGGTTATTGTCAAGGTTGCTGCCCTGGAACCGGGGGAGGTGGTTCCGGAAGTCCCCGGAATTGAGGTTCCGGGATTGCCAGTGCCCGGAAAGCAGTCCCCGGGAAAGGACCCCATAGGCACTGATCGCGAGGTTCCGTTCCCGGCAGGTGGGCAATATGGACTGCTCAATCCCGCGCGAAAGGAGTGAGTACTCGGTCTGCAACCAACTGATCGGCGTCTCGGCATGCGCCCTGCGGATGGTCTCCGGCCCGGCTTCCGAAAGGCCGATATGGCGGACGTAGCCTGCCTCGCGCATCTGGTTGATGGCGCCGACTGTGTCCTCAATCGGAACCTCGGGATCAACCCGGGCGGGTTGGTAAAGGTCCACGTAATCCGTACCCAGGCGGGTCAGGGTATGGGCCAGGAAGTTCTGCACGGCGGCCGGTGAACCGTCGAATCCCACGAAGTTCCTATCCGGGTCACGCTGGGCTCCGAACTTGACCGCGATGAACACCTTCTCCCGGGGCCAGCTCTTGAGGACTTCCCGGATCAGCAGTTCGTTCCTGCCCATCCCGTAGAAGTCACCGGTATCGAGCAGGGGCATCCCCGTTTCCAGGGCCTGGTGGATGGTGGCAAGGGACTCCGCCTGGTCTGTCTGGCCGTAGAAATCCGACATGCCCATACAGCCCAGACCCACTGCCGGCAGGGGGGTGTTGGCGTTCGTCAGGAATCGTGTCTGCATCGTTGCCTCCTGTCTTCGGGGTGTTGACGTCATTAATTTCATTTGATCAGATGACAGATGTCAATACCTGTCATTCAACAACGAAAGGAGGATGCTATGCCGACAGTACAAGTGACCGTTCCGCAGGAAGACCTGGATCAGGCGCAAAGGCAACGGTTAGCGGGTCAGCTCACCGAAACGGTGGGGCAATTCTTCCAGCAGGAAAAACAGGAGGATGTAAGCGATTTCGTGGTTGTCCACATCCGTGAGACAGCGCCGGGAGGGTATTCCCTTGGCGGTGAGATCATCGGGTAGGCAGCCGTGGATGATTTTCGACGATCCGGGTGCCCGCTTCGGCGGGCCCAGGATGGTGCGCCAGCTCCCTCACCTGGTGCACGATCGCGGTTCAGGAAGGCGCTGAAGCCGATGTGAGGGGCTCCGGGGCCGGTATGATGATTGCATCGCCCCGGGAAATCACCTCCGGAGCAGTACCATGGATAAAAGCTGGCTGATTGATCGCAAAGTGGTCTCGATCATCAAGGCGATGCGGGGGCATATCCGTTCGGAGTTTGGGGATGCGCTATCGTTAACCGACGATCAGCTGTTTGCCCAGCTCAAGGGCTATGCCGATGCCTCCCGCAGCGAGCAATTGAAGAGCCTGCAGGAGCAGCTTGAGGCGATGGTACGCCCTCCCGAACCTGAGCCGACGCAGGAAGCGCCGCACAAGATCTATCGCGGCCGGGTTGTGGCGGCAACGGCGTCGGAGGCTGAGGATCGGGAAAACCAGGGCGAGAAGCCCCACCGCTCTGAAAGCGTTCGCATATACAGGGGCCAGCGCGTTTCGCCTTGACTGCCTTGGCCTAAGGCCCCGAAAACTTCCGGATGGATTGGTTGAGCCGTTCGATCAGACTGTCTTCAACAGCCTTATTGCACATCACACGGCGTTTCTCTCCATTCGGGATATCGGGGAATTCAAGGGCCACGTACTCGGAGCGCGGGATGCCCGCGGCTTCAAAGACACGTGGCAGCTCGGCAGGCGTCATGAGCATGAAGTCAAAGCGCCGGCGCGCCAGCATTTTTGCCATATTGACCTGATTGTTCACGGCCTTGTGAATCTCAACGCTGTTTCCCTCCCGGTTCAGGCGTTTATCCAGCTGATCGCCGTACGACATGTTGCGGCGTGTGCCCAGGACCAGTTTGCTTTCCGTGAGCAGCTGGTCGAAGGTTGAAAAGCGTTCGAGTTGTTCCTGGTGGCTTCGGTGGGTCACCACCTGGAATGGCCGATCCGTCCAGAGCGGTTCTGTAAAGGTGGCAAACTGGGCTCGGGATTCTGTCTTGAACCAGGTGAACGAACAGAACGGCTTCTCTTTCTGGCTCTGGATCATGATGCGGCGCGCCGGCATTACCTGAAAGTTCACTTCGATGCGGGCGTGATAAAGGGCGCGGATCAGGATGTCGGCCATCAGACCCTTGGGGAGGGGTTGATCGCCCTCCTGGTAATGATAGGGAGGGCGTTGGGTGTGGGCCATGGTCAGCGGTTCCGCTCCTTGCACCGCTCCGCCTGTGATCATCAGCACGAACAGGAGCAGGCTTCTCCCCGTTAAGTGTCGTTTCACTTGCCGCTCGGTCATAAGCGCTTGGGACTGGATTGAGCTCATGGGCTGAATTATCAGTATGGTACAGAGCTCGGGTTCTCGATACTGACGGGAGAATGGGGCAACCTGGTGCCCTGTACCCAGCAACCAACAAATCAGGTAGGGTTGTGGCTGTTGAGTAAAGGAAAACGACCACCATGACATGGGAACGCTTTCACCACATTTGCCGCCGTTCTGTTGCCTCCCGCCAAGCCGATGAACCATTGGTGGAACGGTTGAAGGAGGTAGAGGCGGATCCAGACACTGCTCTCTACGGCAAGCCTTTGCGTCCGGGTACCCTGCCGCGTCGGCTTCTCGATAGGCTTGTTGCGCACCCGGATCCAAATCAGGCCCGTTACCTACTTGAACTCTACGCCAGCTTCAACTTGGCAACAGAGACACCCCAGCCTTTGCAACTCAAACGCATCGCCATCTATCTGGCTTATGTGTCTGTTTTATTTATTGGGGTCAATGCCTTGTACCAGGTCAAGGTGATGCCTCACTTTACGGCTCTTTACGAGACCTTTGGGGTACAAACCCCTGATTACGTAGCCATTTTCCGTGACTACGGAGGGGGGGTGGCGGTAGGGGTTCTGCTCCTGATTGGGCTGGCGCTGGTGATGGGCCATGTTCTCAAGGGGTTGGCTGATGGCTCGGTTGGGTGGGGTAGGGCAGGCGTGGCGCGTTTGTTGGTGCGTCCGAAAGCGCGAACCGCCTACGCCAATCTGGAAGCGGCTATTCTCTATCCTCTGGGATCGGAGGATGGATCTTCCAGAGTCGTATCCCATCTTTGGAAACTGGAACAGGAAGGTGTTGATCTCAGTCAGGAGATTCCGGCCCTTGTCAGGGTGCAACACCGAAATCTGGTCGAGCTTTGTGAGACACAAATGCGAAGGGTCTATGCCTTCTGCGTTGTTCTGATCGTGGCCATGATCATTGTTTTTCTTGCCAGTGCTTACTCGCCAATATTCATGATGGGAGACGTCGTATGAGGGATTATGGTGGCTTTACGCTGATTGAGTTGATGGTGGTGGTCGCCATGATCGGTATTCTGGCTTCCATTGCCCTGCCACAGTATCGAACCTACATCCATCGCAGTGAGATGGTGGAGGCGCTTTCCATGGCCTCCAAGGTGCGGGAGGATATTAGGCAGTATTATCAGGACCAGCGGCGCTTCCCGGCTGATAATGCCATGGCGGGCCTGCCCGCGCCTGACAAGCTGATTGGCAATCGGATCACCCGAGTGGTTGTGAATAACGGCGCCATCCACGTCTCCATGGGCAATAAAGCCTCGGAACCTTTGCAGGGCAAGACACTGACGTTCCGGCCTGCTGTCGTAGAAGGAAGCCCTACCAGCCCCATCACTTGGCTCTGTGGCTATGATGGTCCCGTGGACGGCATGAAAGCGGTTGGTGAGAACAAAACGGACGTTAGCGAGGAGTTCTTACCTGGATCCTGTCGATAAGGGTAGAGGGTTGAGTCCTTCCGCTATTCTGGACAAGCACTATTCTTCAGCAGCGTTACGACGTGGGTATCAGCTTCAAACAGGAGTATAGGATGTCATCCACGCCCATTGACCAGGATTACTTTCTCGCCAGTGATGAGGAACTGGGCCGTCTGCAGGTTCAGGCCCGTGTCTGGGAGCCAGACGCTGGGGTAATGATGGACCAGATTGGGGTTGGTCCAGGATGGACGTGTGCGGATCTGGGCTGTGGTGGAATGGGCGTATTGGGCCCTCTGTCCCACAGGGTTGGTGACGCCGGGCGTGTTGTGGGCCTGGATGCCGACCCAGAGCTCCTGGCGGCTGCCGCCGACTATGTGAACTCTGAGGCATTGAGCAATGTCGAGCTCCAGGAGGGCGACGTTTCCGCTCCGGTGTTACCAGAGGGCGCCTTTGATCTCGTCCATGCCCGTTTCCTCCTGCCTCATGTTGAAAAGCCCGCCGCGGTTTTGCGGACCATGATTGGCCTGGCGAAGCCCGGGGGCGTGATTGCCTCGCAGGAAAACGATCACAGCTCCTGGGGGTTCTATCCGCGATGCCCGGAATGGGCTGAACTGCTGGCGCTTCTGGAACAAACATTTGCCTTGCGGGGCGATATCAACATCGGGCGCCGCACCTTCCATATGCTGAAAGAGCATGGACTGGAGGATGTGCGGATCCGTGCCTCCGTTCAGGCGCTGCAGGACTGTCATCCCTACAGGCGCATGCCGCTGATTGGCGCCCGTGCCATGCGGGAGCGGATGATTGAGGCCGGCCTGACCACGGAGCGGGAGTTTGAGCGCCTGGTTGAGGGCGTTGAACGCGCCGTCAATGATCCGGATCGGGTCCAGATCACCTTTACATTGGTGCAGGCCTGGGGGCGAAAAGCCGCATAGGCGCTGATGGGCCGGGCACCGCGACGCAATACACGACACCCGGCGATTGCTGCGTTATTTTGTGCACTCCCTGATCCGTTGATCGATTGACCGTAGAGCGCCATGTATAACGACTTCTTCGGGTTCCGCGAGTCGCCCTTTACCATCGCGCCCGATCCCCGATACCTCTATCTCAGTGAACGCCATAAGGAAGGGCTGGCTCATCTCCTGTATGGCGTGTCGGGCCAGGGCGGGTTTGTGGTTCTGACAGGAGAGGTTGGAACCGGCAAAACAACCCTGTGCCGGCGTTTTCTGGAGGAAATACCGGAGAACGTGGACATTGCGCTGGTGTTCAATCCGAAGGTCAGTGCCCGGGAGCTGCTGGCGACCATCTGCCTTGAACTGGGCATGCCCGAGGTGCGAGGGCATTCGATCATGGAGATGATCAACCGCCTTAATGACTACCTGCTGCAGGCGCATGCCAAGGGGCGACATACCCTGGTCGTGATTGATGAGGCCCAGAATCTCTCAGTGGAGGTTCTGGAGCAGGTGCGGCTGCTGACGAACCTGGAAACATCGGAAAAAAAGCTCGTGCAGATTGCTCTGCTTGGGCAGCCGGAACTGGCGACCCTGCTGGACAGTCCGCGGCTCCGCCAGCTCTCCCAGCGGATTACGGCGCGCTATCATCTGGATCAACTGAGCCGTCGCGAAACCGACAACTACATCGCCCACCGCCTGTCCGTGGCGGGCCAGAAAGGCACGATCTTCAGCCGGCGGGCGCTGGCGGCGGTCTACCGGCACAGCCATGGCATTCCTCGGCTGATCAACCTGATCTGTGACCGCAGTTTGCTGGGCGCCTACACCCGCAATTGCCTCACCATCAATGCGTCCACGGTTCGCCGTGCGGCGCGGGAAGTCCTTGGTGGTGGCCGTGAAGAGCGGTGGTTTCGCCCCAGTCGGCTTCTGTGGAGCAAGCCGCAGCTCAAGTTGGGAGTCAGTGCGTTCCTGCTCACGGTGGCGGCCGGCACACTGATGATGACCGCGACGGATGAAGTGGACGAGCGCACCCCCCTGATCGCTCAGGCTGGAAGCAGGGCGGACGAAGGGCAGGTGAAGCGGCAAGCCAACCCGGGCACCCACCAGGCCGCCGGGCTGTCGCTTGGGTCATTGAGTTCCGAGGCCTCACGTACCCGGGCCTATCAGACCCTGTTCGATCTCTGGGGCTACGACTACCGCCCGAGTGAGCACGGGCAGGCGTGCGACTGGGGTGAGACACGCGGGCTGGGTTGCCTTCACCGACAGGGGAGCTGGAGCCGTCTGGCCTTACTCGACCGGCCCGCCGTACTGGAACTGATCAATCAGCAGGGAGAACCGGTGTCCGCGGTTCTGCTCGCCCTGAAACCGGGGAAGGCGCGACTGGAAGTGGGAGGCGAGCGGCAGTGGGTCTCCCGTGACGCTGTGGAAGCGGTCTGGTTTGGGGATTATTCCCTGCTCTGGCGTGTGCCGCCATGGGATTCCCGCCTGATCGAGCCCGGCAGCACCCGCAACCGTGAGCTCTGGTTGCATCAGGCCCTGCGCAAGGCGGAGGAAGCGCTGTCACTGACGCCCGGCTCCCCCGATGATGGGCTTGAACCGCGAATCGAGGCCTTCCAGCGGCGGGAAGGGCTGCGGACGGACGGTGTTATCGGGCCGCTGACGCTCATCCGCCTGAACCATTACATGGGGCGTTCCGTTCCGACGCTTTCCAGTGCATCATCCGATCCGTTGTCAGGCTGAGGCGGTCCCATGTCCTATATCCTGGAAGCCCTGAAAAAATCCGAGGCCGAGCGTTCCGGAGCGGAGCCGGGTGATTCCGGTCACCGGGTGTCCTTTGCGTCCGCTCCGGGGAAACAGCGCGAGATCTGGCCCTACCTCCTGGCGCTGGCACTGACGGCCAATGCCGCCGTTGTGGCCTATCTGGTATGGCCTGAATCCGGTCCTGGCAATGAAGCCCTGGTGTCCGGTGAGGTGGCGACGGTACAAAGGCCCCAGCCCAAGGAAGAGGCAACCGCAAAGCCCGCTCCGGAGCCGAACGCTCAGGAGGCGACAAGGGCACCTGAAGCCGTCAGTACCTCCCAACCCTCCGAGGCTTCTAACCCGGTCGCCTCCGAAGCGGAACCGTCGGCGTCATCCACGGAGCCGCCAGAACCCGCCTCCGAGGCGCCTGATCGGGAACCGCCGGATAACGTGACTTCCCCAGCGCGTACGACGGAGAGCCGGGAAGAGGTGCCACCGATCCAGGATATGCCCCGCTCGGTCCAGCAGCAGGTACCTGAGATGACGTTCAATGGCCACGTCTGGTCCTCCAGGCCTTCCTCCCGGAGCGTGATGATCAATAACCGGCTGCTGCGCGAAGGTGCCCGTTTCCAGGGGCTGGTCATTGAGGAGATCACCACCGCTGGCGTGATCTTCCGGTTGGACGGGCATCTGTTCGAGATCGATGTTGTGCGGGACTGGCAGGGAGGGCACTGACCCAGCCCGGTCACAGCTGGCAGACCCCATCCAGTGCGGCCAGATCGTCATTTGTAAGACGGGAGGCCCCGGCATTGTCCGTAGTCATCGCGGCGTTCATGATGGCGGCGGAGTCGCTCACGTGGCCAATGCCAAGCGCGTGGCCGAGCTCATGGGCGATGACCTGTCTCAGTTCCTGCTCGTTATTGGCCCGGTAAATCTCGATCCGGCGCTGATCGTTCTTCTGTTGATACTCACCCGTGGTGATCATCGACTCGCTGGACGCTGTGTCGTTGAATGATTGTGCCCGCTCGTTGAGTGCCTTGATGGCCGCGTTAAGATCGTCCGCGTCTTGGCGCCACCGTTCCGTCCGGCGCTCGAGTTGTGCCTGCTGTTGTTCAAGCCGGGTACGCCGGGCGTCGAGCTTGTTCCTCTGGCGTTCAAGCATTCGCCGGTTCTGCGGGGTCCGGTGCATCTGGCCGTTGTTCCACTGCTGAACCAGCTGTTCCACGTCCTCACTGTTTTCCTTGAAGCGCTCCCTGTCACGCTCGAATTGATCCCAGGCCTGGTCAAGGGCATCACGGCGCTGCTTGAGTGCGCGCTCCTGGCGCTCAACGGTCGTGTCGCGTTCCTTGATGCGTTTCAGGGCGGCCCGTTTGTTATTGGCCCGGGCCTGACGGCTGTCGTAGACGAGGCTGACGGGCAGGCCGGCCCTGGCGTCGCGGGTGAACAGTGGCGTGTCCGTGCGGCTTTCCCAGAGGTCGATGGCGTCATCCAGTGCCCGCTGGAACGTCTGTTCGCTCACGGGAAACCGGCTGTCGAAATCGCCGGCCTTGATGCGGATGGGAATGTCGCATTGGTCTGCTGTGTTGAAGTCCCGGCTCTGGTGGAAAAAGTCCTGCCCCTCCAGTACCAGGAACAGGCCGGCAGCCAGCACCGTCAACGTCAATGGTCTTCCAAGTCTCACTGCTTGCCACCTGGCGGTTCTGCTTACAGGGTTTACTATAGCATGCGTAGTGGTTGGGCATTCACGACTTGCGGAACGCACTTGCTGCGCGCACTCTGGACGTTAACATCCTCACTGGAGCCCTCCCATGCGCGTTTTCGCCAACCCTGTCGGTGCTGGCACCCTCTGGTTCGACAACCTGGCCACGGCCGATGGCATCCCCGTTGCGTATGACCCCCAGGCCCGGGCCTTTCTGCCCATGCCGCCGTTCTGCGCCAACCGGGAACGGATCGGGTGTAACTGGATAGCGCCCGAGGCGGGAGCGTTCTGTCGCGCCTGTGCCATGACGGCATTGGCGCCTGACCCTTCCATTCCCGATGCCATCCCCAACTGGGCCCAGACTGAGGCGGCCAAGCGGTGGGTTCTGGATAATCTCGGGCGGTGGCACTGGTTCCGGCCGGAGGACCCTGGGGCGCGGCCGGTGTTCCATCTATTGGCAGAAGGCCCGACCCCCGTGCCAATGGGCCACGCAGAAGGCGTGGTAACGATCAGTGTGGCGGAGGTGGATCCGGTGCTGGTCACCACCCGCCGGGAGGCACTGGAAGAGCCGTATCGCACCATGATCGGCCACATGCGCCACGAGATCGCGCACATGATCTGGTGGCGGCTCAGTCTGCGCGATGACTTTCTGGATGCCTTTCGCGCCATGTTTGGCGACGAACGGATTGATTACCCGGCGTCTCTTCAATACCACTATGAGAATGGTCCGCCCGCCGAGTGGCATCAATACTACCTCACCAGTTATGCCTCGGCGCACCCCCATGAAGACTGGGCAGAGACCGTGGCGCATCTGCTGCACCTGACGGATATCGCCGACAGTTTCATGGCCACGGGCTTATCGTCATCGCAAGTACCGCATGCGGGCTGGGACCCTTATTCAGAGCCGGACCCCCATCGCCTGATCCATACGGCGGCGGCACTGAGCATCGGCGTTAACCACGTTAACCGTTCCATGGGGTTATCGGACATCTATCCCTTTGTTCTGTCGGACCATGCCCGCCAAAAGATGGCTTTTGCCCATAATTGGTTACGTCGGGGTGCCCAGGGGCTCTGAGCCCGGGGGCCCATTAGAAAGTTCCAGGGCGGGCATTGTCACGGCAAAGGGTCTAGGCTGCGGTTAGAGGCATTGCAGAGTGATCGCGTTAACCGCGGTCAGGGAGGATGCTATGGGGCTGCGCGTGATGGTGCTGGCAGGGTTCGTTGCCGCCTGCATGGGGGTACAGGCTGATGAACGAACCTTTGTCGTCGTCGGCAAGAGTCATGAGGACATCAACTTCATTGAGGTCTATGCGGGGTGCCAGGAAGAGGCCCGTAAGCATGGTGACCGCTGTATTCAGGGTGGGCCGAGCGGTCAAGCCCATTTCCGGAAGCAGAACGAGGCATTGCGCAAGGCGATCATCCAGCAACCTGACGGTATTGCTTTATCGGTCACGAAAGGGTCCTTTCTCAAGGAGAACGCGTTACGCCGGTGGGACTCGGATCATGCTCCGCTCATCACCTTTGATTCGGACTTCGAGCGGGAGCTTCAACACCTGAGGCAAGCCTATGTTGGCCCCAGCAACAGGCTGATTGGCAAAAAACTGGCCCAGCTTCTTGTTAAAACCGGGAAATCACCCAGCGAACTCTGTTTTATGTCGTCCGATCCCGAGGATGCCAACCTGAAACAGCGCATTGCCGGGGCCCGCCAGTACCTGAAACGCAACACCTCGTGGCGTGAGGAACCGCGCTGTCCACTCTACAACAATGATGCCGTCAATGCCGCATTGAGGCAGCTTGAATACATTCTGGACAAGCGCGTTGCGTCGGCCATCATCTCGGTGGGAGCCTGGCCCGTCGTTTCGGCGCAGCGCTACAGTGATGTCGTAGCGCGTGCGCAGCCGGAAAAGGCGCCTGTTCCCATTCTGGTGGCGACGGGGAAGCTCCGGCCGATTGACTTCAGGTTGCTGGCACGTCGCCATGTCACGGGGTATGTATCAATTGACTTCAAGGCGATGGGGCGGGAAGTCTATCGAACACTGCGCCGTCTGGCAGAAGGTCAGGAGGTGCCGGAGTCCATTGAAACGCCCGTTACCCCCGTATCGGTTCCCCACGCGGAACCGGCTGGCGATTCACCGGCGCCCCCCCAACGCTGAGGTATTCCACCTGTAGCTCTTATTCCAACCCTTATGATCCTGGCGTTGGTTCGTGCCGCCAAACAGATCCCCCTCTTTTGTTAACGGTTGAGCAGGACAGGCGTAGGGAGGTTGAATCCTGTGCATGTGTCTCTGTTGTCTGTATAATCCCGCGCCTCCAATGGGGCGGCGGCTCCCCATTTTCCATCCTCCCCGGATCAGGCTGTACCATGTACGAAACGATAAAACTGGGTTGGTTCTCCAACCTCAAGGGCGATGCCCTGTCAGGCATCGTCGTGGCGCTGGCGTTGATTCCCGAGGCGATCGCGTTCTCCATCATCGCCGGTGTTGATCCCAAAGTGGGGCTCTACGCCTCATTCGCCATCTGTGTGGTCATTGCCTTTGCAGGCGGGCGCCCGGGCATGATTTCGGCGGCCACTGGGGCCATGGCCCTGCTGATGGTCACGCTCGTGAAGGAGCACGGTCTGGAGTACCTGCTCGCGGCCACGCTGCTTACTGGTGTGCTGCAGATCATCGCGGGCTATCTCAAACTGGCGGACCTGATGCGCTTTGTGTCGCGTTCGGTGGTCACTGGCTTCGTCAACGCCCTGGCCATCCTTATCTTCATGGCCCAGTTGCCGGAGCTCACGGATGTGATCTGGCACGTCTACGCTATGACGGCGGCGGGGCTGGCAATCATTTACGGCTTTCCCTGGCTGCCAGTCATTGGCCGCTCCATTCCCTCGCCGCTGGTGTGCATCGTGGTTTTGACGGCGGTCTACATGGCCACCGGTATGGAAATCCGCAGCGTGGGCGACATGGGTGAGCTTCCGGACAGCCTTCCGGTTTTCCTGTGGCCGGAGGTTCCACTCAACCTTGAGACCCTGAAGATCATCTTTCCCACCGCGTTGATGCTGACGGTGGTGGGTCTGCTGGAGTCCATGATGACAGCAACCATCGTGGATGACCTGACCGATAGCCGCAGCGACAAGAACCGCGAATGCCGCGGGCAGGGCATTGCCAATATCGGCTCCGGCCTGCTGGGTGGCATGGCGGGATGTGCAATGATTGGCCAGTCAGTGATCAACATCAAGTCCGGTGGTCGTAGCCGGCTTTCGGCCCTGATTGCCGGGGTTACACTGCTGGTAATGGTGGTCTTTCTTGCGGACTGGGTATCCCAGATCCCCATGGCGGCCCTGGTCGCGGTGATGATTATGGTTTCCATTGGCACCTTCAGCTGGGAATCCATACGGGACCTGAAGAAGCATCCAATGAGTACCAATATTGTGATGCTGGCCACGGTGGCGGTGACTGTGGGCACCCATAATCTCGCGATCGGGGTGTTTGTGGGCGTCCTGCTGGCGGCCCTGTTCTTTGCCAACAAGGTGGGCAATATCCTCTATGTTGGCTCTGAAGAAACCGAGGATGGGCAGGGCCGTATCTACCGCGTGGTGGGCCAGGTATTCTTTGCCTCCTCGGAGCGCTTCATGGATGCTTTCGATTTCAAGGAGACCGTGGAGAACGTCACCATCGACCTCTCAAGGGCGCACTTCTGGGACATCACGGCCGTTGAGGCGTTGGACCGGGTGGTGATCAAGTTCCGCCGCGAGGGCACGGCCGTGGAGATGGTGGGTCTCAACGAGGCAAGCGCTACCATTGTCGACCGTTACGCGGTGCATGATGACCCGGCTGCCGTTGAGAAACTGATGGGGGGCCATTGAATGGCTGAAGTGGATAACAACAACAGGAATGAAATGACCGAACAGGTAATGGCCGCCATCGACGGCTCACAGTTTTCGGAGGCGGTCTGCGACAGCGCGGCCTGGGCCAGCCTGGCACTGGGGGCACCTCTGACCTTCCTGCACGTGAACGATAACCATAGCGCCCCGGAGGAGCAGGATCTTTCCGGTAATCTGGGCCTGGGGGCCCGTGAGCACCTGATGGAGGAGCTTTCGCGCCTGGATGAGCAAAGGGCCCGGGTTGCCCAGGAACAGGGGCGTGTCATGCTGCAGGCGGCGAAGGATCGGGCCCTGGAGGACGGTGTGGCCGAAGCGGTTACGCGCCAGCGTAATGGGACCCTGGTGGAAACGCTGGAGGAACTCCAGCAAGAGATTCGCCTGTTGGTGCTGGGCAAACGGGGCGAGGGCGTTGACCAGGCCAGCGAACACCTGGGCTCCAACCTGGAGCGCGTTATCCGTACCCTGCACCGCCCCATCCTGATGGTGCCGGAGGCGTTCCAACCCCCCGGGAAGGTAATGATTGCCTTTGACGGCAGCCGGACGACCCGCAAGGGCGTGGAAATGGTCGCCCGGAGCCCATTGTTCCAGGATGTGCCCGTGCATGTGGTGCTTGTCGGGCCGGACCTGGCGGACAATCGTTTCCATCTGGACTGGGCCCTTGAGACGCTGCGGGAGGCAGGCCACGAGGCTGAGGGCACCATCCGCCCCGGTGAGGTGGAAGGGGTGCTGCACACCTACCAGCAAGAACAGGCCATCGATATGCTCGTGATGGGCGCCTACGGCCATTCCCGCATCCGCCACCTGCTGGTGGGCAGTACGACCACGGACATGCTGCGCCGCACCCGCATACCGGTCCTGCTCCTGCGGTAACGGGCCATCATCACCGCCTCAGGATCCGGTTATTGACCGCCGGTGACTGGTTAAAGGCATTGTCGGCGTCCGGATGGCGATGGCGCAGGTATTCCGCCAGGGCATCCTGCTCGCTTCCAGTAGCGGCAAAGGTGGCGTTACCCGGGTCGGTGCCGGCATCGACCAGGTTCACGCGGTTGGGGCCGGCGAGCCCGTTCAGGGGATAGCCGTCTCCGCAATCGGTGTTGCTGGCCCCCACGCACTTGGCCAGGAATCCCAGGGTGACGAGCCGGAAAGTGCGGCCGGGATCGCCCTGCACCATGCCGTCAGCCACTACGGTATCCGTGACGTTACCGCTGTTATCCACGATCCTGAGCGACCGCAGCCGGTTGCCATTGATGGTGGGGTCCGCCTGGTTGGTATCGCCGGCGCTTCTGGGTTGCCTGTCCGGGTCGAAGGTAAACCGGATGCCCGCGACCTGGGGGAACTGCCCGGGCTTGGCACCTTCGCCCGTGGCGGCAACGCTGTATTCCACAATGTCGGCCAGTTCCGCGGCAGTCACGGTGAGCAGGGTCAGCTCGTTGTTGAAGCGCAGACTGGTTTCAATGTCCAGCTGCGAAACGCCGCCTTCCGGCTTACCCACAATGTCATTGGCGGCCGGCGGCAACAGCTCCAAGTCATCCGGGTTGTTGGAACCGGCTGGTTGAACCGCGCGCCCAATCGCACTGCGGATGCCACCGCCGTTTTTCAGTGAGATCCTGGTGCTGGTGTCTGTCTGCCGGGCCATCCAGAGATTGGCATCCGCAGTCAGGTTGCCGAGATTGGTCTCACGGGTTCTGACCCGGGCGCGGCGGCCATCCAGGAAAGTGTCTGTCCGACCCAGCACGTTACCATCCTTTTCCTGCAGTACGCCTTCCAGGGCGTCGGCAATGGCCGCGACGTCGCTGATGGGGTTGAACGGCAAGCTGACCCTGTCCGTGGCATAGGCGCCGCTGTCCGCCGGATCAACTGAGTCCGGCAAGAGAATGCCCTCCTCATTGAATGACACCACCAGTCGGCCCAGGTAGGTAAAGTCGCCGGGCGTGTTCACCAGCATCACTGGTTCATCCGTCGCGGAGCTGAATGTCTTCGGATAATCACCGGCGGCGCTGTCGCCTTCCCGGAGTCGATCGTTGGCGTCAGCCAGAAGCGTATTGGAGCCGCCGGCGACGATGATGTCGACTCCGTCCAGGCGCTTCGCCAGCGCCTCCTCAATGGCAAGCTGCTGCATATGGGCCAGCAGGATGACTTTGTTGATGCCGGCGCTGGTCAGCTCATCCACTGCTGGCTGGATTTCGGCGGCCAGGGCATCCAGGTCCGATGCCTGGGTGGCGTCAAACCCGTCCGGGCTGACAACCATTTTCCCGGTGTCCGTGATGCTCGCCAGGCTGGGCACAGCGGCGCCGACCAGGCCCACGGTTTCGTCGTTGACCGTGACGGTCGCGCTGCCAGCAACGGTATTGGGCTGAGCGGACTGAGCGTCATCGGTCACCAGGCTGGCGGTGGCATCGTTACTGAAATCAATGTTGGCTGCCAGGTAAGGGAAGCGGGCCCCGGGCCAGTCTCCATCCGGCGCGATCAATTCCGCGAAGGCACTGGTGCCGGCATCCAGGTCGTGGTTACCCACCACGGAGGCCTGGACGCCGAGTTCGTTGAGCCAGGCAATATTGGCCCGGCCCTTACCCGGCGTGCCCAGGACGGGATCAAGCTCCGGGTCCGCAGCCGCAAAGAATTCCGGACCCGGAATGAGATTATCGCCGGAGCTCACCAAGACGGTGCGCTCGGGGTAACGAGAACGGAAGCCGTTGACCAGGGCCGAAAAATTACGGACGTCAGCAAGGCCCCCGGTGCCGTCCACGTCGGCGAAATGCAGCAATTGCATGCGGAATGCCTCCTGGCTCCCTGCTTTACTGTCGTTGTCTTCGTCGTCGTTCAGGCAGCCGACAAGTAACAGTGCGAGCAGCGTAACCAGGAATCCGGCGTTCAAGCGTTTCATGGCATCCATTGATGGGCTCCTGAGGGTGATCGTCGAATCAGGGGCGCTCCTGGCCGGGTTGACCGGGAGGCCTGAACCGGAACGCTAGCGATGAAAGATGACAGCCTGCTGACAGGGCGATTTTTGGATCGTGTCGCTTTCAGGTCCCGGCCCGCGCCAGTGGTTACCGGAAAAGTAGCCCATCGCGTCCGGTCATAATCGTTGGATTGAACTGTGCGCAGTGACACGCCCCTGTTGTCGCGCCTGTGTTAAGAATGACCACTCATGGATTACCAATACGTCATCCTTGAACAATAATCCAAAACCACGGGGCGCTTCATGAAACAGGCGGTGTTACTGGTTATCGCGTCACTGGCGCTAACAGGTTGTGCCAGTAGTTACTGGCAATGGGATTCGACCAATCGAAGCACCGGGACCTCGGAAACAGAGACAGCGTCGCAGCCAAGTGAGGAAACCTCCCAGTCCTCAGGTCCGCAGATCAATGAATCATCGGATGATGGGGCTGAACGCCCGTCTTCCGGCACGCAAGCCGCCAAGGACCGATCCGGGGATGAGGAAGACGACGGGGCCTCAAGTCAGGCCGCTTCCGGTAACACGGAATCCGGCTCAGAGCCTGAGCAGCAGCCTGAACCAGCGCCCGAACCCAGCCCGGATGCTCAGGCTGAAGCAGAACCTGAGTCTGAATCGGAAGAGGAGCCAGAAGCTGAACCGGTAGCTCAAGCCAGTACGGAGTCGGACCCTCAGCCGGATTCAAGCGCCGAGTCGGGGGCTGGCTCTGAATCGGCGTCTGGTTCTGAACCCGCGTCCAACTCTGAAGCAGCATCCGGGTCTGCACCCGCATCCGGGACTGACACTGGCTCCGAGACGGAAACCGCGTCTGAGTCTGGCTCAGAATCCGAATCTGAACCAGCGGCCGACTCTGAATCAACGTCTGAACCCGGAACGGCGCCTGATTCCGGGAAGAGCCCTGAGTCTGAGCTGGCCTCCGAATCCGGGGATGACGCCGAGCCTGAGCCGACTCCGGAGTCAAAGCAGGAACAGAAACCGGAGTCGGAACCGGATGCCACCTCCAGAACCGCAACCACGTCCACCTCCGATTCGGATACTGTCAATACGGCAGCCGGGGACAACAGCGAGGCCGACAACAGCGAGGCCGACAACAGCGAGGCCGACAACAGCGAGGCCGACACCAGCGGGGCAGCCTCAGGCAATTCCGGCCGGAGCTTGCGCATCGCCAATGGTGGTAACAGCGTGATTTGCAGCATCAATGGGGGCCCCTCGGCCCATAGCCAGCTTCACGCCGCGGAACACCCACCACTGAGTGAACGTGAGTACCGGCGCCTTCAGTCCCTGCTTAAAGAGCTGGCCAGCGCTGGCGAGGACGTTTCCGAATACCGTGAGGAGATCCAGCGCGGGCGATCCCAAGGCGGTGCCTGGGCCTGGTTCTATCGCTGCTGGCTGGGGAGCGCCTGACGCTGGTATCGCACTTGCATACCCCGCGGGCTCATTGATCCGGCAAGGCTGGGCGGTCCCGCATTCATGGCATCCAGGCTCACGGTTTCCATTGGTCAGTGCTCCAGAAAGGGGCGCAAGACAGTTAACCAGGACTGTTACGGTGCATGCCAGCCGCAGGGGACGGAACGGGAGACCAAGGGGATTGCCGTTGCCGTGGCGGATGGTATCAGCAGCAGTGGTGTCAGTCAGGTTGCCAGCCAGGCGGCGGTTGCCGGCTTCTTTGGGGACTACTACGCCACTCCCGAGGCCTGGTCCGTCAGTAACGCCGTTCAGCGGGTGATTGCGGCTACCAACTCCTGGCTCCATGCCCAGACACGGCGCAGCCAGTACCGGTATGACATGGACCGCGGCTATGTCTGCACTCTCAGTGCCCTGGTGCTCAAGGGCCCTTTTGCGCACCTTTTCCATGTGGGCGACAGTCGCATCTACCAGTTGCAGGGACGGGCGCTGGAGCAGCTCACCGAGGATCACCGTCTTTGGGTCTCCCCTGAGAAAAGCCACCTGGCCCGGGCCATGGGCGCTGATGAGCGCGTGGAGATTGATTACCTGCGGGTCGGTATCCAGCCGGGGGATGTCTTTGTGCTGGCCACTGATGGCGTGCATGAATGCCTCAACGCAGCTGCCATGGCTGGGGTGATCGACGAGGGCGGGGAGGACCTCGATGGCCTGGCTCGTCAGCTTGTGGAGCAGGCGTACCAGAATGGCAGCGAAGACAACCTCACGGTGCAGGTGGTCCGGGTGGAGGCTGTCCCGGAGCAGGCACAGCCGGCCGAGGTCGTACAGCACCTGATCGGGTTACCCTTCCCGCCAGCGCTTAACCCACCCATGCGGTTTGAGGGGTACCGGATCCAGAGGCAGTTGCACGCCAGCGCGCGCAGTCAGGTCTATCTGGCACTGGATGAGGCAACCGGGGAACGGGTTGCAATGAAGGTATTGGGCACGGAAATGCGGGATGATCCGGGTCAGGTGGAGCGCTTCCTGATGGAGGAATGGATTGCTCAACGCATTGATCAGGTGCATGTGGCCAGTGCCCGCCCGCCACAACACCAGCGGCATTACCTCTATACGGTTATGGAGTTCATTGAAGGGCGCACCCTGGCCCAATGGATGACCGATAACCCGCGCCCGGCGCTTGAAACAGTACGCGACATTGTTGAGCAGATCGCCCGCGGGCTCCAGGCATTTCATCGTCTGGAGATGGTACACCGGGACCTGCGTCCGGCTAATGTCATGATTGACCAGCAGGGCACCGTCAAGTTGATCGATTTTGGCTCAACCCGTGTGCCGGGCGTTATGGAGATGGCGCCGGTGACCGTTGATGAGGGGCCTCTGGGCACGGCGGCCTATTCCGCGCCGGAGTACTTCATGGCGCGTCCGGGCAGTGTCCGGTCGGATATCTATTCGCTGGGTGTGATCGCCTATCAAATGCTTACGGGGCAATTGCCCTACGGTACGGATGTGGCGCGGGCCCGGAGTTATAGCGCCTTGAACCGTCTGCGTTACCAGTCGGTACGGCGCTACAACCCGGAGCTCCCGGTATGGTTGGATGGAGTGCTGCGCAGGGCCCTGCATCCGGACCCCAACAGGCGTCATGAGGCGCTTTCGGAGTTCATTTTCAACTTGCGTCACCCCAGCCCCGAAGCGGATCACCCGGCCCCGCTGCCGTTGATGGAGCGGGATCCGGTGCGGTTCTGGCAGGGAGTGTCATTGGTGCTGGCAGTGCTCGTGGCGGCCTTGCTGGTGCTGTTGCTGTAACCTGTCAGCCGTCCAGGCCTGTGAACGAGACACCGGTCAGGTCCTGGGAAACAGACCATAGCTTTTGGGCTACCTCCTGATTCCGCGCCAGACGGCTTACGCTGGCCTCGGCGGGCATGCCCCACAGCTCCTGGAAACCGTGGGGGCCGTAGTAATGGCCCGCTTCCGCCTGCGGTGAGGAGGCGGCAAAAACGCTGGGGTAAGCGCCCTTTTGCTGGGATTGGGCGGTAACGGCATTGAACAGGCTATGCCCGGGGATGGTGCGCTGCAAATTGGTGGCCGAGTAGCCGGGATGGACGGCGATGGACTGGATGGTCTCACCGCTGCGCCGCAGCCGGCGGTCCAGCTCCAGAGCGAACATCAGGTTGGCGAGCTTGCTCTGACCGTAGAAACGCCAGCGTTGATAGCCCCTGCGGGCATCCAGGTTGTCGAAGTCGAGGCGCCCGAAGCGGTGGGCCAGGCTGCTCAGAACTACGACCCGGGCCGCTTCCGCCGCACGCAGCCGGTCCAGCAGAAGCCCGGTCAGGGCAAAGTGCCCCAGGTGGTTGGTGCCGAACTGCATCTCGAAGCCGTCCTGGGTCAACTGCAGCGGTGGCGCCATGACACCGGCGTTATTGAGCAGAACATCCAGGCGCGGGTAATGATCATGGATGCGCCGGGCAAAGTCCCGCACGGATGCCAGGTCCGCCAAGTCGAGTTGCATCAGCTGGAGGTCAGCGTCCGGATCCTGGGCCTGTAGGCTTTCCAGGGCCGCCTGGCCCTTCTCCCGGTTGCGGCAGGCCATGATGACGTGGGCGCCGCGCTGCGCTAGAAGGCGTGTCGATTCCAGCCCGAGGCCACTGTTGGCGCCGGTGATCAACACGGTTCTTCCTGTAAGATTTGGAATATCCGCCGGTGTCCATGGAATTGGGTAGTGGCTCATTGGGTCCCTCCTTCTGGTCCTGATTTGCTACAGGTTAAACAATGGGGGCGGGGGCAGGCCAGGCATTTCGGTTGCGTTAATCACCTGTCCCCGGTCCAGGCATTGCTTTACCATGACGCTACTTTCGCGGGTTAATGATTGAGAGGGTTTGAATGTTCCTTGCGGTCCTGATCGGTGCCCTGATTGGTTCGGCTTTTGGGGTGCCTGGCGCCCTTATCGGGGCGCTTATTGGCGGTGGTCTGGTGTATGCGGGGCGCCTGAAGCTGCGGCAGCGCATCCGTGCGGTGCAGTCACGTTTCATGGAATCCGTGTTCGCGGTCATGGGCGCGCTCTGCAAGGCCGATGGGGTCGTTACCCAGGACGAAATCGAGGTGGCGGAAGCCCTTTTCCAGCGCTTCCGACTCACCGAAAGCCAACGGGAAGCGGCCAAGGCCGCCTTCAATCGCGGTAAGGCCGATGACTTCGATCTGGACGCGGAATTGAATGAGTTCCTGCGTCAGAGTGGCGGCCAGTCCGGCCTTCTGCAGATGTTCCTCCAGGTCCAGGTTGCAGCTGTTGCGGCTGATGGCCAGGTGCACGAGAACGAACATGAGATGCTGGTGCGCATTGCCCGCCGGCTGGGGCTGTCGGAAAGTCAGGTGGAGCAGCTGGAAGCCATGCTTCGGGGAGGTGCCGCCGGAAGTGCGGCGGAGCAGCAGCAATCCCTGGAGGATGCCTATAAGGTGCTTGGTGTATCCCCAGAGGTCAGTGATGAGGAGCTCAAGAAGGCTTACCGCAAACTGATGAGTGAGAACCACCCGGACAAACTCGCCGGCCGCGGCATGCCGGAGAGCATGCGCGAGATGGCTGAAGAAAAGACCCAGGAGATCGCCAACGCCTACGACCGCATCAAGCAGGCGAGAGCGGCTTCCAGTTCCTGATCAAAGGAGCCAGGACATGACCCTGACACTCCACCAGTTCCCGGTATCGCACTACTGCGAGAAGGTCCGGTGGGCCCTGGACTAGAAGGGGGGCATCGATGGGGCCCGGCGCCTCTACGATCGCCACCGCTTACAGGGCCACCAGAAAGGCCAGTAGGGCCAGTTCCGTGAGGACGATGGAGGCACCGAGCGCATCCCCGGTGTAACCCCCCAGCGCCCGGTGCAGCTGCCGCCCCCAGAGCAGGCCCACCAGGGCCGTGGCCACCACGAAGCCCCTAACCAGCCCCGGCAGCCAGAACAGGCCCACACCGGCCAGCGCAACGCTGAACGCCGTTGCCACCGCGAGCCGCGGCATCGGGAAGGTATTCGCAACCGGCTTGGTTTTGCTGGTATCCGTATCCGTCACGTACGGCATCACCGCCATCAGGAACAACGGCGTTACCCGCGCCAGCGCCGGGGTGAAAAGCAGCACCGCCCAGATCGGTAACGGCGCGAGCGCCAGGAGCAATGCCACCTTCAGTGCCAGGGCCCCGACCAGCGCCACCGTCCCGTAGGTACCAATGCGGCTGTCCTTCATGATCGCCAGCCGCCTCTCAACCGTGAACCCGCCTCCCAGCGCATCCACCATATCCGCCAGCCCATCTTCATGGAACGCGCCGGTCAGCCAGAGGTGGACAATCACCACGCCAATGACAGTCACCGCTAGGGGGAAGGCAATCGCCAGCGCCTGATACACCAGCGCATAAGCCGCCCCAAGCACCAATCCTGCCAAGGGGAAATACATGCTGCTGTGGTTCATCAGCTGCTGCGAATAATCAATCCGCGCCAGCATCGGAATACGGCTTATAAAGCCCAGACAGAGCCAGAAGGCCTGCCATTCGTGTTTCCAATTGATTGTCATGAGTAGTCCCGATCTGTTCTCTGGTAGGAACGCCACCTGCTTGCGGTGGCCAGCTGCCGGAATCCCAGGCTCCTGAAGTGGTGGCGTATCGACCCCTGACGGGGCATGAGCGCTGGAGCATGGGGAGGCTTTCCGGGAGGCTCGATGGCAGGATGCCATCGCGCCAGCGTACAGGGATGTATGTACAGCGGTCCCGGGAAGCCTCCCCGTGCTGCGGCGCCAGCAGATGTGTCAAAGGCTGGTGACGACTTCCAGGGGCAGCGCTTCAGTGCGCCTCATCCCAGTTCTTCCCGACACCAGCCTCCACGAGCAACGGCACTGCAAGCTCAGCCGCCCCGCTCATCAGCTCCTCCAGCAGCGAACTCAGCTGGGAAACCTGATCCTCCCGGACCTCCAGAATCAGCTCGTCATGCACCTGCATCGTCATGCGCGCATCAAACCCGGAGCCCGCGATCCGGTTCTCCACCATCACCATCGCCTTCTTGATGATGTCCGCCGCGCTCCCCTGCATGGGCGCGTTGATGGCAGTGCGTTCCGCCCCCTGGCGCAGCTGCCCGTTGCGGCTGTGGATCTCCGGCAGGTAGAGACGGCGGCCGAATAGGGTCTCTACATAACCCTGTTCATGGGCCGTCTTGCGGATCCGGTCCATGTACTCCAGAACACCCGGGTAACGCTCGAAGTAGCGATCAATGTAGCCCTGCGCTTCATCCCGGGGAATGCCCAGCTGGCGGCCCAGCCCCCAGGCGGACATCCCGTAGATGAGGCCGAAGTTGATGGCCTTGGCATCCCGGCGCTGGGTGTCGCTGACCTGCTCGCGAGCCACTCCGAACACCTCCGAGGCCGTGGCCTTGTGGATGTCCTCACCATGGGCGAAGGCATCCAGGAGCCCTTGGTCGCCGGACAGGTGCGCCATGATCCGCAGCTCGATCTGGGAATAGTCCGCAGCGATCAGACGGTAGCCTTCCGGCGCAATGAACGCCTGACGGATGCGCCGGCCTTCTTCGGTCCGGATGGGGATGTTCTGGAGGTTCGGGTCCGAGGACGACAGCCGGCCAGTGGCCGTCACCGCCTGGTGGTAGGAGGTGTGGATACGGCCGGTGCGCGAGTTGATCACTTCAGGGAGCCGGTCCGTGTAAGTGGACTTGAGCTTGCTCAGGCTGCGGTGCTCCAGAATGGTACGGGGCAGCTCATAGTCTACCGCCAGTTCCTGCAGCACCGGCTCCGCCGTGGAGGGCGCCCCTTTCGGGGTCTTCTTGAGCACCGGCATGCCCAGCTTCTCGTAGAAGATCTTCTGCAGCTGCTGGGGGGACCCCAGGTTGAATTCCTCGCCGGCGGCCTCCCAAGCCTGTTCTTCCAGAGCCTTCATGCGCCCGGCCAGCTCGTTGCTCTGGGTGGCGAGAAGGTTGGCATCCACCAGGGTGCCGCGGTATTCCATGTGGGCCAGCACCGGCACCAGCGGCAGCTCGATGTCGCGGTAAACGGCCCCCAGCGCTGCGTCGTCCTTGAGGCGCGGGCTCAGGGTTTCGTGCAGCTGCAGGGTGATGTCCGCATCCTCGGCGGCGTAGTGGCCAGCGGTTTCCAGTTCGATCTCGTCAAAACGCTTTTGCTTGGCGCCCTTGCCGGCAATGCTTTCGAAGCTGGTGACCTCGCGTTCCAGGTAGCGCTGGGCCAGGGTGCCCATATCGTGGCGCGAGCCGGCGGAGTTCAATACATAGGACTGGAGCATGGTGTCCTCAATGCCGCCGCGCAGGGTGATGCCATGGTTGGCCAGCACATTGATGTCGTACTTCAGGTTCTGGCCGACCTTGATGCGCTCGGGATCCTCAAGCAGTGGCCGCAGCTGCTCCAGAACGGCCTCGCAGTCCAGCTGTTCCGGCGCGCCCAGGTAGCTGTGGCCCAGCGCTACGTAGGCAGCGGTGCCGGCCTCCACCGCGAAGGACACGCCCACGATGCGGGCGTCCATGTAGTTGAGGCTGGTGGTCTCCGTATCAAAGGCAAACACTGGTGCATCGTGTAGTGCGGCGAGCCAGGCATCCAGGGCCTGCTGATCCAGAACCGTATGGTAATCGGTCGTCACTTCGGCCGGCGCGGCAGTGTCCCCACCGTTACCGGTCTGCTGTTTTTCCGGTGCGCCACTGTCGTTTTGCAGCTCCCGGATCCAGCCGCGGAACTCCATCGCCCGGAACTGTTCAAGCAGCTGCTCCCGGTCCACCGGCTCCGGGTCCAGTGCTTCCACGCTGTAACCGAGGTCCAGTTCGGTTCGGATGCGGGCCAGGTCCCGGCTCAGGGGCAGCTGGTCCAGGGCGGCCCGGAGGTTGTCGCCGATTTTGCCACCCACCTCGTTAGCATGGGCCATGAGGTTATCCAGGTCGCCGTACTGCTGGAGCCATTTGACGGCTGTCTTGGGGCCGCATTTGGTCACGCCCGGGATGTTGTCCACGCTGTCGCCCACCAGGGCCAGGTAGTCCACGATCTGGTCCGGCTTGACCCCGAACTTCTCGATCACTCCCTCCCGGTCCATGGAGGTGTCGTTCATGGTGTTGATCAGCGACACATGATCGCTCACCAGCTGGGCCATGTCCTTGTCGCCCGTAGAGATGATGACATCCACGCCCTTGTCGGTGGCTTCGTTGGCCAGGGTGCCGATGACGTCATCCGCCTCCATGCCATCCTCGATCAGCAGAGGCAGCCCCATGGCACGGATGATGTCGTGGATGGGCTGGATCTGGCAGGCCAGGTCCTCCGGCATTTCCGGGCGGTTGGCCTTATAGTCCTCGTACAGTTCGTGCCGGAACGTTTTGCCTTTCGGGTCGAAGACGATGGCGATGGGCGAGCCCGGGTAATCCTGCTGCAGGCGGCGGATCATGCTGATCACGCCCTTGACCGCCCCGGTGGGCTGGCCCTCTGAGGTGGTCAGCGGGGGCAGGGCATGGAAGGCCCTGAAAAGATAAGAGGAGCCGTCCACCAGGACGACGGGTCGGTCTTTGCTGAGCTCAATCATGGGGGTGTCGCTTCAGGGTTATGGTCACGCGGAGTGTTCCAGAACGGGCGTTTCACAGTCCATAGGTGTTAACCATGGCGGCGGCGGAAAGGGGCTTCCCACCGTTGCCACCAAGCAGCCTGGAGCCGGTACGCGGCCAGGTACTGTCACTTCAATGGTTTCTGGTTAGCTGTTCATTATGGCGTGATTTGTGAACCCTGCAACCACACTTTTTACACCATTAGTATGCGTATTCTAATTATTCACCGTAGTCTCCAAGCTGAAGCAATCAGTGGGCGCAGGCGCGTCGATGAGCATTCAAAGGAGGTTGACCATGAGTAAGATCCGCAATTATCAACAACAGGTACAGGACGTCATCGAGAAAGGCATCAACACGGTTGAAAAGCAGCACAAAAACCTGGCCGAGCGCCCGTTCGAGCTTGCCGAGAAGGTCGAGAAGCAGGCCAAGAGTTACAGTGTGAAGTCCGTGCGCGCCAAGCATGACGACTACGCCAATACGGCTTATGAAACCCTGCGTGTATGGAACAAGCGGCTGGGCGACTACGCTGACAGCCTGATCGGGCGCTTTGACAAGGAAGCGGCTCAGGATGAGCAGAAAAGTGAGCAGCAGGGCAGCAGCAGTTCGCAGTCCAGCAGCCAGAAGCAGTCCGGCTCCAGCGCCAGCAAGCAGTCCAGCGGGGCGAAGAAAAGCTCCGGTGGCGCTAAGAAGCAGACGGAGAGCCAGCCCTCCGCGTAACGAGGCGGAAACGGGGCGCTCAAAACGGGCAGCGGCGAGAGCCGCTGCCCGTTTTTTGTTTGCCCGGCGAAGCCGGCAAACCCGGCCACCTGCAAGAAGGTGGCGTCACCCCGACTGAGGGGAAGAC
>NZ_JBXAYL010000032.1:0-28340 GCF_056783195.1 Salicola sp. AFF1
GGATGGAGAGCGGGTGGACGATCAATCTGACAGGAGCGCCGCCTGATGGTCATACACCAGATTTGACAATAACTCGTCGAAAACTCAAACCTGTCATTGGAGACGGCGAGGTAGTTATTGGGTTCGGAGTTTTCTTCAAGCATGCGGCGGAGTGCAGTTTTCCCGCCACCCCTCGGGGCCAATACTACACTTGAAGAAGGAAGGGAGGGGTCACCCAAAACGCCATCAAAGAAGGGTGGCGGTACGAAATAATCCGATAAATTCCGCTCTTCATCAGCGTTAGTCTTCGCAAAAGGGTGATCGCCGAAACCAAGCTTTTTATAAAGTGCCATATACACTTCACTATTTTTTTGGTGAATTTCCCGGTTTATAATCCAGCCTTTTTAATCTATTACTTAAACAGGCTAACGCCAGCGTACCGGGCCGGTTTGTGGAGCACCAGCGGAACAAACCGGTCCCGTTGACGCATTGGTTAGCACTACCGGTTAACTGCAGTGTAAGACTTGCCTTCAATCATCCCGGAGTTGGACAGGGTTACCTCAAATCGCTTAAAAAGAGCCATGAAGTCAGCAATATTCATTTCAATACGGAACTCCTTAACTTCGATTGGCTCTCCGCTAGATTCGATCATCTCAGGAATATTGTCGAAACCTTTCAGGTCCGAAACCAGAAAAGTGACGCTTACCGGATCGTTGTGTGTACCATGATTCTCTCCAGCCCACATTGACATCCCAATAACGAAATCGCCATCGTCGATATGGCCTTGCTCTTTTAACCATTTTGCCGCACCGGTTATATCGGCGCTGTCGGCTGCCGCACTTCCCTTTAGATCATTATATTGAACAGACGCTTTGAATTTATCTAACATTTTTGCTTCTCCTTTTTTGGCGGAATAAAACCAGAGCGCATCATGGCACCTATGTTTTTCTTTATGTATTTTTTAAAATCTATTTATTGGCAATAACTTCAATCTTGCCAGTATTGATTTCATCGATTATCTTCAAACCTTGATGCCTAAAACTAAGCCCCACCCAAAGAAAAACAAGCGCCGCAACCGCCATCAAAATGACACTAGCTGTCGAGGGCTTTAGCAAAAAAGGAAGAAACGAAGCCAATATCAACCAAAACGATTTCTCACTTAGTGATATTAATTGCTTGGCGTATAATATTTTGGACTCTTCACTTTTATAGTGATGATGTGCTTTTCCGTGTGCGAATTGAAAAATTTCCCTAAACTTCATTCTCACTCCTTATTGAAGTTTGTTGGGTGCTAACAGAGATTAGTGTGCCCACACCGTTATTCAATATCGTTGCCGGCTCAATAACAACACGTCCGGCGCGAGCCATCTGCGTCAGGATCTACTTCCGTAACAATACCTTACCCCAGGCCAGAGCCGCGCCCCCTGTCATCGCGTGACCTCTCATTTTTGCTCACTCAATAACACGGCTGGTGCGCACGGTCCGGGCATGCCAGAGCCAGAAAGGGTGCGGCATTCGCGCCTTAAGGCGGGTTGGCTTGGAGAGAGAAGGCGGCCGCTGCAAGCAGTCCCTGATTCGTCATCCGCGACGAACCGGGGACTACCGCAGCGACCCAGGGGCCGGCTGGATCAGTCCGCGTCGATCAGCTTGCCGGGGTTCATGATGCCGTTGGGGTCGAACACCTTCTTGATGCCCTTCATCACGGCAATCTCCTCAGCGCTCTTGGTGAAGCCAAGATACTTCTTCTTCACCATCCCCACCCCGTGTTCAGCGGAGACACTGCCCTCATAGCGCTGAACGATCTCAAACACCAGGTCGTTCACGGTTTCGCAGCGCTTGAAGAATTCCTGCTTGTCCATGCCCCCCGGTTTGAGGATGTTCAGGTGCAGGTTGCCGTCACCGATGTGGCCGTACCAGATGATCTCGAAGTCCGGGTATTCCTTCTGGACCACCGAATGGATCTCGTTGAGGAACTCCGGAACGCGTGAGATCCGCACCGACAGGTCGTTCTTGTAGGGCGTGTGCGGTGCGATGGATTCGGAAATCCGCTCGCGGAGCTGCCACAGCTTCTCGGCCTGGCTCTCGCTCTGGCTGATGACGCCGTCGACCACCCAGCCCTGCTCCACGCACTGCTCGAACAGGCCCATGGCCTCTTCCATCACGCCCTCGGAGACTGCCTCGAACTCCAGCAGCGCGTAATAGGGGCATTCGGTTTCGAAGGGCCGTGGCACTTCGGCATGGGACTGGACGTGGCCGATGGCTTCATTTGAGAAGAACTCATAGGCCGTCAGGTCCAGCTTCGAGCGGAAGTTCTGGAGTACGTCCATGGTGTTGGTCAGGTCATTCAGGCCCAGCACCATCACCGTCAGGTTGGAGGGCTGGCGGGCGAGTTTCATGGTCGCCTCGGTGATGAACCCAAGCGTGCCCTCGCCGCCGATGAACAGCTGGCGCAGGTCATAGCCGGTGTTGTTCTTCTCAAGCCCGTTGTTGAGCTCAAGGATCTCGCCAGAGCCGGTAACCACCTTCAGGCCCAGCACCCAGTCCCGGGTCATGCCGTAGCGGATGACCTTGATGCCGCCCGCATTGGTGGCGATGTTGCCGCCCAGCTCACTGGAGCCGGCGGAGGCGAAGTCCACCGGGTAGTACAGGCCCTGTTCCGCCGCATACTGCTGCAGCTGCTCGGTCACAACGCCCGCCTCGCACTGCACCAGGCGGTCGCTGGCGTTGAAGTCCAGGATCCGGTTCATGCGGTCCATGGCCACCACCAGCTCACCGTTGGCGGCCACGGCCCCCGCGCTCAGGCCGGTGCGCCCACCGGATGGCACCAGCGCCATCTGCTGCTCGTTGGCGTAACGGACGACGGCCTGGACCTCCTCCGTCGACTTGGGGAGCACCACGGCCAGCGGCGCCGGATCGTAGATACGCGTCCAATCGCAGCCGTAGGCGGCCAGGTCATCGGGGGCGGTCAGGACCTTGCCACCGTCGGTCAGAAGTCCTTCTAGGGTCTGCGGATCGAACGCCGTTGCCGTTGTATTCATAACGTCAGGATTCCTCCAGGAACTGTTCAAAATCCGATCAAAAATCGGGAAAAGCGTCTCAGCTATGCTACCATAGCTTCTTCATCAATGCGGCGGAGACCGCAACTTTCTGATTTCATTTCATTTTTTCGAAAACTCTGACTCAGACTGGAATTTTCTGTCATGGCTAAGACATCACTCGACAAGAGTAAGATCCGCTTTCTGCTTCTTGAAGGCGTTCACCAGTCGGCCGTGGATACCCTGAACGCGGCCGGTTACACCAACATTGAGCACATCAGCCACTCCCTGCCGGAGGACGAGCTGCTGGAGAAAATCAGCGATGCCCACTTTGTCGGCATCCGCTCGCGCACCCAGCTCACTGAGAAGGTGTTCCAGCATGCCAACAAACTCGTGGCCGTGGGCTGCTTCTGCATCGGCACCAATCAGGTGGATCTTGAGGCCGCCAAGAAGCGCGGCATTGCCGTATTCAACGCGCCCCACTCCAATACCCGCAGCGTTGCGGAACTGGTGATCGCGCAGACCATCCTGCTGCTGCGCGGCACCCCCGAGAAAAACGCGGCCGCCCACCGTGGCGTCTGGATGAAGTCCGCCAGCAACAGCTACGAGACCCGGGGCAAGAACCTGGGGATCATTGGTTACGGCAACATCGGCTCGCAGCTGAGCGTTCTGGCCGAGTCGCTGGGGATGCACGTATACTATTACGACGTCATCGCCAAGCTGTCTCTGGGCAACGCCACCCAGGTTGGTTCCATGAAGGAACTGCTGGCGATGTCCGACGTGGTCACGCTGCATGTGCCGGAGACCGAATCCACCCAGAATATGTTCGGCGCCGAGGAACTGGCGCAGATGAAGCAGGGCTCGATCCTGATCAATGCCTCACGCGGGACCGTTCTGGACATCGACGCCCTGGCGGACAACCTGCGCTCCGGCAAACTGCTTGGCGCGGCCGTGGATGTCTTCCCCACGGAACCCAAGTCCAATGACGAGGAATTCGTCTCGCCGCTGCGCGAGTTCGATAACGTCATCCTCACCCCGCATGTGGGCGGCAGCACCGTGGAAGCCCAGCAGAACATCGGCACCGAGGTCGCCGGTAAGCTGGCTACCTACAGTGACAACGGCACTTCCGTGGGCTCGGTGAACTTCCCGGAAGTGGCCCTGCCGGAGCACCCCAACCAGCACCGGCTGCTGCACATCCACCAGAACATTCCGGGTGTCATGTCCGAGATCAACCAGATCTTTTCCGAGAATGACATCAATGTCTGTGGACAGTACCTGCGCACCAATGATCAGATTGGTTACGTGGTGGTGGATGTCGACAAGGAGTACAGCGACGTGGCCCTTAAAAAGCTGCGTGAAGTGAAAGGCACCATCAAGGCACGCGTACTGTTCTGACCCACTCGTAGGGAGGTGTGACATGTCACTGAAGGAGTCGCTGGTCCAGAAACTGGAGAAGCAGGTGGAAAGCTGGGAGACCAAGCTGGACACCCTCCGCGCCCAGTTCAACGAATACAAGGTGAAAGCGGAGAACCGCGAGGCCACCGAGGAGCTCAAGGAGAAGACCGCTCAGCGGATCGCGGACCTTCAGAAGGACATTGATGCCGCGCGCGCACGGCTTGAGGAAGTGCGCGCCAGTGGCGAGTCGCACCTGAACGAGGTCAGGAGCAAGGTTGAGGACTTCCTGAACCGCCGCTCCTGATTCCAGGAGCCGGGCACCCGTCCCAGTGGGTGTCCCTCCTTTTTTCCCTTGCTCTCCCCCTCTCTGCCTCTTATTCCAAAAAGCATTAAGAAAATGAACAATCAGGCTTTCTGGCAATATAGGCCAGTGGTAGCCTCCCCCGGTATTCCCGCAACGACCGAGAGGCCGCATGGACTGGACTGGCTGGACAAGCCTGATGACGGTTGCCGGCGTGCTCATCACCCTGATGACCACGCGCCTGGGGACCGATCTGGTCATGCTCACCGCCCTGATCTTCCTGACCGTTTCCGGGATCCTGACCCACCAGGAGGCGCTGGCGGGGTTCAGTAACAGCGGCCTGATCACCGTTGCCTTTATGTACGTGATCGCGGCCGGCATCCATAACACGGGTGGGCTGGACTGGATCATCAAGCATCTACTCGGCCACCCCGAGTCCACCCGCTACGCCCAGGCCCGGGTCATCGCGCCGGTTGCCGGCCTGAGCGGCTTCCTCAACAACACCCCGGTTGTCGCCACCTTCATCCCGGCCATCACCCGCTGGGCACGACACCACGGCCTCCCGGTGGCCCCACTGCTCATGACCCTGAGCTATGCCGCCATCCTGGGGGGCACGCTGACGCTCATCGGCACCAGCACCAACCTGATCGTCAACGGCCTCTATGTGGACCTGGCGGATACCGAGGGGTTCCATCTTTTTGATATCACCCGCATCAGTGTGCCGGTGATTCTTGCCGGCCTGGTCTTCATCGTACTCTGGCTGCCGTTCGCGCTTCGTGGCCGCCGGGGTAATGGCCGCCAGATGTTCGGGGATTTCCGTGAGTACACCGTTGAAATGGCGGTAGCCAATGACGGCCCCCTGGTAGGCCAGACCGTGGAAGAAGCCGGTCTGCGCCACCTCCAGGGGCTCTACCTGGTGGAGATCGAGCGCGAAGGCGGCGTCGTCACCGCCGTCCCTTCCCAGGAGCGGCTGCGCAGCGGTGACCGTCTGGTCTTTGCCGGGGATGTCCAGTCCATCATTGAGCTGCGTCAGATCCGCGGACTGGTGCCCTCCACCGAGGAGCAGCCCCTGCTGGCCAAGGACGCGCCGGAGCGACGCATTGTGGAGGCGGTGGTCTCGCCGGAGTGCCTGGCGGTGGGCAGCACCATCCGGGAAAGCCGGTTCCGCGAAAAGTACGGTGCCGTGGTCCTGGCCATCGCCCGCAATGGCAAACGTATCGAAGGCAACCTGGGCAACATCCGCCTTGAGGCCGCCGACACCCTCCTGCTGGAAGCCCGGCCGGTGTTCGTCACCCGCCAGCGCTACTCAAGGGACTTCCTGCTGGTTAACGATACCGAGGAAGAAAGCCCGGACCACCGCAAATCCTGGCGGGCTTGGGCCATCCTGATTGGCGTGGTGCTGATGGCCGCCAGCAATACCCTGTCCATGCTGCACGCTGCCATGGTGGGCGCTCTGGCGATGCTGGCCAGCAACTGCCTCACTCTCAATCTCGCCCGCCGCAGCCTGGATGGCCACGTCCTGCTGACCATTGCCTGCTCCTTTGCGCTGGGCAATGCCATGGACAAGACCGGCGCGGCGGCGTGGTTGGCTCACGGGGTGCTCAGCCTGACGGCGGGCCATTACCTGCTGATGCTGATTGCCACCTATGCCCTGGTCAACCTGATGACGGAAATGATCACCAACAATGCGGCGGCGCTGCTCACGCTGCCGATTGTGCTGGCGATCACCCAGAGTGCCGGCATGCCCGCGGAGCCCTTTGTGTTGACCCTGATGATGGCGGCCTCGGCCAGTTTCACCACACCGCTGGGGTACCAGACGAACCTGATGGTGTTTGGTCCGGGCGGCTTCCACTTCACCGACTTCATACGCGCCGGGCTGCCGCTGAACATCCTCTGCGGCATTATGACGGTGCTGAGCGTGAGCACCGTCTACCCCACCGGCGCGGGCTGACGCCTCACTCCATCGGCATCAGGTCAATCTCCACACGGCGGTTCTGCTGCCGGCCCTGCTTCGTATCATTGCTGGCAATGGGGAAGCGCGGCCCGTAGCCCCGGGTATGGATGCGCCCCTGGGCAACCCCCTGATTGAGCAGGTACTGGGCAACGGACTCGGCGCGCTTCTCGCTGAGCTGCTGGTTGTACTCAAAACTGCCGGTGCTGTCCGTGTGGCCGCCCACGGCAATGGCGGTCTGATTGAACTCCTTGACCACCAGGACGACCGAGTCCAGTACCTCGTAGAAGGAGGGGCGGATGTTGGACTGGTCCACATCAAAGGTGATGTTGCCGGGCATGATCAGCTCAATGTTGTTGCCGTCGCGCTTGACGCGGACACCGGTTCCCTCAAGGCGCTTACGCAGGGCCGCTTCCTGGCGATCCATGTACTGGCCGATACCAGCACCGAGCAGCCCCCCGGACGCCGCGCCGATCATCATGCCCTTTTCCCGATCCCCCTTGCTGGAGGTGGCCGCGCCGGCGGCCGCCCCGGCAACAGCGCCGATCACGCTGCCGATGACGGTTTTGGAGGTCTGTTGCTCACCGGTATAGGCATCCTGGGTGGCGCAGCCGCTGATCAGGGTTGTACTCAGGGCAACGGCCATCAATGTCTTCTTCATTGCTCATGCTCCTTCTTATGGAAACCGGGCACCGTCACTTCCGCCAGTACCCGCTCAATCTCAGCCCCCACGGCATCCTGAACCTGGGTCAGGATCGACTCCGTCTCGTTCACCAGATGGTGCCTGCCGCCGGGAATCTGATAAAGCCGCAGACGCCGGAACTTGCGTCTCAGAACCCGCAGGTTGTGCTGCCAATCCACGGTCATATCCTGCTCACCCTGAACGACCGCCAGATCATAATCCACTGGCAGTGCCGCCTCGATACGCGGAATCCACCGTTTCAGGGCGGTTACCCAGTTCATGGCCATAAACCGGGCCTGGAGCGGGTCGTGCTCTTTCAGGAAGCGCACGAATTCGCTGTCATTGCTGTTCGCGGTGAACACCCGGCGCCATGTCTCGCGGAACGGGTTCATGACCATGTGCAGCCATTTGCCACTGCGAAAACCCGCCGGGCGGACCAGCGGCGCCAGCAGCACCACGCCGCTGAAGGCAATGGCCTCCGGCGCTTCCCCACACGAGAGCAGGTAATCCACCAGCACAGCCCCACCCGTGCTCTGCCCGATCCCGATCCAGGGAGTGGGAACGTGATCGCGGGACAGACCCAGCACCGTGAGCAGCACCCGCTGGTACTCACGGAAACTCCCGATGGCGGTTGGCCGACCGCTTGAAAGACCATGGCCTGGAAGATCGTAGATCAGTACGTTGAGACCCAGGCCCAGACAGTAGCGGATGATGCGGGTATAAAGCCCGGCATGGTCAAAATAACCATGGAAAAGGAACACCGTGCCGTGGGCACCGGACTGCTCATAGTAGTGGGTGGCAATGCGGTAGCCCGCCGCTCTGATCCAGCCCAGATGGTGACTGACGCCGGGGTAGTCCGGCTCTGGCTCAAGGTTGTAGAAGCTCAGGTAGGCGGCTACTACGGCATCCGCCTCTGGGGTGTCCGCAAAGCTGAACGGTGGAAGCGAGGCAACAACCGCATCGCGGTCCCAATCAGGCTGGGTGACACTATTGTCCTGCGGCATCCAGATTATTCCGACTAAAAGTTAAACAGTTCTCACAGCTCACGGCGGGACCACCGTTAGCATCTGTTGTCAGCCCCGACCGTGAAACCGCGTAAGCGTGATTCAAGGGCGCGATGAAAACGCCTGTTGATGATGACATCCAGATGAATCCAATGCACGGGACGCTACCCCATGTTCAGCATCGAAAAGCTCGAGAACGGTGACGGCACTGTCACCCTGTGCCTGCATGGCCAGTTCGACTTCCATGCCTATAACGATTTCAAGCCCAAACAGACGGAAGCATTGGACGCCCCCGGCACCCAATACCTGGTGATGGACATGACCAACCTGGATTATCTGGACAGCGCCGCCCTGGGCACACTATTGCTGCTGCGTGAAAAAGCCCAGGACCGCGATATCGAGGTGCTGATCCGGGGCGCCTCCGGCGTGGTGCAGGATATCCTGGAAATCGCCCACTTCCGGCGCATGTTCCGGTTCATCGACTGACCAGGAGCCGGAATCAACCAAGCGCGCTGATGCCGCTCCGCAATTCCCTGTCAGCCCAGAAGGTGACGCTGGAAGAAATCGACCTGGTCGGACGAGGAGCGCTCAAACCCTTCGCCCACGTAGATGTCAAAATGCCCCAGGTCATCGTAACGCCGCAGTTCCGCCCGACCTCCGGCCTTGAGCGCGGCCTTCTCTGCCGCCTCGGGAGGCGCCACGGAATCCCGCCCGCAGACCTGGATCAGTATCGGGCAATGTAAGCGGCGAGCATGCCTCAGTGGCCGGTAAAGCGGCAACTGCAGCGCCAGCCTCGCCGCCAGTTCATTCCGCCAGTCCGGTGGGGCAATCGCCTGATACCCCTCGTAGGCATCCTCCGTGGTCATGGCGGCGGTTTCACCGGGGTGGCCCACAATGGGGGCATAAAGTGGCTCACGCCCCACCAGGGCCTGGACCTGATCACGCAGCCCCAGAACGCTCAACCGCATGATGCCCCCCAAGCCGGCATAGCCAACCACATTGAGAACCGCGGCCAGGCCGTCCATCATCGGCCCCTGCGCCGAGACCGCCGCTACCCCACCATCCCGGGCCGCCGCCACCAGCACATGCCCCCCGGAGAAGGAGGAGCCCCAGAGTGCGAGGCGCCCGGGATCGATACCCGGTTGCTGGCGTGCAAAGTCAATGGCGCCCTGCCAGTCCGCCAGCTGCTGCGGGACAGAAATCAACTGGCGTGGCTCCCCTTCACTGGCACCGAAGTGGCGATAATCGAACAGCAGCACGTAAAAGCCAGCGCCCGCGAATGCCCGGGCATAGGGCACCAGTCCGGCGTCCCGCGTCCCGCCCAGCCCATGCGCCATCACGATGCAGGGACATGGTGCGCGTGCCGGCTCGGCTGGCTCGAACCACCAGCCAGCCAGTGTATCGCCCTCAACGGGAAACCGAACCTCGGCTGGATCGTAACGCATCGGGACACTCCTTCAGGTTGTTGTTACCGCATCAAACCGGGCAGGAACAGCGCGATCTGCGGGAACAGGATCAATAATGCCGTTGACAGCAGCAGGATGAGAACAAAGGGTGGAGTGCCACGGATGACCTCAAGGTAGGGGCGCCGGAAAATGGCCACCGCTGTAAAAATGTCACATCCAAAGGGGGGTGTGGCGGAGCCAATTGCCGCCTGGAGCACCACCAGTGTCCCTACGTGTACCGGATCCAGCCCGGCCGAGGCAATGGCCGGTGAGAAGATGGGCGTCAGCACCAGGATCACAACGATCGGATCCACGAACATACAGCCCACAAAGTACGCCACCGCGATCAGCACCAGCAGCTGGTAAGGGTGCTTGGCGGCTTCGGCCAACAGGTCGCCCAGGACCAGGCTCGGAATCTGGGCAAAGGAAATCATCCAGGAAAACGCCATTCCGGCCGCCACCAGGATAAAGACCACAGCGGTGATCATGCCGGTGGACAGCGCGATTTCCGGAAGCTGGGAGGGCCGCACCTGCCGGTAAAGCACCATCTCCAGAACGAGAGCATAGGCAACGGACATGGAAGCCGCCTCGGTAGGACTGAAGGTGCCCGTGTAGATCCCGCCGATGATGATCACTGGGAAGCCGGTTGCCAGGCTGGCCCGCTTCAGCGCCAGCAGCCGCTCCGGCCAGCTTGCCTTCGGCTGTACCGGAATACCCTTCCAGACCGAGATGCCGTAACAGTAGAGCGCGAACAGCGCCAGGATCATCAGCCCAGGCCCGATGCCGGCGATGAACAGGGCCCCGACCGAGGTTCCGGACACGACCCCATAGATGATCATGCCAATCGAGGGCGGAATCAGCAGGGCAATATCACTGGCGTTAATGATCAGCGCAATCGCAAACCGGTCCGAATACCCTGCCTCGATCAGGCGGGGCCGCAACGGCCGCCCCATGGCCACCACCGTGGCCTGGGTGGAGCCGGACACCGCGCCGAACAGCGTACAGGAAACGGCCGTGGTCACCGGCAGACCGCCCCGGATATGGCCCACAAACTTGCTCACCAGGTCGAGCAGACGGTTCGCCGTATGCCCCTTAATCATGATGTCAGCGGCCAGGATGAACATCGGAACCGCCACCAGCACCGTCTGTTCCACGCCCCCGATCATCTGCTGGATCAGCGTGGCCTCGTTAAGGCCGGAAAACTTGGCCGCCATCAGCAACAATGCGCCAGCCGTCAGGGGCACCATCATGGGATAGCCCATCAGCAGCAGGACCACCATCACAATCCCAACCAGCAGCGCGACGTCCGGCGTCGTCATGGCGCCCAGATTGAGCCATTCAATCATCTCACCCATGGTCGCGCTCCTCCGGCTGTACCTCTTCGGCATCAAATCCGCCCGTCATGCCGGGGTCAACGCCCTCTTCCTCATATTCGTCCCGCTGGTACCAGGAGAGGTAGTTCTCCGGGCTGATCAGGTTCCGCACACCGGCCAGGAAGAACTGGATGCCGCCGAACAGAAAGCCAAGCGGCACCACCATGTAGTTGAGGTAGACCGGAAACCCCGTTGACGGTGTGACACGGCACTGACCGCTGCGAGCCTCGACCAGGCCAATAAACAGGTGGAAGACGCCCCACGCCACCAGTGCCACCCCCACCAACCCCGCAAGAGCCAGCGCGTGCCGCCGGAACCCTGTATAACGGGCCAGCACGCGCTCGCCTCCCTCACTGAGCAGCCGAATGACATGGCCCCCCAGAGCGAAGCCAACAAGCGTGACTGCAATGCCTGCTGCCAGCGGCATTTTCCCGAGCGGGACCGCAATAACCCCAAGGTCGATACGATCCGCCAGGATACGGCAGCTGCGCTGGACGTCGGCGGCATAGTTCCAGGCGAAATCCGCGAGCGCGAACAGCAGCCAGGCTGTGGTGAAGCTCACAATGATGAGGAGGATCTTCTGGCCCAGATGGGGAAGCAGGTCATGCAGGGCCGAAACACGGATGTGGCGGGCGTGGCGGGCTCCGATACCGATGCCGAGAAAGGTGACCATCACCAGCAGCATCTGGGCCGTATCATTGGCGAACTGGAGGCTGAAGCCCAACAGATTGCGGGCGATCACATTGGCTACCGTCACCGTCGCCATGCCCGCCACGCAAAGGATCAGGGCACTGCGCTCAAACCAGTCAAGCCCGGAATCCATCCAGTCAAAGGGCACCTTCAGGGCATGGCGCCAGCCACCGCCGGGCCCGGTTTGGGATTGGTCCATGATGGGACACTCCAGAACGCATTCAGATGAAACAATAGTCTGCGCCCTTGGGGTTCAGCAACACGCCGTTACCCTGTTCCCGGAATTCCCCATAGACGCTTTAGCTTCTGTAAAGATGTGTTATGTTTAATTTGCGATCAAAAAGAAATCCAATAGAGGGAGACAGGGTATGAACCAACCTCGCCAATGGCTTACGGGCCTGATGATGCTGCTCGCCATGGCATTGCTCCAAGGCTGTTCCGACGGTTCCGGCGATGGCGAATCCGCCAGCGGAGAGCAGGAGGAAAAGCAGTCCCAGGAGGAAATGGAGCGTGACGAAGAGCTGGCGCAAGAGCGCGAGTCCGATACCTGGCGCTTTGCGCTGGAAGAAGTTGAGGGCAGTGTGCAGGACGCCTACGCTCAGGAGTTCAAGCGCCGCATCGAGAAGCGGACCGACGGTGAGGTAACGGTTGAGGTCTACCCCTACGGGACGCTCGGCACGTCCTCCCAGCTGACCGAACTGCTCCAGAACGGCGCTGTCGAGATGGCTTTCGCCTCACCGGGCCACCTGGCGGATGTCATACCGGAAGTCGGCATTTTCACGCTGCATTTTGTGCTCTCCGAGGATCCGGATGTGAACCGCGAGGTGCTTTCCGACCAGCGTGTTTACGACCTCTTCCAGCCGCTCTACAACGAGCAGGATCTGCGCCTGCTGGACATCATCCCGGAAGGCTGGATGGTCTGGAGTGGCGACACGGCACTGCGCAGCCCGGAGGATTTTGAAGGTTTCAAGATCCGCACCATGACGTCTCCGATCCTGGTCGAGTCCTATAAGGCCTATGGCGCCAACCCCACGCCGACCCCCTATTCCGAGGTCTACAGCGGCCTTCAGCTGGGGCAGATCGACGGGCAGGTGAACCCGATCTTTGCCATCGAGGAGATGAGCTTTTACGAGGAGCAGGACGTACTGACGTCCGCGCGTCACGCCCAGTTCATCACCACCCTGGCCACCGGCAACAACTGGTTCAGCAACCTGCCGGAGGAACGCCAGGAGTTGATCCAGGACGTGCGCACCAACATGGTTGGCTGGATCGACGAGAAGCAGCGGGAATACAACCAGAAACGTCTCCAGAAGATTCTGGACGAAGGTGGCACCGAATGGGTTGAACTGACCGAGGAAGAGCGTGACGTCTTCCGCAAGGCCAGCAAGGATGTGCGCCAGATCTATCTGGAGCAGGCTGGTGAGAAGGGCCAGAAGATTCTGGACACCATCCTTGAGATGACCCAGCCATCCGGGGAAGCGCAAGCAATGCAGGAGCCGGAAGACGACGCCGCCTGACCCTGCCCTACCGGACTCTGGATAAGCCCGGCTCCGGCCGGGCTTTTTTGTGCCCACGCCACGGATGTTAAGCGAGCCCGGAGTGCGTATAATGCCGCCAGCTACTGACCTGCCTGGAGCCGCCATGCCGAGCCGTACCGCGCTTCTGCCCACCCGCCTGCTTTGTCTGCTGGTACCGCTTCTGCTCCTGGCTGGCTGCGACGGTCCCGGAAAGCCTGACGCCAGCAACGTTCCCGTCACCCAGCTGGAAGGGCGGATCTTTGGCACCTTCTATCAGGTGAGCATCGCCGGCGAACTCACCGCAGGCCGGAAGAAGACGCTGCACGAAGCCATTCGTGGGGAACTGGAGACGGTGGACCAGACCATGTCCACCTACCGGGACGACTCCGATCTGATGCGGCTGAACAACAGCACACCGGGCGATTGGGTCAAGTTGCCTGAAGGCGTGATCGAGGTTCTGAAGACAGCGGACGCGCTTTCCCAACGAACCAACGGGGCCTTCGACACCACCATCGGCGGCCTGGTGAACCTCTGGAGCTTTGGCCCGGAAGCCCGGCCCAAGGAGGTCCCCTCCGACGCCATCATCACCAGACGCCTGGAACAGGTTGGTCATGACCAGCTCGAGATTGACGCCTCCAACAACAGGGCCAGGCGCTTGACGGACCTCTTCGTGGATCTGTCCGCCATTGCCAAGGGCGAGGCCGTGGACCGGGTGGCCCAGCTCCTGACCAGGCGCGGTCATGAACGCTACCTCGTCAATATCGGGGGCGACTTGCGTGTTGGGGATCGCAAAGCCACCAACGCTCCCTGGCGGATCGGCATTGAAGTGCCGCGTAATGGCCCCCAGACCCCCAGGCATGTGCTGCCACTGGAAAACATGTCCCTGGCAACATCCGGCGACTACCGCAACTATTTTGAAGCGGACGGGCAGCGCTATTCACACACCATTGATCCGCGCGATGGACGCCCCATCACGCATTCGCTGGCTTCTGCCAGTGTGTTTCATCCCAGCAACCGCATGGCGGATGCGCTCGCCACTGCTTTCATGGTGATGGGCGTGGACACAACACTGGACTATGCTCAAGACCATGACATTGCGGTGCTGGTCATCGAACACTCGCAAGAGGGATTCCGTACACGGGTGTCGCCGGCCCTTGAGCAGATGCTCTCGCAAGAGGATCTGTCAGCGCTGAACACCGATTAACCGGAGACGGCTATGACCGAAACCGTTGAACTGGAGTCCGAAGTCCGGACGCTGCTCGATCAGGGTGAGCTGGAACCCGCCGTCGAGTTCATCAATAACCGCCACCCCGCGGAAATCGGTGGGGTTATTGACGAGCTTGACGCGGAAGCAGCCTTCGCCCTCTTCGACCAGCTCGATCGGCGCACCCAGGCCCGCATCCTGCCCTACATGCAGCCGTCCCATCAGCTGAGCATGGTCCAGCACCTGGGCCGCCATGCCCAGGCCCGCCTGCTCACGGATATGAACGCCGACGAGCGCGCCGACCTTTACCAGGAGTTGCCTGAGGACGTTCAGGAAGCGCTGATGCCGGCACTGGCCAAGGCCGAACGCGAGGACCTTCTGCGCCTGACCAGCTACCCGGAAGGCACCGTCGGGTCGGTGATGACCAGCGAATACGCCACGGTCCCGGCCCATATCAGTGCCCGCCAGGCGATTGAGCGGCTGCGCCTGCAGGCGCTGAACAAGGAAACCATCTACGTCGCCTACGTGCTCGATTCCGAACGCCATCTGCTTGGCATCGTCACCCTGAGCGGGCTGGTGGTGGCCTCCCCCGGGGATTCGGTTGAGGCGCTGATGCAGACCGAGGTGGTCAGCGTGCATACCGATGCGCCCAGCGCCGAGGCGGCCCAATTGATCGCCGACTACGACCTCCTGGCCATCCCGGTGGTTGATGACGAGGAACGCATGGTTGGCATTGTGACCCATGACGATGCCATGGATGTGCAGGAAGCCGAGGCCACCGAGGATATTCACAAGGGCGCGACCGTCGGCAACCTGCCCGGCAGCCTCAAGGAAACCGCCCTGACAACGCTGTATCAAAAGCGGATCATGTGGCTGGTGCTGCTGGTATTCGCCAACGTGTTTTCCGGCGCTGGTATCTCGCTCTATGAAGAAACCATTGAAGCGCATGTTGGACTTGTGTTCTTTTTGCCGTTGCTGATTGCCAGCGCCGGTAACGCCGGCTCCCAGTCCGCAACGCTTATGGTGCGCGCCATTGCCACCGGCGATGTCATCAGCAGGGACTGGTTCCGTATGCTGCTGCGCGAGGTGGGACTGGGCCTGATGCTGGGACTGACCATGGCCGCTGCCGTTGCCGGTATCGGGCTTTACCGCGGTGGCGTTGAACTGGCCTACGTGGTCGCGCTGACAATGGTGATTGTCGTGCTCAGTGGCAGCCTTATCGGGATGTCACTGCCGTTCGTTCTCAACAAGCTCAACCTGGATCCGGCCACCGCGAGCGCGCCTGTCGTATCCTTCATTGCGGACGTTGCCGGCATCCTGGTGTATTTCGGGCTTGCATCCGCCATGCTGTCGATACCAGGCCAATAGGAAGCGGTTAATGGCGTTCACTGATAGCCTTGCTCGGGTCGATCCCGATCAATGGAACCAGCTCCAGGGCACAGACTCCCCCTTCCTGCGCCATGAATTCCTGTATGGACTGGAGGCAACAGGCTGTACCACCACCGCCACGGGCTGGACGCCCCACCACTGGATTGAACGGGACGAGCGAGGCGGAATCGCAGCTGCCCTGCCCACTTACTCCAAAGATCATTCCTTTGGTGAATACGTCTTCGACTGGGCCTGGGCCGAAGCCTGGGCCCAGTACGGTCGTGATTACTACCCCAAGTTATTGAGCGCCATTCCGTTTACCCCCTGCGAAGGCCCGCGCCTGCTGCGCCACCGCCATACGGATGGCAGGCAGGCCGGGGTGGACGCCACGGCATCAATCCGGTCCGAAATGGAGACGGGCGCCTTTTCCAGCTGGCACCTGCTTTTCCCGGATCCTGGCTCCCGTGAGTGCCTGGAACAGGACCAATGGCTGCGCCGTCTAAGCTGCCAGTTCCACTGGCATAACCCCGGTTTTGCCGATTTCGAGGCTTTTCTCGCCAGCCTCAAATCACGCAAGCGCAAACAGATCCGGCGGGAACGGCGCACGGTACGGGACCAGGGAATCGAGTTCCGCCACTTCAGTGGCCGTGATGCCATTCCCGAAGCGGCGCTGGAAGCCTTCCACGTGTTCTACCAGGCCACCTATCTCAAGCGTGGCCAGCGGCCCTACCTCAACCGCGCCTTCTTCCAGTACCTTATGGAACGGATGCCGGAGCAGCTCACGCTCGTCATGGCCGTCCACCAGGGGCGCTACTGCGCCGCCGACCTGTTCCTGCACGACGACCAACGCCTCTATGGCCGCTATTGGGGGTGCCTTGACGAATACGACCAGCTCCACTTCGAGACCTGCTACTACCAGGGCATCGACCTTTGCATTGAGCGGGGTCTGACCCGTTTTGACGCAGGCGCCCAGGGCGAGCACAAGCTCAAGCGCGGCTTCCAGCCGGAGCTTTTCGAGTCCTACCACTGGGTTAACGACAAACAGCTCCGTCCCGCCGTGGCGGATTTCTGCCAGCGCGAAGCGGCGGCGGTGCGGGCCTACGCCGAGCAGGTGCGATCCGAGCTGCCGTTCAGCGGCCAAGCCGTATAGAGCGATCCACCTGCACCAGGCTCGTCAGCTCATGGATCAACAGCAGCAACGAACGCCCTTCCAACCAGGGCTGGATGCCCGACCAAACCCCGGCCAGGGTGTCACGGTCCAGGCCGGTGAAGGGTTCGTCCAGGATCAGGATCGGTGCGGGCTTGAGCAGCGTGCGAGCCAGCGCCAGCCGCCGTGCCTCGCCCCCGGAGAGCCGCCCTGCCCGTTCACCCACCAGGGTCTCCAGCCCCTGCGGCAACGCGGCCACAAGGCCATCCAGCCGCACAGCTTCCAGAATCCGCCAGAGCTGCTCATCGCTTGCCGCTGGGCATGCGATCCGCAGATTATCCGCCACAGAGGTATCGAACAGGTGGGCATCCTGGGTCAGCACCGCCAGCCGGCTGCGCCACTGCGCCAGCTGGAATGCCTGAATCGTCCGCCCGTCGGCCAGAACGGCCCCCGCATCCGGCGCCAGCGTGCGCGTGGCCAGCGCCACCAGCGTCGACTTACCGGACCCTGAGGCCCCGGTCACCGCCACGCGTTCGCATGGGGCCAGTGAAAGACTGAAGTCCCGGAACACCGGCATCACCCCCTGCGCCACTGTAATGCCCGACCAGCTGAGTTCAGGATGCTTGGGCACCCGTTCTCCCGCCTCGGGCAAGGCGCTCGGGACTTGCGCGCTATTTGCGTTCAGCCTGGCGGCGGAGGCGGTGGTCGTCCCCCAACGAGCGAATCCCATGGGCAGCGCGGCAAAGCCTTCGGCCAGCGCCATTACGGCCAAAGGCATCATCACCATCACGGGCCCCGAGACCTGCCCACTCTGCCAGGCCTGGCCGCCAAGAAGCAGGACAACCACCACCAGCAACTGCAGGACCAGGGTGTTCAATGCCTGCGCATCCACGACACGCGCCGAACGGCGGTATTGATTCTCCCGCAGCGACGCCTCCTCTCCGGCCAACCGCCTCTGATCGTCCTGGAGACGGTGAGCGGCTGCCAGTTCCGCCATGCCTTCAAGCTGCTCCAGAGCCCGCACCCGCAGCCGCTCAGACGCCTTCACCCCGGCAACCCCCGGCCCTTGGGTCGCCAGCGCCACTCCCAGCGTCAACAAGCCCAGCAATGGCAGCAGAACCAGCACCATCACCACCGCTATCAGCGGCGCGAAAAGGGCGACCAGCCCCGCCGCCACCAGGCTCGCCAGCAAGGCCACCACAGGCGGCGCCAGCAGGCGCAGATAGAGGTTATCCAGTGCGTCCACATCCGCGACCAGACGCCCCAGGAAGGCCGCCGACCCCAGACGCCGTCGAACCCGGTCATCCATGCCGGCCAAGCCCCGGAACACACGCACACGGATATCGGCCAGCAACCTGAGAACGGCATCGTGATGCACCAGGCGCTCCAGGTAGCGACTGACCGTGCGGGAAAGCGCGAAGAAACGGATTCCTGCGCCCGGCGCATAGAGATTGAGACTGGCATTCATGCCCGCGGCCCAGGCCGCCGCCGTTACCGCAGTGGCCGTGATGAACCAGCCGGAGAGCGCCAGCAACCCCAGGCCGGAAAGGATCGTGGCCAGGGCCAGCATCAAGCCAGCCAACAGCTGCAGCCGGTGCCCCTTCAACAGGCGCAGCCAGGGCAGGAGCTCACCCATCCGCCGCCTCCGTATCCAGGGCCAGCTCGCGGTCGGCCAACGCTTTCAACGCCGGCTGATGGGTGGCGATGACACAGGTGCGCCCCTCATCGCCCAGGATCCCCCGCAACGCTTCAACAACCTCTGCTTCCGTGGTCGAATCCAGCCCCGCCGTGGGCTCATCCAGCAGCATCACCGGCGAGGGCGTCAGCAACAGCCGGGCCAGGGCCAGACGACGCGCCTGCCCCCCCGAAATCCCGAGTCCCCCCTCCCCCAGATGGGCATCCAGGCCCTCGGGCCTGGCATCCAGAACCACCTCCAGCCCCACCTTCCACAACGCCTCACGCATGGCCTCATCGCTTGCATCGGGGGCCGTCAGCCGGAGGTTCTCCCGCCAGCTGCCAGTGACCAGCCAGGGCCGCTGCCCCATCCAGCCCACTGGCTGACAGCCCGGTGGTTGCCCTGCGACCAGCACCTGACCCTCCTGCGGCGTCACGAAACCGGCCAGCACGGCCAGCAACGTGGACTTACCAACCCCAGAAGCACCTGTGACAACCAGCGTCCCGCCAGGGGCAAGGTTCAGCGCCAGGTTGCTGAAGACCGGTGGCCGGCCAGGCCATACGACCGACAGGTTGGAAACCCGGATTCCGCCAACCTCACCGCCACCGCCCATGGCTTGAGCAGCGCCGGGGGCATGCTCAGCGGGTTCCGCCAGGCGCGGCATCAGGTGGGCCGCGGCCCCCAGTGCGGCGGCGCGATCATGGTAGTACTGGGAAAGCAGCCGCAGGGGCTGAAAGAACTCGGGCGCCAGCAACAACACAAAAAGCCCGGAGAACAGGGTCATCCCGCTGGCCGGACCAAAGCCGATCATGTCCAGGAGCCCAAACCCCACGTAGATGGCCACCGCCGCGATGGCCACACTGGCAAAGAACTCCAGAACGGCGGAGGAGAGAAACGCGACACGCAGCGTGGCCATATTGAGCCGGCGGTAATCATCCGTCGCTCCCGCTACATCCGCCACAGCGTCGTCACTGCGACCGAACAGCTGAAGGGTCGTCAGTCCGCGGAGGCGATCCAGGAAATGCCCGGACAGTCGCGCCAGCGACTCATAGTGGCGCTGGTTGATGCGCTCAGCGCCCATCCCCACCAGCGCCATGAACAGGGGAATCAGCGGTGCCGCCACCAGCAGGAACAGTGCTGCGAGCCAATCCAGTGCCGCCACCACAATCAGGACCATAAGAGGCACGACCACCGCCAGCACCATCTGTGGCAGGTAGCGGGCGTAGTAGCCCTCCAGCGCATCCACCTGCTCGGTCCACTCGCTCGCAAGCCGCCCCGAGTCACTGGATTTGAGACCAACCGGGCCAGCCGTTTGCCAGGCCTGGAGAAGCGCCCGCCGCACCTGGCCACGCACCCGGTCTCCGGCCCTCAATCCGGCCCGATCCTGGAGCCACTGCCCCCCCGCGCGAACCAGGATGGCCAGAACCAGCATGGCGGCGATCGGGATTAGAGAAACACGCTGGTTATGTGCCACCAGCTGATCCACGAACCAGGCCATGAGCCCCAGCTGGAGGATCATTGCCAGGGCCTGCACAGCACCGGCGAGCACCGAGACAGCCAGAAGGCCCCGGACCGGGGCCGCCCACTGGCTCAGCCACCGGCCGGCCGCACGGGCATCAGTGGTAGCCGTCACCGGCGCGCACCTTGCCCCGGAAGATCCAGTACGTCCACGCCGTATAGGTAAGTACGATCGGGATCACGAACAGCAGCCCCAACAACAGGAACAGCTGCGACTCCCAGGCAGAGGCCGCGTCGTAGAGCGTAATCTCGGGCGGGACCACATAAGGCCACTTGCTGACCAGCAACCCCAGGTAGGTAAAAACAAACATCCCCATGGTCGCCACAAAGGGAATGCCCTCCCGCTTGTGTGCCAGGCCCTGCCATATCTTCCAGGCGCAGAACAGCGCCAGAGCCGGCAGCACCCAGATCACGTGGAGATGGGAGAACCAGCGCTCGTAGACCGCCTGGTCAATGAAGGGGGTCCATAGACTGATGATGGCGAACACTGCCAATACGGTAAGCAGCAGCGGCCGTGCCATACGCCTTGCCCATTCCTGGGTGGCTCCTTCTGTTTTCATCAGCGTCCAGGTGCTGCCAAGCAGCGCGTAACCGGCGACCAGACCAATGCCGGTAAGCACGGTAAATGGTGTGACGAAGTCGAACGGGCCGCCCACAAAGACACCATCAGCCGTTTGGATGCCTTCAATGTATTTGCCCACGACCACCCCCTGCGCAAACGCGGCCAGCGTGGAGCCCCCCGCAAAGGCAATGTTCCAGAGATAACGCGACCGATTGGCCTTGAAGCGGAACTCAAACGCGATACCCCGGAAGATAAGACCCGCCAGCATCAGGAAAACCCCGATGTAGAGCGCGGGCAACATGATGGAGTAGACCATGGGGAAGGCCGCGAGAAGCCCCGCCCCTCCCAGCACCAGCCAGGTCTCGTTACCGTCCCAGACCGGGGCCACCGAGTTCATCATCAGGTCCCGGGACGTTTCATCAGGCGCAAACGGAAATAGAATGCCAACGCCCAGATCAAAGCCATCCATCAACACATACATGATCACGCCAAAGGCGATGATCCCTGCCCAGATCAGTGTCAGGTCAAACGGTTCCATCAGGCCTGCCCCCCTTCGTGTTCCAATGGCACATGAGCGGCCGAGAAGGGCCGCTTGGCACGTTCGACCTCATCATCCACCTGCTCTTGAGTCTCGCCTTCAACGCCACTTTCGAAGACCCGGCCCAGGTAATAGATTCCGGCGGTAAAGACCAACGCGTAGACAACGATGTAGCCAATCAGCGAGAACAGCGCCATGCCGCCGGTCAGTGACGGTGTCACGCCTTCGGCATGGGTCATCTGTCCGTAAACCAGCCAGGGCGCACGCCCCATCTCGGTCACGAACCAACCCGCCAGCACAGCCACAAAGGGCGCCACCCCCATGGGGACCAGGCCTTTCAGGAACCAGCGGCTCTGCCAGTAGCGGCCCCCGGCGCGCAGCACAAGGCCGAGCACGGCAAAGGCGATCATGAGCATGCCCAAGCCAACCATGACCCGGAAGGACCAGAACACCGGCAGCACGGGCGGCTGCTTGTCCGGCTCAACGGCCGACAGCCCCGGCACAACCCCTTCAACGTCATGCCTGAGGATAAGACTGGCCAGCCCCGGAATACCCACTTCCCAGTAGTTGGTCTGAGCAGCCTGATCCGGCCAGGCGAACAGAAGCAGCGGAACATGGCTGGAGGTCTCCCAGTTGCCTTCCATCGCAGCAACCTTGGTGGGCTGGTGCTCCAGAGTATTAAGTCCATGCAGATCCCCAACCCATAGCTGGGCCGGTGCAATGATCAACAGCAACCAAAGGCACATCGAAAGCGCTCGCCGGTTGGCTTCAACCTCCCGCCCCTTCAACAGGAACCAGGCACTGAGCGCGGCCACCACAAACCCACCGGTCAGGAAGGATGCCAACCCCATGTGCACAAAGCGGTACCAGAAGGAGGCGCTGAAGATCGCGGCGCTCCAGGAAACGACCTGGTGCATGCCGTCCTCCATGACGGTGCCGGCCGGTGTCTGCATCCAGCTGTTGGCGGCCAGTATCCAGAACGACGAGATGAAGGTACCAATCGCCACCATACATGCCGCGAACAGATAGACCCCGGCCGGCACCTTGTCACGGCCGAACAGGAGAATGCCCAGGAAGGCAGCCTCCAGAAAGAAGGCGGTTATCACCTCATAGCTGAGGACCGGTCCCAGGAAGTTGGCGGTTGCCTGAGCGAAGTTGCTCCAGTTGGTCCCGAACTGGAAGGACATGACGATGCCCGAGACCACGCCCATACCGAACACAACGGCAAAGACCTTGATCCAGAACTTCGAAAGCCGCGTGTAGAGCGGGTTCCCGGTCCGATAGGCACAGGTTTCAAGAAAGGCGATGAACGACGCCAGGCCAATGGTAAAAACGGGAAAGATCGCGTGGAAGGAGACGACAAACGCGAACTGGATTCGCGACAGCAGGACGGGGTCAAGTTCCATAGGGCCTCCGGGGAACTTACATTAGCAATTTCTCAAATTATGGCGCTATGAATCCCCGAAAAAAAGGGTGGTTTGACGGCGTCAGGGATCTCCCTTACAGTACTGTTTATACATACAGTTTCTGATGCTATGAAAGCTCGCGGCGCAAACCACAATATCCCCCACCGTTTTGAGCCGCACCACAGTCAACCAGCTGAGGCGGATGACTGGCACACGGCCCCGAGCGAGCACAACCTGAATACCGAAATCCGGTCGGTCCAGGCGCGCACCGTCATCAGTACCAACGCATCGCCGGACGTCCCTTTTGATCAGTCCATCAACCCCTACCAGGGCTGCGAGCATGGCTGCATCTACTGTTTCGCCCGGCCGACCCACAGCTATCATGAGCTCTCGCCCGGCCTGGACTTTGAAACCCGGATCCAGGCCAAGACCAACGCGCCCGATCGCCTCAGAGCGGCCCTGGACCAGCCACGTTATCAACCCTCGCCGATTGCCTTGGGCGTCAACACGGATGCCTATCAGCCAGCGGAAAAGGAGCACCGCATCACCCGGCGGCTTCTGGAAGTGCTGCTCGAATACCGCCATCCGGTGTCCATCATCACGAAGAGCAGCCTGATCCTGCGGGATCAGGACCTGTTGGCGGAGTTGGCGGCAATGGGCCTGTGTTCGGTGCGCGTAACCCTCACCACACTGGACAATCACCTCAAAGGACAGCTGGAACCCAGAGCCACGGCGGCAGCCACCCGCTTACGGGTTCTACGTGAACTAACTGATGCGGGCATCCCAACCGGTGTTCTGACCGCCCCCATCATCCCCTTCCTCAACGATCATGAAATGGAAGCCATGCTCAGCGCCGCCGCGGAAAACGGAGCCCAGCGGGCAAGCTGGGTATTGCTGCGCTTACCCAACGAGGTCGCCCCTCTGTTTGAGGATTGGCTGCAGCGCCACTATCCGCAGCGGGCCACGCATGTCATGAACCGCATCCGCGACCTGAGGGGTGGCCAGACCAATGACAGCAACTGGGAGCAACGTATGACGGGAACGGGGGTTCTCGCGCAGCTTTACCGGCAACGCTTCGAGCGCCAGTGCCGCGCGCTCGGGCTGAACGCCCATGAGGAAGAGCCATTGGACACCGGCAGGTTCCAGCCCCCGCAGGGCAAACAGATGGACCTGTTCCCGGGCAGCCCCTGAATTCCGGAATCAAAAACGCCCCGCATCGTTTCCGATGCGGGGCGTGATCGTCACGGTTAAGAACCGTGCCTCAGGGGCTCTGGATCCAGAGATCGTAGTCGCCCTGGCCGCTGTTCGAGCTGACCATGTAGGTATAGTAGCCTGAGCGCCCGAAGTAGGAGAGCTCAGCTACGGATCCCTGGCTCCGGGTCTGTGCAACCCGATTCCAGCCATAACCGTTATAGTAATAGAGGGTCACCGTGTAGTCAGCGTTGTCAGGTGCCTTGAGCCATGCCCGGTGAGAGCCGTAGCCACTGGCCTCAAAATAGCTGCCGTTGGGCTGGGTATCTCTGTCCCCACGCCCGGAAAGGCTGCCCTCGAACAGGGAGCACGCCTGGCAGGGTGCCTGGGCACCGTCATTGGCTTCTACCGTGACTTGCTGGGTGGTCGCATCTTCCGCGCCATCCTCGTCCATCACGGTCAGCGTGATGTCATAGGTACCCGCTTCACCGTAGGTGACGCTGGCTGTCTCGCCACTGCCTGTCTGGCCATTACCAAAATCCCACTTGTAGGCATTGATCTGGCCATCGCTGTCGCGGCTGTCACTGCCGTCAACCGTGACCGAGAGACCGTCCGCACTGTGGCCGAACGCCGCTGTGGGGGCTTCATTACCAACCTGGCCTTCAAAGCTGCCAACCAGCGAGACACCGTCGAAACCAGGGCCACGCTCCCAGCCATGAACCATCACGTGGTAGACACCACCCTGAACGGTGCTGATCTGGCAGGTTTCGTTATTGCCTTCCTGCCAGGGGCGGCAGTCGTAGGTGCTCGTAGTCGGTTTCTGGCCGAAACGCACATACAGGTCAGCATCACCGCTTCCGCCACTCATTTCAAACCTCAGGTTCTCGGCATTGGCGGGCACATTGAGCGTGAAACGCTTCTTGTCACCAGCGTCCCCCGTCAGGCCGGTGACCGGTTTACCATTGGTCAGTTCCACGACGTCGCCATTGCCGTCGTCATCATCGCCCCCACCGAATTCCGTGAACAGGAGCCGATTCGGTGACCCCCTGAGGTTCGAGAGTTGGCCCTCGCTGGCGCTGTTGACCAGGGCATCAAACACCTCTGCCGGCGCGGCATCGGGATTCTGGCTCTGGTACAGGGCCGCGGCGCCGGCAACGTGGGGAGACGCCATCGAGGTTCCCGAGATGGTGTTGGTACCACCATTCAACCAGGCTGAGGTGATGTTGGAACCGGGCGCGTTGATATCCACGCAGTTCCCCCAGTTGGAAAAACCGGAGCGGGCGTCGTTCCTGGTGGTCGAACCAGTGGTCAGGGCGCGCTCCACGCGGTTGGGCGACCCACCGCAGGCGTCAACGTCGGAGTTGCCAGCCGCCACGGCAAAGGTAATCCCCTGATCGATGGCGTTATTGACCGCGTCATCCAGAGCTCGCGAGGCACCGCCACCCAGGCTCATGTTGGCCACGGCAGGGAGTTCGGCGTTTTCCGCTACCCACTCCACACCGTCGATGACACCGGAGTTGGAGCCATTACCGTCACAGCCCAGAACCCGGACCGCGACCAGGTTAACGTCCTTGGCCAAGCCATACCGCTCACTGCCAATGGTGCCAGCAACGTGGGTTCCATGGCCCTGGCAGTCTTCCGTATTGCGACCGTCACCGATGGCGTCAAAGCCGGCTTCCGCCCGGTTGCCGAACTGCGGGTGGTCGAGATCGATGCCAGTGTCGATGACATAGGCGTGGACGTCGCTCGCCCCTGTGTTGTACTCGTAGCTGTTATCCAGCGGCAATTGCTGCTGATCCACACGGTCAATCCCCCATGTGGCGTTTTCCTGCACCTCGTAGGCGTGCATTATCTGGTCTTCTTCCACGTACTTGACGTCGGAGCGCTGCCGCAGCTCATTGAGCCGGCTCTGGTCGAGCTCCATGACAAAGCCGTGCAGAAGACGACCGAAGGTGTGAAGCACCTGCCCATCCACGGCGCTGGCAACCGAGCTTGCCCGTTGCGCTGTCATTTTCTGGAACTGCTGGGTCCCCATCTGGCCACTCATGTTGTCATCTTCCATGACAACGATGTACTGACCATCGATCTGCCGGGACTGGGGCGCATCGTAGTAGGCCGCCATCTCCGCCGCGGTCGCAGGGACCGCCGTCGAAAACAGCACAGCGCCCGCCACAGCGACGCTACGCCAGCGTGTTCGGAGGGCATTCTTAAAGCCTGTCATTGAATCTCCGTTCATTGGGCATTCCTTTTGAGTAGTTTTTTAATTGATAGTTACTCAACCGTTATGTGTTGAGTATTTTGACGGTAATTGAAATGCCATACAGTTTGAACATTGACATACCAATTGTGAAATAATGTTAACAAATTTGTTAATTGCTCAATCAATCAACGGTTCCGCCCAGTTTTCTCGCCGGCCTGCTCCTCGGCCTTATGGCAAGGAAGCCACGACGTTGGGGATGTTGATGACATTACAGCGACCGACTCCAGGATCACCGGGCTTTGGCTGATGCTGGGATCAGCGGTGACCTGTTGAGCTTTTTGGGGGGAGTTGCCTGGGGCCAGACTGACTGAGGGAGGGAATGACGAACGCCCTGCAACAAGGTTCGACGGGCAGCACCCATCAAACCGCTCAGACGCTTCAAACGGTTACGTTGACGGTGCCGCCCACAGCCTCTGAGGGGTTGGCGGCACCAGCTGCAGCGTCCTGGGCACCGCCGGCCTGCGGCAGCGCGTTCAGGAGTTGACTGACGCTTGCCTGCTGCAGATCCATCGCCTTTTTCTGCACGGCGATCTGGACATCCTGATGCAGGTTGGCCTGCTTTTGCGCCGTAACAGCAGCTGCTGCACTACTCACACTCGCCATGGTCCTCTCCGTCTCTTTTACGGACTCAATTCTATCCTAACAAGGACGGAGCGCCCCGGGCATTAAGCCGTGTTACCGTTTGCTAACCGTTTCAGACGTAAAAGTCCAGCTCCTCCTGGTGTTTCAGCAGGTCCCGCAGGCGGTGAGGGTCCTCACCGAAGAAATAGACCAGGCCCCAATGGGTTCCGAAAGCGGTGCGCTTGGTCACGGTCTCCTCCAATGGCGGGGTCAGTTCGTGCCGTTCGAAATAGGGATCGTTTTCGGTTTCTTCCGGAACCGCCAGGCGGTTGACCACACGCAGGCGCGGGTAGACACCAAAACAGCCGGCGTGCCCCTTGGCATCGACCACCTCTCGCGGAAAGAACGCATTGATCTCGTCTTCGGTTGTCATCGGGTCAAAGCAAAGCACCATGCCCTGATACGCATTAAAGCCGTAGGCCCGTTCCAGCAGCTCAAATACCTTGAACCCGGGTGGCCGGTAGGCTACTTCTCCGAAGTACATGGTGCCGTCACTGGTCACGAAGTACTCGGGGTGAATGAATCCAAACTGAATGTCGAACGCCTTGATCAGTTTCTCGATCTCCCGGGTGATCAACGTGCGCCAGCTTTCCAGCTCCGGCGTGGCCGGCACGAACACCGAGTAACCGAGAGTGACGTATTCCGAAATGTTGAGGAACTTGATCCTGCCCTCATGGATCCAGGCCTCGACGGCGAACTCCCAGCCGTCCAGATGACTCTCCATCAATACCGGGAACTCTTCCTCCGGAATGGTGTCCACTTCCTCGGGGGATCGGATTACCCGGTGCCCAAGGCAGCCGGCCTTGTCGAATGCCTTCAGGTGGATCGGGTCTTCCGGGTCCCCATCCAGCTTGAGCAGGGTCTGGTTGACCCGCTTGAGAAAACGGGTGACGTCCTCCTTGTCGTGCGCTTCCTCAAAAATGCCCACACGAATACCGCCCAGCTGCGCCCGGCGCTTCATCAGGGCTTTGTCACGCATGAGTACGGCCTGGCCGTGCAGGCGGGGGTTGTCCATTAATACGGCATTGATCGCACCGGCCCACTCCACCGTTTCCTCGAACAGGGGAATGGCCACGTTCACGCCCATCCCTTTCAGTTTTTCGGCGATCTCCAGCGAGCAATCGTTCAAACGCTCAAAGTCCCAGGACAGAAACGGAATCCCGTGCTCCCTGCAATAATCTTCGGCCCATGCCGGCGCTACGACAACATACCGGCGGTCAAAAGACTCCAAAGCCTCAACGGCGTTAAGGCTCCAGCCCAACAGTGCGACATACCCTTTGTTCGGGTTCTTTTCCATGATTCATTTCCTCGGTGGGGGGATAATCCCGGCCGGTCCAGCGATTATCGACAGGGTGACGTCAGCTTATTCAAGCAGGTGGTAGAATGTTAGTGCGCACTACTACCTAGGAGTCTGCGCGGTAGAAACCGCATTCTGGCATAATAACGCGAAATTCTTCTCTTGCAGGAAGCCCGATGGG
>NZ_JBXAYL010000033.1:0-21401 GCF_056783195.1 Salicola sp. AFF1
GATCTTGGCGGAGATCAACCAACAGGATACGCCACCTCTTCAGCCTGCTTCCATACACCAGAAATCACCATAACTCGTTTTCGACCGGACAGAGCATTAATGATATCACGCTCCAGTATCATCTAAGGAACATAATTTCTAGAGTTCTTGTTGCATATCTGTCACATTTGTCTGATTCTCCTGACCTTCTTACTAGTCTTCCAACTGAAGACAGGCGAAAAGTGTCTTCCTTTGTTTATAGCTACCTAGGCGACGTTACCGGTGACGGACTCCAGGAGATTTTGAAGGAGCTTAAGGGACTGCCTGAGCGTTTCCGTGAGTTCTGGCGAGATAAAGTAGGATTTCTTGAATCGCTCGTTAATCTTCTTTTGAAGAGTTACGGTCTTGAGAAAGTTGATTTACCAGACGCACGCCAAGAAGAAAAAGCGCTCGCAGAAACATATAAACACCAACTCGAATACATAGGGAAATTGGTTAGAGAAATAGGGATAAACTCTGTTTATGTGCTTATCGATAAGCCAGATGAAACCGAACTTACCGGTAATGATGCACCCTCGACGTACCGACTCGTTCAACCCATGATTAGGGACCTTGAACTCTTGGGGGTTGAAGGGTTTGGGTTTAAATTTTTCTTGTGGGATCAAATAAATGAGTGGTTTCGCGAAGACGCGCGACCTGATCGAATTCACCAATATCATCTAAACTGGACTCGAGAGGGGTTGCAGCGAGTGCTCTCTGAGAGGTTGAAAGCGTTCAGTGGCGGTAATGTCGCCTCGTTTGCGCAGCTTTGTTCTAGCAATTGCAAGCTTGATGTAGACGCTGCTATTTGCATTATAGCTCGTGGGTCGCCGCGCAACGTTATCAGAATTTGCGAGAGAATTCTCAATGCGCAATCGGAACTTAACCCAGATCATGAAGCTATTGAAATTAACGCTATTGATCAGGGAATCATGGCATATTGCGAGGAGATAGCCAGCGAACAATATTCACAAGATATACTGAAAGAACTCCAGAGGTGCGGGCGAGAGCTGTTTACAGTTAATTATCTAGCGAACGAAGTATTTAAAGTTCACACGAATTCCGCTAGAAACAAAATAACGGGATGGAGTAGTGCTGGCGTGGTAAAACAATTAGGCACAATAAGCGTGGAAGGGTCCAATCGGCCACTTAATTTCTATTACGTTGCTGATCCGGTCGTGGTTCGCCTAATCCATCGACGCACAGATATTCAAACGTTTTTAGACGAGCGCTGGATACCCTGTGACTATTGCAAGATGGATAACCTAGCTGACATCGAACTTTTTCCAGAAGGAAATGACCCTGTGTGCATAGGGTGTGGGAGAGAACTTTTCTAAAGGTGCAGGACAGTTTCGGCTAACCAGCGGCTCTACGGCGACCGTCTTTCCGGCGCTGCGCGCCTCCAAGCCGGCGCGTAAGCCTTGGCGTTATGGGTATGGAAATAAATAGGGCGACAAAGGATCTGAGATCGTGATTATAGTGGTAAAACTAGCAGTTCTGATCGGCTGTATATGGCATGTCCTTGCCCACGGGCGGCCGGGAAAAACATCGGGTATCTATGCCGGGACGTTTCTGATAATGGGGGCGGCTGCGTCAGTCATTAAGCAGCAGCTGTCACTGTTCATTGGCATTGATATTACGTTGAACTTTGTTTACGACCTGGCCACGGGATTCGTGTTTTTCTGGCTCCTGGACCGATACCAGGATAATCTTTTTCTCTTTTACCTGATCATTATTCTGGGAATCGCTGTAAATTTGGCCGTGAAATTCGTGCTGATTGATGCACTGTTACCGGCTTGAGTGAGACCAAAAGCCCAAAGAACAAAAGAGGTCAATGGATGATTGAGTCTATCTTCATCGCAGAGACGCACGGAGCACCTCAGTTTGAGGTGCAAGAGGCGGAACTGGTTGCGGATAAGGGCATTAAAGGGGATCGCAATGTCGATGGGACCGTTACGTTCATTGAGGCCGAGGAAGTTGAATCTTTCAACGGGGACTACAGTCGGTCAATAGAGGCTTCTGAAACAGGGCGCAATATTGTGACTCGCTCCGTTCGACTGAATAGCTTGGCTGGAAAGACGTTCTCCGTGGGCGGCGTCCAGTTTTACGGCGTTGAGCTGTGTGAACCATGCAAGACACTGGGCCAGCGCCTTGCGACAGACGGTATGTCGCCAGCTGAGGTGGTTCGAGCATGGGTTCACAAGGGCGGTCTGCGCGCTAATGTGTTAAGCAGCGGGGCGCTTCGCCCAGGAATGGAGTTCGATGTTTAGGCCAAGGACGCCAAACGCCGCCAGAATCCCTGTTTTAATGACCTTTTGAGCGCCGTTCAGACAATCGGCAACGGCCCAGGGGCTTTGGGCCGAGGGAAAAGCCGCTCGAGCTCGGCGCGTTGGTCCGGGTTCAGGGTGACCTCGGCAGCAGCTTGGTTTTCGGCTTGACGCTCCGGTGAGCTCGTCTTCGGGATGGCGATGACGTCGCCGTGCGACTGCAGCCAGGCGAGCGCGGCCTGTGCCGGGGTGATGCCGTTGCGCTGGGCAAAGGCACGCAGGGCGGGCTGCTCCAGGAGCCGGCGCTGGCCGAGGGGGCAGTAGGCCATGGCGGGGATGCCGTGCTGGCGCATCCAGGGCAGCGGGTCGTTCTCGATGGTGCGTTCTCCGAGATGGTAGAGAAGCTGGTTGGCGCTGCAGGCGTCGCCGCCGGGCACTTCCCACAGATCCGCCAGGTCGCTCGCGTCAAAATTGCTCACGCCCCAGTGGCGGATCAGTCCTTCCCGTTGCAGATCCTCAAAACCGGCAACCGCCTCGGTGAGGTTGGCCCCGCCACGCCAGTGCAGCAGGTAGAGGTCCAGCCGGTCGGTGCCCAGGCGTTCCAGGCTGGCCTGGCAGGCGGCGCGGACGCCGGCACGTGAGGCGTTGTGCGGGAAGACCTTGCTGACGAGGAAGAGGTCATCCCGCCGGTTGCCCATGGCCTCGCCAACAATGCGCTCGGCGCCGCCGTTACCGTACATTTCAGCCGTGTCGATCAGGGTCAGGCCGGCATCAATGCCGGCACGCACGGCGGCGACTTCACGGTCGTGGTCACTGGCGCGCTCACCCATACGCCAGGTGCCCTGGCCCAGTGCGGGTATGCGTTCGCCGCCGGGTAGTTCAATGCGCTTCATGGCGATACCTTGCCTCTCAGTGCTTTGGTTTTCCCTCGGCGTGTTTTGTTGTCAACGCGGCGTCGCTTGGCAGCCTTTTTGGGTCTTGTGGGGCGACGGGCTTTCTCTTGTTTCACTGCCCCCTGGATCAGCGTCTTGAGGCGGTGCAGCGCGTCTTCCTTATTCTGTTCAAGGGTACGGTAGGACTGCGCCTTGATGACGACCACCCCTTCGTTACTGATGCGCTGGTCGGATAATGCCATTAACCGCTCTTTGTAGAAGGGCGGCAGGCTGGAGTTCTGGATGTCGAAGCGAAGGTGCACCGCTGAGGCGACTTTATTGACGTTCTGGCCACCAGCGCCCTGGGCCCGGATCTGGGTGATGTCGATTTCCCAGTCAGCCAGTTCCACGGTATTGGATACAGTCAGCATTGGCATTGACCTCAGTCCGCGGTGACACTTATTTCCATAGCGAGGCGCTCATCCGCCACTGAATCGACTTCGCGGGGATTGTGAAGGCGCACTCGGTCGGCGGCAATGCTGTCTTCGGAACGGGTTTTAACCAGGGCGTCCCGGACGGCGGTGGCACGGGCGTTGGCGAGGGTCCTGAGGTCGGCATCCGTCACTGTCTGGGCGCTGATGACCTGTTCCGCGAGATGATTGCGATAGGCCAGTGCGTCAAAGCCGCTGTCGTCTGATGATTCACTCTGTTCTTCGGTGAAACGGGCCTGGATGGTCTCCAGGTCTGAATCCGGGTAATGCGTGGTGACCATCGCTTCCAGGATCCCTTGGTTGGCCTTGGCCGTCAGGCTGGGGGGGGCGTCCCCGCGGTTTGTCTCGGCCATACGTTCCCGCAGGGCGTCGATGGCTTTCCCGCGCTGCAGCACGGGGGCGTCGAACGAGCGGTTGAACGTGCCTGCCAATTCCAGCGCCAGCTCGGGGCGCTGGTTGAGGGCTTCCCGCAGCTTGGCGACGCGCTCGCGCTGGGGCGGGAGGAGGTCGGAGCGCCCCTGCGGGAATTCAATCCGGCCCAGCTCCTCCGAGCCGGCGCCGACGAGGCCGGCCAGAAAACGGAACGGGGATTGGACGACGGAGGTGATGGCCTTAGTCAGGGCCTGACGGATTACCTGACCCACGTCGAATTCGGGGCTGCCCACATTCCCGGTTACCGGGAGATCCAGGTCGATGACGCCGTTGCTGTCTTTGAGCAGGGCGATGGCCAGATCCAGCGGCACATCCATGGCGTCGCTGGCCGCCATCCTGTCGCCGAGCTTCAGGTCATGGAGCACCAGACTGTTGCGCCCGTCGAGCTGCTGTTGGCTGAGCGTGTAATCGAGATCCAGATCCATGCTGCCCCCTGCAATCTTTCGGCCGGCAAAGCGCACGGTGTAGGGGGAGTACTCCGGAATCCGGAGGTTGCGGAACCTCAGTTTCAGGCGGGTGTCACGCATGGGATGCCAAGCGTGGAGAGTGCCTTCCACGCTGGTCAGTCCGTAATCCGCGACCTGGCCCTCCAGGGACACTTGAGCCGGCTGGGCGGAGCTGGAGCTCAGTGTCGATACCTGGCCGTTCAGCGTGTGGATGCTTGTTGAAAAGGGCAGCGGCAGGGAGCGATCCGCAAAACGGAGGGCGCCGTCGGTCAGCTTAATGCCTTCAATGGTGATGCCGAATGGGTCTGCCTCGTCGCTGGTATTGTCCCTCTGGGCGGCCCCATCCTCTTCGCCGTTGGCGCCGTCCGGGGCCGTTGCCGTCAGTTGGCTGAAGTTGGTGGTCTGGTCTTCGTTGATGATGACCCGACCGGAAAGGCCGTTGATGAGGATGGGAGCGGTCTCAAGCTGCCTTTCTGCAAGACGCAGGTCGAGTTGTTGGGTCTTGAGGCTCTGCCAGCCAATGAGTGGTGCGTCGTTTGAGGCGTTGCGGATGCTGAGCGCGTTAATGCCGGCCGAGCCCTTGAAGGCAAAGGGCTGCTGGGCGTTGGTTCTGATCTGGCCGTTCAGGTTGAGCGTTCCCTTACCCAGCTGTACAGCCGCGACCTGTCGCAGGTAAGGGGCGGCCTGGGGGAGGGCCAGTTCGTCGATATGGGTTTCGCCTTCGAGCGCGGGTGTTGGTAGGAGCCGCAGCTGCCCTTCGAGGTCGAACGCGCCGCCACCGGCGAGCCGCCCGTCCAGGCGCACGGGGAAGCGCGCGCCTTCTTCCAGCGACAGATCTTTTGCGAACAAGCCAGCGTCCTCCACTGCGAGTGACACCGTGCTGGACGGAGCAGAGGTTGCCGCCGGAGTCTGAAGGTTGTCAGTGAAGCGCAGAACAGCCCCCTCCACGCTCAGATCCGCCACCTGCAATGCAGGTAGGGGCGACGCTTCGTTCTGGGCTTCGGGCTGGTCCGAGGGCTCAGGAGCGAGTTGGGCAAGGCGTGTCTCGCCCGAGGCGAAGCGTTCTTCCTGGATGATGGGCTGGTCGAGGTGCAGGGTCTGGAACGTCCAGCTTCTGTTGACCACGCTCGACCAGGCCAGGTCGATGAACAGCCGTTCCCAGCCGAGCAGCTGGTGGTTGTCCGTGTCGTGCAGGGTGAGTCCGTCGATCTGGAGCGTGAGGGTATACGGGTTGGCGTGAACCGATTCAATGCTGAGCTCGCGCCCAAAATCCTCCTTGACCGTACTCACTGCCAGGTACTGGATGAGCCAGGGCAGGACCAGAAAGCCCAGGAGGGTGTACACCAGGACTAGTGCCAGTAGCCAGAACCGGACGCGGCGCGGGGACGCCCACCTTGTGCGCAGGTAGCCGCCGAGCTGACGCAATGACTCGCTTTGCATAGAACCAAGCCCATAGAGGAAAGAGTATACCGAACAGGTTAGACGGCGGTATGCCTGGCGTCACGCCCGCGTCAGCAGTTTGAGCCCCTTAGGTGTGCAGGACCGAGTCGGGGGCTGAAACCGCTTCCTGTTCTTCCTCCCCCGCCAGGTATTCCGCCAGCAACGGCCGGAAATCCGTCTTCACGCCCAAACGCTTCAGCATCCAGTAGTGGCCGGCCACCATGCGGTCGATGAGAATGCTTTCCACCGGTGGTTTGAAGGCTTCCAGGTGTTGGAAGACCGTATGGGTCTTGGCAGCCACCTGCTGGTGAAGGTCGGACTGGCCGAAGTCGTAGGGTTGGTTCTCCGGGGCGAAGGGTTGGTAAAGGATGTTTCGCCACATGGCGTAGTAATCGGGATCCACTGGCGGATGATCCTCCACACGTGCGCCCAGGTGGATGAGGTGCTGGTCCAGAGCGGCATAGTCTTCGTTCAGGGCATCGTTGATGCAGTTGCGATAGGCCGCCACGGTTGAGGGGCGCAGGCTTTTGACGCACCCGAAGTCATAGAGGATGACGGTGCCGTCGGGACGGTAGGCGAAGTTGCCGGCATGGGGATCCCCGTGAATGCAGCGATGGCGGAACAGGCCGTCGGTCATAGTGCGGAAGATCCGGTGGCCGATGAGGTTGATCGTCGCCTGGTCGTAGCGTTCGCGCGTGACCTCGTTGATGTGGTCACCTTCAACCTTCTCCATGGTAAGGACGCGGCGCGAGCTGCATTCGGGAACGGCTTCCGGGATCACAATGCCGTCATCGCCGCCATGCTGCTGCGCGAAATGGTGGATGTTGCGGGCCTCGTTCTCATAGTCGAGCTCTTCGTGGAGCCGGTCCCTGACTTCATTGAAGAGCTCATCAACGCTTTCCTTGGGCATTTTGAGCAGTCCACCCAGGCGCAGGGCCGTGCGAAGCTGGCGCAGGTCGGAGTCGCAGGAGCGGTCAACGCCGGGATACTGGATCTTGATGACCACATCCCGGCCGTCGTGGAGCTGGCCGGCATGAACCTGGCCAATGGAGGCGGCGGCGTAGGGGGTTTCGTCGATGCTGGCGAACAGGTTCTCGATGGTGTCTCCCAGCTCATGCTCAATCTGTTGGCGGATGACGGCGAATTCCATGGCCGGCGCTTCCTTCTGGAGGCGCTGCAGGGCATCGGTAAGCTCGCGCGGGAGGAAGTCCTGGGTCTGGGAGGCGATCTGGCCGACTTTCATGACGGCGCCCTTGAGCTCACCCAGGGTGTCGACGATTTCCTCGGCCATGCGGCTGTAATAGTCGTGGCGGCTTTCCTCGCTCTCCTCGCTGAACAGGCCACGGGCCTTGCGGGCGGCGTAGCTGGAGGCGACCGAGCCGGTCATGCCGGCCAGCCGGAAGAAGCGCCCGGTACGGGTGGTTACCGGTTTACGGCTCATGGGGTGTAGGGCTCCGCTCAGGCAACAGTGGTTTCCAGGGTTAGCCGGTCTTCCAGAGTGAGGCTCAACGCCGCGCCGGGCTCGAGTGGTCCCACGCCGGCTGGTGTCCCGGTCAGCACAACATCCCCTGGTTCCAGCGTAAAGTGTTTACTCATATACGAAACCAGGGCGGGAATGGGTTTCAGCATGGCCGCTGTATCACCATGCTGGCGCGGTTCACCATTGATCGACAGGCTGAACCGGAGGCGCCCGGTGGCCGCTAACTGGTCCCCGGGAATAAAGGCCGAGAGCGGGCAAGCGCCGTCAAAGGCCTTGGCAAGCTCCCACGGGTGGCCCTCCTGTTTGAGCCGGCTCTGCGTCTGGCGCAGGGTCAGATCCAGGGCCAGACCGACGCCCGTGATGGCCTCGCTCACCGCCTGTTCACTGGCATGGCTGAGGCGTTGGCCAATCAACAGGGCCAGTTCGGTCTCGTAGTGGACCGACTCTCCTACCGCCGGCAGCGTTACCCCGGCTTCCAGTTCTGTAACGGCTGACGGGGGCTTGATGAAGACCAGTGGCTGCGTGGGGACCGGGTTATCCAGCTCAGCGGCATGCTCGGCATAGTTGCGCCCCACGCACACGACCTTGGTGATGGGGCTGTCATACCGGGTTCCGTTCTGAAAACGGGCCTGGGGGATTGTCATCGTCAACTCCAATAGCGCTCCAACGGGCTGACTATAGCACCGTATCGCCCCGCTGCGCTGGGGCAATGGTCCCACTTACCGACGGTAGGCCAATAGCACGGCTCTGGCGCCGTCCAGGCGACGTCTGACCATAAGTGATTTTGATGTTGGTGGATGATCCAGATTTATTTGATTGATGTCATCGAGGCGATTAGGTTGATAGCAATTGAGGTGTAATGGGCGGGACTCGCCCCTGTTGCCACCCTGCAAATGCCATGTGGCTTCCAGGACCACAAACATGAATGACGACACGGAGATTGAGTAATGCGAGCCATTCTGTGCCACGAATACGGCCCTGCGGATAAACTCCAGATCGGGGAGCTGGACTCACCGGAAGCCAAGGGCAGTGCTGTTAAGATCCGGGTGAAGGCGGCCGGCCTGAACTTTCCGGATACGCTGATCATTGAGGGCAAGTACCAGCTCAAGCCGGAGATGCCCTTCGCGCCCGGTGGTGAGATGGCCGGTGAAGTGCTGGAAGTGGGTGACAAGGTCAGCCGCTTCAAACCCGGTGACCGGGTCATGGGCCTGACCGGCTACGGTGCCTTCGCGGAAGAGATCGCCGTACCGGAAGGCCAGCTCATCCCCATTCCCGATGCCATGAGTGATGAGGAAGCCGCCTCCTTCTCCATGGTCTACGGCACCTCCTACCACGCCCTCAAACAGCGGGCGGCCATCCAGGAGGGAGAAAAGCTGCTGGTGCTGGGGGCCAGTGGCGGTGTGGGTCTGGCCACAGTGGAACTGGGCAAGGCCATGGGGGCCCATGTGATCGCGGCCGCCAGCAGCCAGGCGAAGCTGGATGTGGCGAAAGAGGCCGGCGCGGATGAATTGATCAACTACACCGAGGAAAACCTCAAGGATGCGGTGAAAAGCCGGGCGAGCCAGGGTGTGGATGTTGTTTACGATCCGGTTGGCGGGGACTTCACCGAGCAGGCCCTGCGCGCCATGGCCTGGAACGGCCGCCACCTCATCGTAGGTTTTGCCGCCGGTGACATCCCCCAGATCCCCGCCAACCTGCCGCTGCTCAAGGGCTGCTCGGTGGTCGGCGTCTTCTGGGGCAACTTCACCATGAAAGAGCCCAAGACCAACATGCAGAACATCATGGAGCTGCTTAAGCTCTACGGTGAGGGCAAGATCCGGCCGCGCGTGAGCGAAGTGCACCCCTTCGAGGATTATGTGGAAGCCCTGAACGGGCTGAGTGAGCGGCGTGCGACCGGGAAGATTGTTCTGAGGGTGGCGGACTAGGCTGCCTTGGGAGAGTGTGCTCCACCGGTTGGTCAATGCTCATCTTAGTCAGCTAGATTATAAAGGCAATCTAACTCTCGTTGCTTGGCAGTGGCTTAGCTCGGTAGCTACACTGCCAAACTACGGCAGTTACGGAATGTCTTTATGCTGATTGATAATAAAGCTCACGGAAACCTGGGGCGCACGCTTGAAGAAGGCGTTGAGACGGGAGCGGATCTATCGATCTTATCTTCAAGCTTCTCAATCTACGCTTATGAGAGCCTGCGGGACCTTCTGTCCCAAGTGAGGGCTCGTATCCTCATCCCCGAGCTTTCAGCTGGTGAGGATGAGTCACCTTTCAATGCATTGGTTGGGGAAGAGGCTGATCGGGTTTTTCGCAATCAACTTAATGCAGCTGCAAAAGCGTACGAGTGTGCTAATTGGGTCCAGAAGCAGGTCGAGGCTCGCGGCGTTGCGCGCTTAGTTCCTCATAATCTCGTTCATGTACAGAACCGTGAACGTGCGCCATTAGTTATCCATGGAAGCTCGCCGTTTACGACGACCGGCCTGGGGCGGTTGCCGAGCAACGGTTTTGAAATGAACACAGCGTCCACAGATCCCACTGAGACGCAGACCTTGCTGGATTGGTTTGAAGCCATTTGGAGGGACTCCGAGGCAACCCGTGACATTAAGTCAGAGTTTCTGGCTGGTCTTAAAGAAATCTACGAGCGTCGCTCCCCTCAGCAGATTTATTTCTGCATACTGCATAACCTTTTTCGGGACTACCTCGGGGAGCTTGATGAAGAAAACATCATCAAAACGCGAACGGGGATCAAGGATACGCGGGTCTGGAATAAGCTCTACCGGTTCCAACGGGACGGGGTTCTTGGGGCAATAGATAAGGTCGAGCGCTTCAACGGCTGTATCTTGGCTGACAGTGTCGGTCTCGGAAAGACGTTCGAGGCACTTGCTGTTATCAAATACTATGAACTCAGAAATGACCGCGTGCTCGTTCTCGCACCGAAAAAGCTTCGCGAGAACTGGACGCTCTATACCGTTAATGATACCCGCAACATCCTGGCGGAGGATCGTTTCAGTTATGACGTTCTCAACCACACAGACCTGACACGAGAAGGGGGCAGGTCCGGCGAAATCAATCTGGAAACCGTCAACTGGGGCAATTACGACCTGGTCGTCATTGATGAGTCCCACAACTTTCGTAACAACCCTCCAAGAAAGGATGGCCTGACCCGGTACGGACGTTTGATGCAGGACATCATCAAAGCTGGTGTCAAAACCAAGGTCCTGATGCTGTCCGCAACGCCGGTTAACAACCGGATGAACGACCTCAAGAACCAGATCGCCTTTATCACTGAAGGTCGTGATGATGCGCTCTACCCGGAAGGCATCGCCAGTATTGATAATACCCTTCAGCGGGCACAAAAGAAGTTTAATGCGTGGTTGCGTGATGGAGACGAGCACAGGACATCTGAAAAGCTGCTTGAAGCACTTAATTTTGACTATTTCAGTCTTCTGGATCGGCTGACTATTGCTCGATCCCGTAAACACGTCGAGAAATATTACGACATGGGGGAAATTGGGGCTTTTCCGTCTCGTTTGCCGCCTCGCAATCTGTACCCACCGATCGATGTAGAGGATCGCTTTCCAGAACTACGGGAAATCAACCGTGATATTCGGAAGTTGAATCTCAGTGCCTACGCGCCCCTCCGTTACGTGTTGCCGGAAAAGCTGGAAGAGTATAGTCGTAAGTACGATATGCAGGTTGCAGGGGGGTCCGTATTCCGCCAGATGGATCGGGAGGAGAGTCTTATTCACCTGATGCGGGTGAATATTCTCAAACGAATGGAGAGCTCAATCCACGCCTTTGCTCTGACCGTGGAGAAGCTGCTGAATGGTGTCCGGGAGCTCAAGGAACGTCTGGAAAATCAGGACGCCAGAGACGTTGAAGAGTGGGGCATTGAAGACATCGAAGTCGAGGATGATGCGTTTGATCCTTATCTTGTTGGGAATAAAGTCAAAGTACTGATTAGTGACGTGGATCGTGTGCGCTGGCGCCAGGAGCTGGAGGAGGATGAGGCGCTTTTGCTGAAGCTGCTCCGGGAAGCACGCGATGTCTCCGCAGAGCGTGACGCTAAACTGGCTGCGCTTCGTAATGAGATCCGGAGCAAGGTATCCAACCCGATTAACGAAGGTAACCGCAAAGTACTGGTTTTTACCGCCTTTGCGGATACAGCGGAGTACCTATTTTCGGAATTGGCGGATTGGGCTTGGAAAGAGCTTGGATTGCACACAGGTAAAATCACCGGTCATACCCATGGTAACCGCAGTACCATCAAAACCCTGCGGCGAGATATACCATCTATCCTCACAGCGTTCTCTCCGACCTCCAAAGAGCGAGATGCTGGCCAGAGGGCTGATGATGAAATTGATATTCTTCTTGCGACTGACTGTATTTCCGAAGGCCAGAATCTGCAGGATTGCGACTTTCTGGTGAACTATGACATCCACTGGAACCCGGTGCGCATCATCCAACGTTTTGGGCGGATTGACCGATTAGGGTCGGATAACAACTTGATTCAATTGGTTAACTTCTGGCCAAACATGGAGCTGGATGAGTACATTGACCTGGAGGCGCGGGTTGCAGGCCGGATGGTGTTGCTGGATATTTCCGCTACTGGCGAGGAAAACGTCATCGAATACGCCGAGGGCGACACGATGAATGACCTTGAGTATCGCCGGCGACAGCTTGAGCAGCTACAGAATGACGTGCCCAGCATCGAGGATCTGTCCGATGGGATCTCCATCACGGATCTGACCCTGAACGACTATCGCATGGATCTGGGGGAGTACCTGAAGGAGCATGGCGAGGACCTGGAACGCATGCCTTGGGGTGCCTTTGCGGTAACGCCGATTGATGACCTCGTGAATGGTGAGAACCTGGGGCCTGGCGCCATATTCTGCCTTCGAAACATGAATGCCCGGGTGAAGGGCGATCCAACCTACCCACTGGCGCCCCACTACTTGGTCTACGTTGGCGATGACGGTGAGATCCGTTACAACTTCACCCATACACGACGCATTCTTGACGTCCTCAAGCGCCTGTCGCTTGGGCGCACACGGCCCGACGAAGCCAGTGTCACCCGGTTCAACCGCGTCACCCGTGATGGTCGGGATATGGCTCATTATCAGGGCCTTCTCGCCCAGGCCGTTGCGGCAATTACCGGCAAGGCGGAAGAGCGTGGCGTGGAAAGTCTGTTCCAGCCGGGCGGAACCGTGATCAGCCGGGACAGTTTCCAGGGCATGGATGATTTCGAGGTCGTCAGTTACCTCATCGTTCTGGACAGGGGCGAGGAAGCCTGATGCGGGCGGTCTACGACCACCTGGCGCTTCCAGACGCGGCCTATCTGGGCAAACGCATCTACAAAAAACACTTCTTTGAAAATGCTTCCATGTCGCCGGCGGATCGCAAGGCCTTTACCGACGACGTAGAGACCGTGACATGGCAATACACACTCAAGCCAAACACATTGCCCGTTAATCTTTATGAGGATGACGAACGTGATTACCCGGAGCTGGCGGTCATCGAGGTGGTCCTTCGCTCGCCAAAACGAGTCACGCGCATTGCCGAGTTGATTCACCGGGCCATTCCCTACCCGCTGTTCCTCGTTATCGGGCACAATGAGCGATTCGCTGTCAGCGTCGCCCACAAGCGCGCCAGCCGGGCGGAGCGTGATGCAGTAGTGGCGGAGGACATTCTTGTTACCCGATGGATGGATAGCACGGCCCTGGAAGCCATCGAACAGACATTTCTCGGCAGTCTGGCCGTTTCCCTTCAGCCACAGACCCACTATTACGCCCTCTACACGGGCTGGCACCAACGTGTACTGGCATTGGCATGCGCCCGGTTGAGCGGTACGTTTCGCGTACCGGACAGGGCGGAGCAGGAGGCGCAGCAGCGGGAGCGGTTGGCCGCCTGTCATCAGATTGAAGGCGAAATCGCGCGCCTGCGCTCTGAAATCCGCAAGGAAAGCCGGTTTAACCGCCAGGTGGAACTGAACACCAAAATCAAACAACTGGAAGAACAGCTGCGGCGGACCGCCGCTGAACTGTAAACAAGGCCAAGGCAGATCATGGATAAGCTGGACCCGAAACAAGACGGCGCATCACCGGATATCGTTGAGCAAAACATCGACAAGCTCCGGGAGCTGTTCCCTGATGCCTTTACCGAAGGCTCCGATCCCAATGGCCCGCGCTGGAAAGTGGATTTTGACGCACTGCAGCAGATTCTAGGCGACTACAAAGAGGATCAGAACGAACGCTACAGCTTTACCTGGCATGGCAAGTCCCGAGCCCGCCAGATTGCCCAGACTCCATCGAACGGCACCTTGAGGCCCTGCCCGGATGAGTCCGTGAACTGGGACAGCACCCAGAACCTTTTTATTGAGGGCGATAATCTGGAAGTGCTCAAGCTCCTGCAGAAGTCTTACCACAAGCAGGTCAAGATGATTTACATCGATCCGCCCTATAACACAGGCGGTGAGTTCATCTATCCGGACCGGTTTCAGGATAATCTGGATACTTATCTTAAGTACACTGGGCAGGTAGATGATGAAGGATTCAAAGTATCCGCCAACTCTGAAACTTCAGGGAGATTCCATACTAAATGGCTGAATATGATGTATCCGCGTTTGAAGTTGGCAAGAAATCTTCTTTCAGAGGATGGTTTTATTGCAGTAAGTATTGATGATTCTGAATTATGCAATCTTGAGTGGATTCTTAACGAGGTATTTGGTGAAGAGAATCGATTGGCTGTTCTTGTATTTGATAAGAATAGAAAAAATGATGCGAAGTTCTTTTCGGTTGGCCATGAATACGTAGTCGTATATGCTCGTGATAAAAGATTACTTCAAGAAATTGGCCTCAAGCTTCGTTCTCCCAAGGAAGGGGTTGAGGATGTGCGTTCCGAGTTTCAGCGTTTGCGTGAAGAATATGGAGAGGATTGGGAGTCTATTCGAGAGGGGATTGTTTCTTTTTATGAAACATTCGGAGAAGATGACCCACGTTTGCCTCTCGCTCGATATACTAAAGTGGATGAGAATGGTCCCTACAGGACCGATGGTGACCCAAGTTGGCCTGGAGGTGGAGGTCCTACGTTTGATGTTCCTCATCCAATTACCGGAAAACCGTGTAAGGTTCCAAGTCGTGGATGGGTGTGGCCGAATTATGAACGCATGAAGGAAGAAATTGATAAAGGCCGAATTATATTTGGTAAAGATGAAAAAACAATACCATCTGTTCGAAGAAATATGTTTGATAAAGATGATCAGGTTATGAGGAGTGTGAAGTTTAGTTATGCGCAAAAAACTGCGCAAGACTTCAAGAAACTTTTTGATGGTGAAAAGGTATTTGATAATCCGAAAGATCCATATGATATTAAATCTCTTATTCAATACCTTTCGGGTGGTGAAGATATAGTATTAGATTTTTTTGCTGGTAGTTGCACGACCGCTCAATCTGTTCTTATGGCAAACGAGGAAGATGAAGGGAGTAGGCGGTTTATATGTGTCCAGTTGCCGGAACATTTAGATCCAGACAAGAAAGAGCATAAGGTTGCTTATAAATTTTGTGTTGAGAATGCCATTAGCGCCGATGTTGCGTCCCTTGGACGAGAACGTATTCGTCGATATTTGTGTGATAGAGATGGTCTTCGGATAGAGGATGTTGGTGAAGCAAGAGGAGGCTTCAAGGGGTTTCGTTTGGACTCTAGTAACATACGCCCGTGGGACCCGAGTGCCGATGATATTGCCGCATCTCTATTTGATACCGTCGAAAACATCAAGCCGGATCGCACCGAAACTGACCTGCTGCACGAACTCCTGCTCAAATATGGACTGGATCTATCAGTGCCCGTCGAGGGACGGGAGGTGGCCGGGAAAGCGGTCTATATCATCGGTGCAGGTGCTCTCGTTGTGTGTCTGGCAGACAATATCGATCTGGATGTTGTGAAAGGTATTGCCAGCCTCAAGGAGGAGCTGTCACCGGAAATCATGCGCGTTGTGTTCAAGGATTCCGGTTTCAAGGATGACGTAGTGAAGACCAATACCGTGCAGATCCTGCGTCAGGCGGCTATCGAGGATGTGAAAAGCCTGTGAACCATGGAGGGGGTAAAATGGAGGGATCAGAAGAAAATTCGGACGGAAACGCTGGGGAAGGTGATGATCTGCGCTCGGCCTCGGGCGAAGTCCTCTTCTACCAGACGGAGGATGGCCAAACACGGCTGGAGTGTCGCTTCGCGGATGAGTCGATCTGGCTCAGCCAGGCGATGATGGCGGAGCTTTACCAGACCAGTAAGCAGAACATCAGCCTGCACCTGCGGAACGTTTTTGAAGAGGGCGAGCTGACGCCAGAGGCAGTTATCAAGGATTACTTGACAACTGCCGCGGACGGCAAGCAATACCGGGTCAAGCACTACAATTTGGAAGCGATTATCTCAGTCGGGTATCGCGTTCGCAGCCAGCGCGGCACCCAGTTCCGGCGCTGGGCGACGGAGCGGCTGCGGGAATACCTCACTAAGGGCTTTGTCATGGATGATGAGCGCCTGAAGAATCCTCCTGGCCCTGGTGTTCCGGATTACTTCGATGAGTTGCTGGAACGCATCCGCGACATCCGGGCCAGTGAGCAGCGGATGTACCTGCGGGTTAAAGAGATCTTTGCGCTGGCTGCGGACTACGAGCCCAATGCCGAGGAAACGCGCCGTTTCTTCCAGCACATACAGAACAAGCTCCACTATGCGGCCACAGGTGAGACAGCACCGGAGCTGATCCATAGCCGGGCCGATCACACCCAGCCCAATATGGGCTTAACCAGCTGGAAGGGCGACGAAGTCCGGTCCTCCGATGTGACCATTGCCAAGAATTATCTGAACGCGGAGGAAATCCAGAGCCTGAACCGGATCGTGACCATGTGGTTGGACTTTGCCGAGGATCAGGCCCAACGGCGGCGTCAGGTCTTCATGCAGGACTGGCAGTCGAAATTGGATCAGTTTCTGGAGTTCAATGACCGCGATGTGCTAAGCGGCCATGGGCGGGTTCGGAAAAATGCAGCGGATGAGAAAGCTCGCGCGGAGTACGCCCAATTTGAAGAGCGACGCCGGGCGTTGAAGGAGGCCCAGGGTGAAGAGGAAAACATCCGCGCCCTTGAGGATTTTGCCCGTAACACGCCAGACCCAAACCAGAGCCCGGATGACGGAAGTAAACAATGAAGATTCAATTCGATTCGGACCTCAATTACCAGCGTGAGGCCATTGATTCGGTAACCGGTCTTTTCGAGGGGCAGGAGGTCTGCCAGACAAACTTCACGGTAGCGCCCGTTGAAGGCGCGGGACAGCTGTCATTGGGATTTGGTCAGTCGAATACCGACCTGGGAGTCGGGAATCGGCTGCGTCTTCTGGATGAAGACGTTCTTGAGAATGTGCGGGGCATTCAGCTGCGTAATGGGTTGGCGCCGTCCGCGCAACTGGACTCGCTTGATTTCACGGTTGAGATGGAGACGGGCACCGGGAAGACCTATGTCTACCTGCGGACTTTGTTTGAGCTGAACCAGCGTTACGGGTTTACCAAGTTCATCATCGTGGTGCCGTCGGTGGCCATTAAAGAGGGTGTCTACAAGTCGCTGCAGATGACGGAGCCCCACTTCAAGGGGCTGTATGACAACACGCCTTTCGACTACTTCGTTTATGACTCCCAGAAGCTCGGCCAGGTCCGTAACTTTGCCACCAGTGACACCATCCAGATCATGGTGATCAACATCGATGCCTTCCGCCGCAGCTTCCAGGACCCGGAGAAGGAAGACAAAGCGAACATCATCCATCGGCCTCATGACCGTATGACGGGTAACAAGCCCATCGAATTTATACAGGCGACCAATCCGGTGGTGATTATCGACGAGCCCCAGAGTGTTGCCACTACGGACAAGAGCCGGGAAGCCATCAACTCGCTGAATCCACTCTGTACCCTGCGTTATTCCGCCACCCACCCGGATAAGCATCACATGCTGTACCGGTTGGACTCTGTGGATGCCTATGAACGCAAGCTGGTCAAACAGATTGAGGTCGCCGGCATTGAGGTTCAGGACAGCCACAACAAGGCGTACATCAAGCTGCTGAAGGTGGATAACCGCAGAAGCCCGATCCAGGCTCAGGTGGAGCTGGATATCCTTCAGAAAGGAGGCAAAGTCAACCGCAAGGCCAAGTGGGTGCGCAGCGGAGAAGACCTGCTGGATACAAGCGGTGGACGCGGCGTTTACGATGGCTACATCATCGAGGACATCTACTGCGAAGCCGGCAACGAATACATCAGCTTTACCAGCAAGCCGGAAATTGTCCGTTTGGGCGAGGCTATTGGTGAGGTGGATGACGACGAGTATAAGCGACTGCAGATCCGAAAAACCATTGAAGAGCACCTGGATAAGGAGCTCAAGCTGCAGCCGCAGGGCATCAAGGTCCTGAGCCTGTTCTTTATCGACCGGGTGGCCAACTACCGGGAGTACGACCAGGACGGCAACCCGCACCCTGGCAAGTACGCGCTTATGTTTGAAGAGGAGTACCTTCGTGCGGCGCGTAAACCCAAGTACCAGAGCCTGTTCGGGGAAGTGGATCTGGAGACCGAAGCGGCAAGTGTTCATAACGGTTATTTCGCCAGGGACAAGAAGAAAGATGCCGGTGGCGAAGGCATCTTGAAGGATTCCCGGGGTGAAGGGAAAACGCAGGCGGATGAAAGTGCTTACAACCTGATCATGCAGGACAAGGAACGGCTGTTGAGTTTCGAGTCCCGTTTGAAGTTCGTTTTCTCCCATTCCGCCCTCAAAGAGGGATGGGATAATCCCAACGTCTTCCAGATCTGCACCCTGAATGAAACAAAATCGGTCATGAAGAAGCGCCAGGAAATCGGGCGCGGGCTGCGTCTGGCAGTGAACCAGGACGGGGAGCGGGTGCACGGGTTTGATGTGAATACGCTGACCGTCATGGCTAACGAGTCCTACGAGGATTTCGCCAAGCAGTTACAGAGTGAGATTGAGCAGGAAGAAGGGATTCGTTTTGGTGTGGTGGAGAAGCCTCACTTGGCGAGCATTCCTATTACCACGGAGAACGGGGAAACCGAATACCTGGGTATGGAGACTGCTGAACGGATATGGGATCACCTGAATCAGAAAGGCTATATCGATGACAAGGGCAAGGTTCAGGATACCCTGCGGCGTGATCTAAGGGATGGACAGCTCCTTTTGCCGGATGAGGTGAGTGGCCACACCGATGCCATTACGGGTGCTCTACGCAAAGTAGCCGGTCGTCTCAATATCCAGAACAAGGACGATCGTCGGGAAGTGAAACTGAATAAGGCGGTCTATCTCAGCGAGGAGTTCAAGGCGCTCTGGGACCGCATCAAGCACCACACCACCTATCGCGTGAACTTTGATACGGAAGCGCTGATTCAGGCTTGCGCGGATGAGATTCGGGATAATCTGAGAGTCGGGAAGGCCCGTTTCGTTACCCGAACCGCCAGGCTGGATGTGACTCGCGCTGGCGTGGATGCTGAGACCATCAGTGAGACAGCGGCAACCTATGACGCTTGGGATTTCCAGCTACCGGATATCGTCGGTTTCCTGCAGAACGAAACCAACCTCACACGCCGGACGCTGGTGGAAATACTGGTTCGCAGCGAGCGCCTGGAGGCGTTCCGCACCAATCCCCAGAAATTTATTGAGCAGGTCCTGGAAATCATACGTCGCCAGATGCGGTTGTTCATTGTTGATGGGATCCGGTACGAAAAGATCGGCGACGATCATTTCTACGCCCAGGAGCTCTTCGAGGAAGAGGAGCTGTTCGGCTATCTGAATCGTAATATGCTCCAGAGCGACAAGTCGGTCTATGACCACGTTGTTTACGATTCAGACGTTGAAGTGGCGTTCGCGCAGGCGTTTGAGCGTAATGATGAAATCAAGCTCTACGCCAAGCTGCCGGGTTGGTTCAAGATTGATACCCCACTTGGGAGTTACAACCCTGACTGGGCGGTATTGGTTGAGAAAAACGGGGAAGCAAAACTATATTTTGTAATTGAGACAAAGAGCAGTCTCTTTTCTGATGCATTAAGGCCTTTTGAGAAGGCCAAGATTGATTGCGGTAAAGAGCATTTTAAGGCGCTGGGGAATGATGTCGAGTTTCGTGTGGATGGTAGCTTTGATAGCTTTTTGAAGAGATTTTGAAAAATAAGTTTTTGTGGTTATTTAAAAAATTAATTCCATTTTATGATCTGCCGTCAAATGATTTGGAGACGGTCAGGTCATGTTGTTTTTTAGGCGACTCCTTCGATCGTGTCACGAAGGCTGGGCTTGCGTTTTACCATTCCGCCTTCAAAATATTTTTCTGAAAAGAAATCAGCACATTCATCATTACTTATGAAGTGCGTTTTTTTAACCAGCTTCCCGCCATTGCTGGGTATTTCGAATTTCCTGCTGACAGTCCAGTTATTGGAGTACCAGCCATCGTTGGGTTTAAAGGAAACGCGGCGTTTGGGGTTGAATTGGCCTTTCTTGTCTTTGGGAACTGGAATGCCTCCAGGTCCGGTTCTGCGCTGGAAGTCTTCTTTGTGGAAAAACCAGTACCGATCGTGAACTTTGACTACGCGAGGACTGTTTCGGGCGGCTTTATCCAGGTTTTTCCGCATTCTTTCGAACGCGGTTTCAGAGTCATAGTGACTGGAAAGTTTATCAACACCAGTAATGAAAACGCCGGTAATGGCGGCAATTGCTGCAGTTTCCGTCAAACCTATAGGCATGTAAAACCTCCTTGTTTATTTAGCTCGATCTTTTTTAGGCGTAGCATACGGTGCGGATCTGATGTCAAGGCTTTTGGGTTTGACGTTCTGTAATCTGAGTGCGGATATAAGATGCTGTAATCCATGCGCTTTTATTGGGATTTAGCAATGATTTTGATAGACCTAGTCAGATCCAATGAGTTATTCTAAAAGCTTTAAATTGTTGCAAGGAGGCACACGATGTCGGCTAGATCCATTCTTCCCATTGCCGGTATTTGCTTGGTGATGGCTCAGGGGCTTACCGGTTGTGATTCAGGCCGTAATGAGCTTACAGGTGGTCTCTCGGCGCAGGTTGTTGCTCAGGGCAAGAGTGACCAAGCCATAGACGGCCCTTTCCAGTTTGATGAGCAATGGAAAACGGTCAGTTTCGATCCCTCGCTCAAAGTTGGTAGCCCAGAACGTCAGGTTTTCGCGATTGCCTTGAAGCCTGCTGATTATAAACCGTTAGCGCTTGTCGATCAGAAGGAGTCCGAGCAGAGGGAGCATCTGGATTCAGAGACGCCATTCGGGACCCGGGCCTGGCTGCCGGAGAGGTTGGAAGATGGCACGGTCATTAAGCCTGAGGTGGAGTTGATCACCCAAGAAGGGGAACGTGTGCGGTTGGGGGTGACCGGGATTACTCAGTTTGGGCGTGGGTTTAATACTTCAACATCCTATGAGTTTCGTGTTCTGCCTGACTCGGAAACGGCCTCGGAGCGTGGTTCAGGAAATTTCCCGCCAAATCGACGTTATAAAGCGGTTCGGATCCGGGTAAACGAACCGTTGGACGTTCGTTTTCTGGCTTGGTACTCAATCCCTGATGATCCCCTCCACGACGAATAAGTGGTTGGGCGTCGGTAAGCGGTCCACAAACCCATCTTAACGGCCTGAGCCGGATTCGCCAGACTGCCTCCGTGGTTTCAACGGAGGTAATCATGACGCACCGACTGAGCGACACCCAGGCGTTCTGGCTGGGGCACCTGTTCCGGGCCTACTCGTTGGGGCAGAGCCTGAGTGCCTATGCCGAACACCAGCAACTCGATTTCTCCGATCTCATGCAGTGGCGCCAGCGCCTAGCAGTTCAGCACATTGAGCTGCCGCCCCAACGTAAGCAATGGGATGGACTCCTCCTCACCTAACCGGCATCGAAGTGCCAAAATGGTGAGTGAACAGTCAACCATCG
>NZ_JBXAYL010000034.1:0-19814 GCF_056783195.1 Salicola sp. AFF1
GTCTTCCCCTCAGTCGGGGTGACGCCACCTTCTTGCAGGTGGCCGGGTTTGCCGGCTTCGCCGGGCAAACAAAAAACTGGCACCAGGTGGCCTGGTGCCCGTTGGGGGAGTAACTTGCGCCCTCTACGGGAGAGGGCGGGAGAGCGGGTTACTCGTCCGGGTCGTAGGCGAGGTTGGACATGAGCCAGCGCTCCACTTCGGACTTCTTCATGCCCTTGCGCTTGGCGTAGTCCTCCACCTGATCCACGCTGATCTTGCCAACCGCGAAGTACTGCGACTCGGGGTGGGCAAAGTACCAGCCAGAAACGGCGGCTGCCGGCATCATGGCGTGGCTCTCAGTCAACTCCAGACCCGTGTTGGCTTCCGCGTCCAGCATGCGGAACAGCTCGGGCTTTTCCGTGTGATCCGGGCAGGCCGGGTAGCCGGCGGCCGGGCGGATGCCCTGGTAACGTTCCTTGATCAGGTCTTCATTGGACAGCTGCTCGTCCGTCTGGTAACCCCAGAACTCCTTGCGCACGCGTTCGTGCATGCGCTCGGCCAGCGCCTCGGCGCAACGGTCGGCAAGGATCTTGATCATGATGGCGCTGTAGTCATCGTTCGCCACCTCGTATTCCTTGGCCAACTCGTCCGCATTATGGCCCGCGGTCACGGCAAAGCCGCCAATGTAGTCCGGAATACCGGATTCCTTGGAGGCAATAAAGTCCGACAGGCACATCATGGGCTTGTCCGGCGCCTTCTCGTCCTGCTGGCGCAGGTGATGGACACGGGTCAGAACCTTCTCCCGGGACTCATCGGTGTAGATCTCGATGTCGTCCCCCACACGGTTGGCCGGCCAGAAGCCGATCACACCCTTGGCCTGGATCTTCTTCTCATCGATCAGCCAGTGGAGCATCTTCTGGGCATCATCGAAGAGGTTCCGTGCGGTTTCACCTTTTTCGGGATGATCCAGAATGTCCGGATACTTGCCGGGCATGTCCCACCCCTGGAAGAAGGGGGCCCAGTCAATGTAGTCCAGCAGCTCGCCCAGGTTGTAATCCTCGAAGGTCTTGAGACCCAGGAAGCTGGGCTTGGTCGGCGTATAGCTTTCCCAGTCCAGATCGGGGGCACGAGAACGCGCCTTCTCGAGCGGGATGATCTTGGCCTTGCGGCCCTGGTTCTTGCGCCGTTCGCGGACCTTGTCGTACTCGGCCTTGGTGTTATCCACCAGCTCCTGCTTGCCCGTCTCGCTCACCAGCTTGGCGGCAATACCCACACTGCGCGACGCGTCGTTCACGTAGAGGACCTGATCGTTCTGGTACTCAGGGTCGATCTTGACCGCGGTGTGGGCCTTGGAGGTGGTGGCGCCGCCAATCAGAAGCGGCACGTGGAAGTCCAGCCGCTGCATTTCCTTGGCCACATGCACCATCTCGTCCAGCGAGGGCGTGATCAGGCCGGACAGGCCGATCATATCCACATCCTCTTCCTTGGCTTTCTGCAGGATCTGGTCGCAGGGGACCATCACGCCCATATCGATCACCTCGAAGTTGTTGCACTGCAGTACAACCCCGACGATGTTCTTGCCGATGTCGTGGACGTCGCCCTTGACCGTGGCCATCAGGATCTTGCCCTTGGCCTTCTGGCCTTCGGATTTCAGGGCCTCGATGTAGGGGATAAGGATCGCCACGGCCTGCTTCATGACGCGGGCGCTTTTCACGACCTGCGGCAGGAACATCTTGCCTTCGCCGAAGAGATCACCGACCACGTTCATGCCATCCATCAGCGGCCCTTCGATGACCTCGATGGGGTGTTCGGCACGCTGGCGCGCCTCTTCGGTATCCTCGTCGATATAGGTGGTGATGCCCTTGATCAGTGCGTGCTCAAGTCGCTTTTCAACGGGCCAGCCGCGCCATTCCAGGTCTTCCTGTTTCTCCTGGCCACCCTGGCCCTTGTACTTCTCGGCGATGTCCAGCAGGCGGTCGGTGGCGTCCTCGCGACGGTTGAGGATGACGTCCTCAACATGCTCCTTGAGCTCCTCATCAATGTCATCGTAGACCACGAGCTGGGCGGGATTGACGATGCCCATGTTCATGCCGGCCTGGATGGCATGGTAGAGGAATGCCGAGTGCATGGCTTCGCGTACCGCGTCGTTACCGCGGAAGGAGAACGACAGGTTACTCACGCCACCGCTGACCGAGGCATAGGGCAGGTTCTGGCGGATCCAGCGCGTGGCTTCAATGAAGTCCACGCCGTAATTGTTGTGCTCCTCGATGCCCGTGCCGATCGCCAGGATGTTCGGGTCGAACACAATGTCCTGGGGCGGGAAGCCATCGTTGACCAGCAGGTCATAGGAGCGCTTACAGATCTCGATCTTGCGTTCCGCGGTGTCCGCCTGGCCCTGCTCATCGAAGCCCATCACGGTCACGGCGGCGCCGTAACGCCGAATCTTGCGTGCCTTCTCCAGGAAATCCTGCTCGCCTTCCTTGAGACTGATCGAGTTGACGATGCTCTTGCCCTGAATGCACTTCAGGCTGGCCTCAATCGCCTCAAAGCGCGATGAGTCCACCATGATCGGCACCTTGGAGATGTCCGGCTCGGAGGCAACCAGGTTAAGGAAGGTGGTCATGCACTCCTTGGCGTCGAGCATGCCCTCGTCCATGTTGATGTCGATGATCTGGGCACCGTTCTCAACCTGGTCCTTCGCGACCTCCAGTGCTTCCTCGTACTGCTCCTCCTTGATGAGGCGGAGGAACTTCTTAGACCCGGTGACGTTGGTGCGCTCACCCACGTTGATGAACACAACATTGTCGTCATCGGTGAACGGTTCCAGGCCGGACAGGCGGAGCCTGGGTTCGCGTTCCGGCACCTGGCGTGGCGCATACTGGCTCACGCGTTCGGCAATGGCACGCAGGTGTTCCGGGGTGGAACCACAGCAGCCGCCAATGACGTTGAGGAAGCCATCGCGCGCGAAGGTCTCCACGATGTCCGCCATCTCCTCCGGCGTCTGGTCGTACTCGCCGAATTCGTTGGGCAGTCCCGCGTTGGGGTGTGTGCTCACGTAGAAGGGCGCCTTGTTGGCCAGTTCTTCCACGTAGGGCCGCATGGCATCGGCGCCCAGGGCACAGTTGAGGCCGATCAGCAGCGGATTGGCGTGCTCAACGGAGTTCAGGAAGGCCTCGGTGGTCTGGCCGGAAAGGGTACGGCCGGAGGCGTCCGTGATGGTGCCGGAGATCATGAGCGGCACTTCTTCACCGGAATCGATCTCGTACTGCTGGGCAGCGAAGATGGCCGCCTTGGCGTTCAGCGTGTCAAAGATGGTTTCCAGCAGGATGATGTCCACACCACCTTTAATAAGGTTCTCGATGGCCTCGTAATAGTCCTCGTAAAGCGCATCAAAGCTGGTGTTACGGTAGCCCGGATTGTTCACGTCGGGCGAGATCGAGGCGGTCTTCGACGTGGGACCAACCGCGCCGGCAACAAACCGCGGCTTGCTTGGATCCTCGGCCGTCTTGGCGTCAGCGCATTCGCGCGCCAGCTGGGCCGACTTCTGGTTCAGCTCCGGAACCAGGTCCTCCATGTGGTAATCGGATTGCGACACCCGCGTGGAGTTGAAGGTATTGGTTTCGATGATGTCGGCGCCCGCATCCATGTACTGCTTGTGGATGTCCCAGAGTTTTTCCGGCTGGGTCAGGCAGAGCAGGTCGTTGTTACCCTTGACCTCGTATTCGTAGTCCTTGAACCGCTCACCACGGTATTGCGCCTCGCTGAGCTCAAGATTCTGGATCTCTGTGCCCATGCCGCCATCCAGGATGACGATGCGTTCTTGCAGTGCCGTTCGCAGCTGCTCCAGTCGAGTTTGTCGATCAGCCATTGATTCAACTACCTCATTGTCAGTGTTCGGATCGAGAGACGGAAATCTTGCGCCAGGCGGTCACCCTGTGTGGCAGGGAGAGCGTCATCCTGAGCGTTATCTGAAGGGGGATGCTGTCCGTGTCCCGGTAGCAGGTTTCGCTTGAAGTGAAAGCATCCTAACACAGAATCCGTAAAAGTCCTGATAGTTCATCAAATTTTTTTGATGTTGTACAACCGTCAATTGCGTTTCAGCCCCAGAACCAGGGTTGGCTATACCTGACCGCGGCGCTTGGTCTTTTTTTCACGCGGCAGGTTCCTTACAATAAGAGCACAACCGACCATCAAGAGGGGGAGCGGCATTGGATACCGTCACCGTCACCGAATCAGCCCGCCGTTATCTTGGCCAGCTCGTCCAGAAGCAGGACGTTGATGGGATGGGAGTGCGGCTGTTCGTGACCCAGCCAGGCACCCGTCACGCCGAAACCTGTCTTGCGTACTGCCCGCCCCATGAGGTGGTGCCGTCTGATGAACAGCTCGACATGGGCGAGTTCCCGCTGTACATCGACCACAACAGCATCAGCTTTCTGGAAGAAGCGGTTGTCGACTTTCAGGAAGATCAAACCGGTGGGCAGCTCACCATCAAAGCGCCCAATGCCAAGGTGCCGCAGGTCAGTCCGGACGCGCCGCTGTCCGAGCGCCTGGATTACGTGCTCCAATCCGAGGTCAATCCCAGCCTGGCCGCCCATGGCGGTGAAGTCTCGCTGGTTGAACTGACCGATGACAACGTTGCGGTCCTGCGTTTCGGCGGCGGCTGCCAGGGGTGTGCGGCGGTCAGCCTTACGCTCAAGCAGGGTGTTGAACGCACTCTCAAGGAGCAGCTGCCGGAGATTACCGGCATTGAGGACGTAACCGACCACTCCTACCGCGAAAACGCCTACTACTGATCGACTCAGCAGCGCCCCCGGGCGCTGTTGCATACCGTTACCGGACGGTTTCCGCTAGAGTGGCGCCCTGAATACGCGCTCAGGGAATGCACACGTGACCGCACCCGATCTACCTCTCATCATCTGGGCTCTTCCTTTGTTCACGGCGTTGGTCGGCTGGGCAACCAACCGGCTTGCCGTGTGGATGCTGTTCCATCCGGTTGAGCCCGTTGGCAAGCCGCCTTTCCTGGTTTGGCAGGGTGTTGTGCCGCGCCGCTCAGAGGCCATGGCCCATGAGTGTATTGACCGGACCCTGGCGCACAGCGGCGACCTGACTGGCCTCTACCAGAGGCTTGATCCGGCCTTGATCACAGGGGAAGTGGTGAGCCGCATCATGCCTTATCTTGAGGAGTACGTGGACGATGTGATGTACGAGCACCACCCGGTGCTCTGGGATAACCTGCCACGACGCCTCAAGCAGCGCATCTATCGCTATGTGGAACACAATCTGCCGGATCGGGTGGACGCCATGGTGGCGGATTTCGGGGAAGAACTCGGGGACCTGGTGGACCTCAAGGCATTGATGAGTGAGGAATTGCAGCATCACCCGGAATTCATGAACACGCTGCTGCAGGAGGCCGGGGAATCAACGTTCCGGTTCGTGATCCGTAGCGGGGGTGTTATAGGGTTGCTCCTGGGGGTTGGCCTGACCCTGGGGTGGACCATTTGGCCCTCCCAGTGGCTGCTGATGGGAGGTGGTCTCATTGTTGGGCTGCTGACCAACTGGATCGCGCTCACGCTGATCTTCCGGCCCCGGGAATCGAAACGTTTGGGTCCCTTCCGTGTCCAGGGCCTGCTGATGCGCCAACAGCCCGAAGTCAGCCGGATCTGGGGCCAACGGGTTGCCCATGAGCTGCTCACCTGCGAGAAGGTGGCCCATGCCATCGTGCACGGTGAGAAAGCATCACGGACCCGGGCCATTATCCAGAAGCATCTGCGGCCACTATTGGATCAATCTACCGTGATGCGGCTCAGCACCCAGATGGCTGTGGGTGCCTCTGGTTATACCGAACTCAAGAAAAGCATGAACGACCGGGCCCTGATCGCCTCAGAAGAGGTCTTCCGGGATGACGCTTTCAATCAGGACCGGGCCCGCGTTGTTGCCGAGGTCATCGAGGAGCGGATCGCGGGGCTTTCTCCGGAGGCGTTCCAGTCGATCCTCCGCCCTGTATTCGCAGCCGAGGAGGGGCGTCTGATGCTGGCAGGTGGCCTCTGTGGCCTGATTGCGGCCCTGGTGCCTGTGGTTCTGAGCAGTCTTTAACCTACCAGAAGACGGGCTGATGGTGCCTGAGGATACGCTCCACGAAGCCCGCGTGATCCAGAGCCTCCCAAGCCACGGGAATGGGCAGTGCTTCAGGGGTTTCCGCCAGGACCAGAACCCTGCCCGCGTTGATGGGGAAAACCGGCTCAGTGGGCGACAGCCGCTCAAGCGCGGCCGCCGTCAGTATCAGGGTATCCTCTAGCGAAAGCAGGGCCAGGCAGCGCTCATGCCGGGGATGCTCTGGCGATTTGGTGAGGACATGAACCCGCCCTGTCATGGATGCAGAATCCTCGGAACCTGTTCATAAAGCGTCCGGATCTGGCTGGCGTCCACGCCAGTGGCCGATTCGGGGAGTACAACCGCCCGTTCCCCCGCTGCCTGGGAATCCACCATCAGGCCTTGCAGCCCCATAGTGGCAAACTGCGGCAGGGGAATGCCCCGATGGGCCACTGCCAGTGCTTCGACGCCCGGGCCGACCAGGAGCAAGCCAGCGCTGCCCCCAAAAGTGCAGAACGTCAGCAGCATATCCAGAAACTCATGGGCGTTATGCCCGCGATCCAGAACAAAGAGTTGGTCTGGCAATGAAGTTAGCGCTGGCTCCGTCATCAACCCTCACCCGTGAATGGCAGGATCCGATCCGCGGCGGAGCAGGCCGTAACCCAATCCCCGAGACCACCAATATGCCAGCCTGCCCTCAGGTGGTCTTCCTCCAGGGCGCGTTCATTGGCTGAACCGGCGCAAACGCTGGCCGGGAGCGACCAGGCCGTGATGAGTTCTTCCCAGCGCGTGGCGTTGTCGTTACCGGAGGGAAGGGGGGTGGTTGGGCTTTCAGCGAGGAAAACCGCATCGCCCTGAAGGAAGATGCGGTTAACGGTGTGACCCCCCTCAAGAAGCGCGGCGGCGCAGAGCCAGGCGGAGTGAACCACCTGTGTCTCATGGGGCGCCGCCGTGATCAGAAAGGCTGCTTGCACGCCGGATCAGCCGTCGCCGGCAAAGGCCATCAGCAGATTCAGAAGGCTGATAAAGAGGTTGTAGAGCGAGACATAGAGGCCAACGGCCGCCATGATGTAATTGCGCTCACCTCCGTTAATGATGGCACTAGTCTGGTAAAGGATGCAGGCGGAAGCAAAGAGCGTGAAGCCTGCCGAGATTGCCAGATGCAGGTTGGGGAGGTTGAACAGGAAGGCAATCAGCATACCGCCCATCAGTACCAGCGCGCCGGCGAAAATGAACCCGCCCAAAAAGCTGAAGTCCTTGCGGGTAATCAGCGTGTAGGCGGACAGGGCCAGGAAGATGGTGGCCGTCAACCCAAGCGCGGTGGTAACCAGGTGGCCCGCTCCGTTGGCGACAAAGGCATTCAGGATGGGCCCCAGTGTCAGCCCCATAAAGCCGGTCAGGGCAAAGGTGGTCACCAGCCCCCAGACACTGTTCTGGAGCTTATGGGTGGCAAACAGCAAACCGTAGAAGCCAACCAGGGTCAGGATGAGCCCGGGATGGGGCAGGTTCAGGGCCATGCTGATTCCCGCCGTAACCGCGGAAAAGGCGAGAGTCAGCCCCAGAAGCATGTAGGTGTTGCGCAGTACCGTCGTGACCTCGGTGCTCAGCCCTTCGCGGCCCCCGCTTTGGGCCCGGCTCTGGGCCGCATTGGGGAAACGGTTATCGGCCATGTGTGGAATCTCCTTGATGGACTCTTGACTGTACACCCAATCATAAAGCCTGCAGGGGGCGGTGCAAAGCCTTTCTGTGCCGTTTTAGGGTTACAACACTTTGACATGACGCCGATTTAAGGTAATATTCCCGGCGTTGCCGTTCAGGCAGCTCTTTTAACGGTGGGCTGGCAGAGTGGTCGATTGCAGCGGTCTTGAAAACCGCCGAGGGTTAACGCCCTCCCGGGGTTCGAATCCCTGGCCCACCGCCACTTATCCTTTTGATTGAAAAGCTTTTTTCTGTTTTCCAGAAAAAAATGGGACACGCATGGGGCAAGATTCACAACCCTGCCTGCCCCTGATTGGCTCCCTCTGACCCTTCCGCATCGAAACCGAGCAATTTATTGGCGATGGCTTTCATGTCCGGATCATCAATTGGAGTCTGTATGCGGCGTGATCAGGGGGAGCGCTGTGTGGCAAGCTGGTTCCGGTGAGAGGTCTGCCGCAGGCGCCGTCAGTTCGAGTGAACGGGCGCCTGCTTGAATCCTGCTATGGATTTTACTGGTCGTTCACCGTAAGTGACTGCGAGGTGCAGTCTGTGGTGGAAATAGTGCCGGTAAACGAATTCAGTTTTACAGCGCACTTTTCAACATTAAGTTCGCCGTTTCCGCCACTCGAAATATTGGTCACGTAGGGGCCAGCCGTTGTGCAGCCTGCCATGAACAGGGACGCAGCAGCGGCGATCAGTGCCTTCCTCATTATAACTCCTTTCGAACTTGATGAATTCCTCGCCTCTGTATCTGAGAAGCGCATGGATTATAGTCCCTGTATGTGGTAAGCGCCAACAAACCGACACCCATTTCTTCCTTGGTGACGTCAATGGGCAATACCTCGCGGGAGGCGTGGCGCTCGAAGATGGTCACCGCCGGAGCCAGCGGTCGCGGATTGGCCTCGCGCAGGCGCGGAAACACCTGTTTCTAAGCTTGTTGGAATGTATCCAAACAGATACAATTAAGCCATGAAGCCAATCAGGCAAACCCAGACGTTCAAGGACTGGCTGCGGAAGCTGAAAGACCCGATGGGAAAAGCGAGCATCGGCCGCCGGATTGATCGGGCGGCTCATGGCAACTTCGGGGACTGCAAAGACCTGAAAGATGGTGTTTGGGAGATGCGTATCCCATCCGGACCTGGCTACCGGGTGTACTTCACTCAGCAGGGAGACTCGATTTACCTGCTGCTGGTCGGTGGCGACAAGGGCAGCCAGGAGAAAGATATTGAGAAGGCCAAGCGCATGGCCGCCGATCTTGAGAAATAGGAGAGAACCGCCATGGCTATTAGTCAAGAGGCTTATGAACAATACGGGATCACCCCCTTCGATATCGCAGAGTACCTGGATAACGATGAGGTGATCGCATGCTACCTGTCCGAGGTTCTGGCCGATGGCGACATGGATGAGCTGCTTGAAGCGCTCAAGAATGTTGCCCGTGCCAAGGGCATGAGTGAGGTTGCCAGCGCGGCCGGGCTTGGCCGCGAAAGCCTGTACAAGGCCCTGGCCCCCGGCGCGAAGCCTCGATTCGACACGATCAACCGGGTGCTGAAAGCACTGGGAGTGCGCCTCAAGGCGGATGTGGCCTAAGTGCTCAGCCCCCACGCCTCCAGCGTTCAATGCCCGAATCAGTTGTGAAAAATTCCGCAACCTTCGTGGAGCCTTGTAAGCACCCCAGAGGCGAATGAAGGACGCGCCCACCTTAAGGAACTGTTCCAGTTACAAGTCTTCTACGGAGACGGAACGGCCTCGGGTGCTGCTTGTTGTAAACGTCCTCATTTCTTGCTCTTATCCTGTCGCCCGCGGATGGTCCGGCGACGATCCTTGAGCCGGTCAAGCTTTTCGTTGATCGCGTCCAGGCGGCTCTGGTACCGCTCCTGAATGTTACGTTCCTCCTGGGCCAGCGAGTTCTCCAGGGTAGCACCGGCAAGGTTGTTATTGGCCCGGCGTTTGCGAGCACGCACCCTGTCCAGTTCAGCGTCTCTTTCAGCCTTGATCGATTGGCGCTTTTCGCGTGCGTCATCAATTTTGCGGTTAATGGACTCGAGTGCCCGCTCAGCGCTGCGTTGCTGTTGGAGTTCTTCATTGATCCCGGCCCCCATGTCGCCGCCGGGCTTGGGGGCGCTCACATCCTCCAGCTTTTCCGCGTCGTCCCCGCAGGGGGAATCCGAGAAAACCGTCTCGCCGCCCTGGTCGCAGCGGTAGATTTCGGCTGGTGCCGGTATCGCAAGCACGAGACCGATGGCCAGAAGGGCAGGGCGTTGCATTCGAATGCCTCCAAAAAGCGCCTTTTGTCAGCAAAAAGATAGCATCCGGGGAGGAGGGGGTTACAGCTTTTTCGTTCTGTAGCGAACCGGTGGTTTAGGTCCTCGCCCGGGGTACCAAACACTCACTTGCATCAAACACGGAAAGCTAAAGAGGGGACGAGCAGAGGTACGAGTAGTGGGGCCAGCAAGAAAAACGGGGCCGGAAGGCCGGCCCCGTGAAACGTGTTTATTCGCGACCGTAGATCGCCATTTGTGTATCCGCAACAGTAAGGTTGTCGATGCCGACACGGCCGATGCTGGAAACACCGTTGCTATCGCCACTGCCAACCTGGACCTTGGGCATCCACATGCTGGCTGTCATGGGTTTGAGATCCACGCGCAGTGTCTCGTCAGGTGTGCTGCTGCTAGCTGGAGAAATGGGGGGGCCGGAGCCTACTTCAGCTTTGACCTGTACGCCGGAGATTGCGCGATTATTGCGGTATGTTTTCTTTTCATCTGGAGTTTTTGAACTCAAGTCTGTCTTGAGCTTACCTAGTTGACCGCTCCCCCCTATACGGAGTTTGGGAAGGCTGACTGCTGCAACGTCAAAGTCGGCACTGATTTCCGCATGGAAAGTGTTCCGAATGCGGATTGAGCCGGTTCCAGAAGTGCCATTATTGATCTGATTGTTAACGCGGGCTGTGATGTCAAGCTGGCTTGCCCAGATATCGGCTTCAAAATTTGAAATCATGGTCGCCTGTTCACTGCCGTCACTTGAGGAAAGGCCAAGTTCATCAAAATCAACGCCAGCTCTGACTGGCTTAAATGTATTCCCTTTAGGACGAACGTTAATATACGCATCGCCTTCTTCGATATTCCCCGTAGGCCTACCGTTAACCGGAGAACTGCCCAAATCGTCGTTTTTGGTGACAAGGTCAACGTTGACGCTGACGTCCAGAGTTTCACCGTCTTCAAGGCCACCAATCCGGATATTGTCGATCAGAACCGAGCCAGTATTCTCCCCCTGGTCGTATTGCACCTGATCGATGGTGGCGGAGGTTGATAGCTCCATGGTCACCCCCTGCTGACCGGTCACATTGCCCATGTCCTTGTTCGTCATGGGGTGCAGGTCAGCGGAGGCCGCCATCGGCAGTGATGCGATTGATAGGGCCAACAGGCTTTTTTTCATTGTCGTCATTGTGATTTCTCCTCTTTTATTGTTTTGGGGCGGCCCGCCCCTTGATGGACCGCCCCCTCTGTTTCCCCGTTACTCCTCCAAACGGGGCGACAGCTCAAGCTCAATGGTGTTGCCCGGGCCTTCGAAGAACTCGTTGAGGAGGCCGGTCAGCAGGCCGCAGTCCTCAAGCGCCGGTGCGTAGTAGGTACCTTCAACGGTACCGCCCTTGAGCGGATCAAACTCTTCGCCTTCCGGGCTTTCAAGACTGATTGTTGCCGGTTCGGTGGTCTGGCAGGAGTGACCACCACCAATCGGGATGCCGTTGGAACCGAACCCGAAGCCGATGATGGAAACCCGTGCTTCCGGAATCTTGATCATCAGTTCGCTTTCGGCGCTGAGCTTGCCGGTCTCAAGATTGAGCTGACCGGTGGTCTCACCCACTGGTTCAAACTTGATGTCCGCGCGGCCCTTGATGGTCTTGAACAGCTGGGAAATCTGGAACTCGGCCTGGGTCGGTTCGAGTTCGAGATCCGCCGTAAAGTTACCATTACCCAGATTCAGTTCGCTGATGATCTGGCCATTCAGTGGCACGTCGGAGCCATTGGCGGCCACATTGGTCACGCCTTCCAGGTCAAAGGTGACGTCCACGGTGTTGTCGCCGTCACCACCGTCGCCACCATCATCGCCGTCGTCACCGTCACCAGTGTCCTCGGCGGAGCCAGTGAGCGGAACGTCCTCAGGCGAGTTATCAAGGTTGGTTGCAACCTCAAGGTTCGCGCTGTAGTCACCAACCTGGGTGGGCTGGAAGTTCAGGGTTACGGAGCAGGACTGGTCCGGGTTGAGCGAGGCCGGGCAATCATTGGTCTGCGTAAAGACACCGTTGGCGTTATTGGCGATGCTTACGCCGTTGATGTTGAGGCCACCGTCACCAACGTTGGTCAGGCTGAGCGTCTGCTGAGCATTGCCACTATTGGCCAGATCGACGGTGCCGAAATCAACGTCCTGAGAGCCCAGTTCAAGTTCCGGCTCGGGCTGTGCCGTTGCCTCGGCGCTCAGGTCAACCACCTTGGGCGAGTCCGCGCTGTCCGGATCGGTGGAGTCGACCTCAACAGCCGCACTGTAGGTGCCCGCCTGGGTTGCCTGGAAGTTGACGTCCACCGAGCAGCTTTGCCCAGGATCCAGAGTGGTGCAGTCGTTACTCTGGGTGAACAGGTCGCCGTTTGTGCCGGTAATGGTGACACTGTTGATATTGAGCGGCTTGCCACCGTCGTTACCCACGGTGATGGAGCCGTTGAGTGGACTGCCGGCCATCGCGGTTCCCAGGTCAAGGCTTTCCGGATCAACCGTGATATTGGCGGGAGCGGTTTCGTCCGGCAGCACTTCGAAGGTATGGAGCACCATGTCTTCCTGGTTCCCCACAAGGGTGCAGTCAGCCGTAAATTCACCCACCGGATCGTCGAGCTTGTTGCCATCCCCATCACGGACCACCTGGTTGAGCGTCAGGTCACCAACCGTGATGGTGCCTTGGCCCGGATTCTCGAAGGTCAGCGGGTCAACAGTGGCACTTGATTCCACCGTGAAAGGTCCGGATTCTCCAGGAACTGGTTGCTGCGGGATCTCGAGGGTCACCTCCAGCGGCTGGTCCTTCTCGGGAAGGGCAATGTTGTTATCCGCAATGGCGGTGCCTTCCAGGGTACGAGCCCCCGCGAAATAGAGACCCTGGCGGGCCTGGTTGTTGAGCGTGGTGACCGAGTTGATGGTCAACTCGCCGGTGGATTCACCCGCTTTTATTTCCTTGGGCAGGTCAGCGGTGATATCGGAAACCAGCGTTTGCTCGCCAATGATGGGCAACGGGCAGGTGTGTTCAACGGTCAGTGACACCTCTTCCGCGTTCACGGCGCTGGCGCCCGTTGCAAGCAGCGCGGATACCGCACTGCTGAGCAGCAGGCGCCCGGGCTTACTTGTAGGCTTTTCGGTTATGGCGTTCATTAACGTCATCCTCATTGTCTAGTTGTATTCATTAGGCCGGGATTGATTGGCGCATCCTGAATGCCCCGGCAGTTGCAACAGTCGCGCGCATGCCGGGCTGTGGTCATTGCTCAAAGAGGCAACAGGATTGTCAAAAACGGTTATTGGGGGAGGGAATTGCCGAATTCGTGACGAACGTCAACCAACAACCGTGAACCCGGCAAGAGAAATCAAGGAGTGGGCACGGTTCAGGTATGGCGGCGCACCTGGCCTGGCGTCCGCCCGGTCCAGGAACGGTAGGCACGGGTGAAACTGGCCTGGTCACTGAAGCCCAGTTTCTGGGCGATGGTACTCAGCGGCATCCGGGTATCGGCCAGGTAGCGTTCCGCGTAGTGGCAGCGGATTTCATTGCGCAGATCCCGGAAGGAGCAGTCTTCGGCCTGGAGGTGGCGCCTCAGCGAACGCGGCGTCATCTGCAGGTTCTGGGCCACGCGCTCCAATGTGCAGTTGAGGCCGGGATCGTCCATGATCTGGCGGCGTACCCGTTCCATGATACTGGAGCCGGTTTCGGGCACCTTGAATTCCTGGCGGGACCGGTGGCGGGCCAGGAATGAAGCCAACTCCTCGCCTATGCTGGCGGAGGTGTGCTGGATGGGGTAAAGGGTAGCGAGGGCCCTGTCCGCATTGAAGCGAAGCACGGCTTGCGGAGCGGCCTGCTGCCACTGTTCAACGGAAAGGGCCGTCGGTGTATCGAACTCCAGAACCATACCGTTGCAGATGTGGCGGGCGAGTTCGTAGATGCTGCCCATATAGATGCGGAGGATGAACGATCGCAGCTCGCCCAGGTCCCATAGGTCCTCCAGCCGGATGAGGACCGTTTCGTCCTTCAGGGTCAGGCGGAGGTCATAGATCGGCAGGCAAACACGCTCGTACTCGATGATCATCTCAACGAGCCGGAAATAGTCATTCTGCCAAAGGATTGCCGCGCCAATGAGCCCGTGGGCGTTGATATCCAGCTGTTTGCCGAACTCGAAAGGGAGGCGCTCATCCCCGGCCAGCTCATGGGCGTGGCGCAGCAGGACGAGCAATTCATTCATGGACAGGCCCTGCTCATTGGCTTCCAGGTTGGAAACATCAAGGCCGGTGCCTTCCAGGAGTGCGGGTGGGCGCACGCCGTATTGCTCCATAAACCGCAGGAAGTGCGTCATATACCGCGCCGGCAGTATGGGCACGTCGTAGGCCTGGGTAGCCTGGAATGAGCGAGCGGGCACATCCATGCTTGGATCCCTCCGGATTCCGTCTTTCCATTCACTTTAATTATTGGTCAAAACGGCAGCATTGGCTACCGATCCGTTAACAGATGTCAAATTGACGAATCGTTGATCAGCTTCGGGTCCCCGCACTATACAGAGGCAGGTTGGGCTGCCAACCGGAGTGTCCGTAAATGGAAAAGGAGTGGCCGTTTGGATGACAACGGCCATTCAAGGATGTGAACCATGCCTCTCAGGTGCCACAGAAGGTTCTGGCGACGCGTTCTTCCGGGACGGGTGGATGCCGGTACTCAGAGCGATCGGCCTCGGTGGAGAAGGGGGCCTCAAGGGCGGCCATGAGATCATGGAAAGGACGCAGATCCCCTTGCTGAGCGGACTTGATGGCGGCCTCAACCTGATGGTTGCGGGGAATGATCGCGGGGTTGGCCTGCCACATGAGCTCGGGGGCGTTGAGCTGTTCAGCCCAGCGCGTCGCCCAATCCCGCGCCTCGGCGGTGTCTCCAAACAGGGCAGTGGCGGCTTCCTCTGGATTTCCCAGATTGGCGTGCTGGCTCAGCGCCCGGAAGGTTGCCGTGAAATCGCTGTTATTGCGTTGCATCAGCGACAGGAGCTCGTCCACCAATCCTTCGTGCGCCTCGGTCAGGCTGCTGATGCCAAGTTTGCGGCCGAATCGTTCACGCCAGGCACTGTTATAGTGTTCGCGGTACTCACCCAGTATGGCTTTCGCTGTATCAACGGCTTGTTCCTTGCTCCCGTCAAAAAGGGGCAACAGGCATTCCGCGAAGCGCGCCAGGTTCCAGTAACCGATCTCTGGCTGGTTACTGTAGGCATAACGCCCGCGAGCATCTATGGAACTGAAGACGGTATTGGGATGGTAATGATCCATGAAGGCGCAGGGACCGTAATCGATGGTCTCGCCACCAATCGCCATGTTGTCGGTGTTCATCACGCCATGGATAAAGCCAATGCTCATCCAGTCCGCAATCAGTTCCGCCTGACGCTGGGCTACGGCGCGCAGCAGGCCCTGGTAGGGCTGGTCCTCGAACATGACCGAGGCGTAGTGGCGGGCAATGGCGTAATCCGCCAGTGTACGGATGGCGTCCGTGTCCTGGCGGTAGGCGAAGTATTCAAAGGTGCCCACGCGGATATGGCTGGCCGCTACCCGGGTCAGGATGGCGCCGGGTTCCGGCAGCTCCCGCATAACCCGGTCGCCGGTGGTCACTGCTGCCAGAGCGCGGGTTGTGGGGACGCCCAGGGCGTGCATGGCTTCGCTGACGATGTATTCGCGGATAACAGGCCCTATGGGCGCACGCCCGTCACCACCACGGGAGAAGTCGGTGCGGCCAGCCCCCTTGAGCTGGATGTCGTGGCGCTTCTGGCACTGATCGATCACTTCGCCGATGAGAATGGCACGCCCATCGCCCAGCTGGGGCACAAAATTGCCGAACTGGTGGCCCGCATAGGCCAGGGCGATGGGCTCGGCGTTGTCGGGAAGCGCATTGCCGGAAAAGACCGAAGCAAGCTCGTGTTCATCGGATTCGTTGACGTCGATGCCGAGTTCTTCGGCCAGTGGACTGTTGAAGCGGATGAGTTCCGGATCAGGGGCTTGCGCTGGCTGCGCCGGTTGGTAGAAGTGCTCGGGCAGCCGGGCATAGCTGTTATCAAACGGAAAAGGGGGAAGCGGCATGCAATCCTCGGGCAGTTAAACACATTGTCCATTCTAGTTGCCTGGGACTACGTTTTGCATTCGCGATTGGACTTATTGGTGGGCCCTTCTTGACAGAAGGGGGCTGGAATCCGGATAATTCGCTCCCGTTGCGGCAAGGCCGCATCCCAGCCCTGTTTCGGCGTGTGGCGCAGTTTGGTAGCGCACTTCCTTCGGGAGGAAGGGGTCGCAGGTTCGAATCCTGCCACGCCGACCACTATTTTTTGACCGAAAATGGCTCATTAGGCACTGACCAGCGGTCAGCGCTTGGTTATACGTGCAATATCATCAAAATCCACGGGCTGAACCATCACACCCCCGTGCACCTCACGCCGCACCTTGAGCCGATCCTCCTCGATCGTCTGGACTTCGCCCACGAGCGTGCGTCCATTTTGAAGCTGAATCGTGAGCTTTTCATTCCGGTGCTCCGGAAGGTCCCTGATACTGAGCGTCACCGGCTCGCCGGCCCCGGGTTCATCGTTGGTTGAGCCGCCCCTGTCACCCTGGTTCTCATCGGGGTCGGACGAGGCCTGAGCCTGTTGGTCGATTGATGTTGAAGGCTCTGGCCTATCGGACTCCAGTTTTGTCATGGCGGTTGCACTCTCAATGCGGTCGCGCAGGTCCGCCAGGCTGGTACCGCCCACGAGCGAGAAACTCAGCGGCTTCGGTTCACCGCCATTGACCGCAACCTGCGGGTCAAGACGGTCGAACCAGTTGCGGGTCCCGAGCTGGCCCATGTACTCGGAGAACCTGATGGGTTGGTCCGGATCAATGACAACGGACAGCGTGCCGGGCGAGTCCAGATACGTCCTGTAGGCGGCCACAACCTCGTCCCCCGGCTCAACAGACAGTTTCTCCCAGTGGGAGTGCCAGGCGTTGAGATGGTGCTCGCGATAGGTCGCGGGTTCCATATCCATTTCGTCAGCACAGTATTCAATGAGGCGAGAGGTGTAGCCATGGTCCTCTAATGACAGGCGAGCGGAGCGGAAGCGTAAAGCATTCGCCGCCTTCGCAGCCGCCATCTGGGGCGGCACGTTCCCCTTGGTCTGTTGTTGCAGCGACTCAGGGTCAAATGCCAGTTCATTCGAGAACGTGATCGAGTACATCCCCTCGGTACTGAGAGTGGTATCAATCGAAACACGGTTCCGGTTTTCCGCAAGCGTGTAGGACATGGATAGATCCGAGACCGTGGCCCCGTACCCCATGGCGACCATGTCCGTGAAGGTCATCCGGCTGTGATCACCACAGCCCGCTGCAAAGAAAGAGCCCATCTGGTCGGACTGATTCTCCATGCCTTTCGCGAGTGCCCGCATGAGCTGACTCTCAAGATCCAGCTGAATACCAAGCATGGCCACCTCAAGATGGTTGGGGGCCTCGCCGCCCTGCAATTCATGGGTTATGGCGTAAAGCGTCCATAGACTGTCCGTCTTCAGGCCAATCCAGTCGACCCGGAACGCTTCATCGCTGCCACGCGGCGAAAAACGGATGCGCTCCACCCAGGCATTGCCGAAAGGCGTCACCGAGACATCGTCGTAAGTCAGCGTTCCGAACGCTGAAGCCGCCGCTTGGACGCGATCCAGTTCAGACCGAATTTCATTCTTAATCATGTAGTTCGCGACAAAAACGGCGACAACGGCCGCCACAGTGGTAACGAGTAGAATACGTTTCATCGAATGAAGTCCTGAATCCTGATTCCCTGTTCACCGCACCCTTACCGGGGAGCCCCTATTGGGGCGTTCAGGTTTCAATGTGCGGGCGTACTGCCTCAAACGGCTTATCGAGACCGGAGGTCACGCTGGATGCCATCAACAATTAGTCTAGCAAGGTATTGAGATTGCTGTCCTGTTCGCAGGTCGCATGAATGCGTTGCCAAAGCGAATGGCGATGATCAATGGCCACACCAGGACAATCCTGGCCAAAGATTGGAAAGAGCAGCACCCCGGGCCATCAAGCCAGCGCACCCCTCAAAAGCGGACGGTTGTGGCACTGCTCAAGATTATTCCTGCCTTGGGTTGTGTAAATGGATGAGGTTACGGTATTGGTGACCGGGTGATGGGCGGAAGCTTCTCCATTCTCCGAATAGACCCGGTACCCGTAACCGGATCGCGCGGGCCTCTTTCCTGCGTTACGCTGACTGGACGGTGACTCAAGTCCGCCGGGGCGGTAGCGTGGGTCACCGGGGGCAGCAGCTCTAAGCTCCCTTTATAGCCCACCACTTACGGATAGCTACCATCGTGGCAACGGACCCAGTACCTGCATGACTTCCCGGTGCGAATGCTGTACCGGTTGAGCCGAATCATCCTGAGGCTGTGATCACGCAGGCGCAGGTTGACGCCTGCTGTTGATGATATAAAGTGATTTTCTGATAACTGTATAAATATACATTGTTATTGAAAGAGCAAAATCGAGACGTCAAACGATTACACCGCATGGCCCCTGGCGCTGAGTTAAGCTATTATTTTTTAGGGGTTTGTATGGACGCGGTTCTACGGGCCAAGCGGCGCTATACAGACCTCACGAATATCAATATCGCTGAATTCCAGTGATTACCTGTTAGTGGGCTGTGGTTCCGGGCCTTTCGTTGGCTGTGTGCCATGGGCCTTGGCGGAAAGCTGAAAGAAAGTCGGAAATGCCGGTGCTCGGCCAAGGCCGTCAACATCGGACAGGGAGTTGGTAGCTCAGCCGAGTTCTTCCTGGTTAGAGAAATTGGTGCCACGGTCGTGGGGCTGTCCGGCGAAAATCAGTTCTGGATCGGCTACCCTTGAGTTCAGGTTCGTCCACCGCAACGGTGGCGGTGGTTTCAATCATGGGTGTCGGCGGCAGTCGGTGCAGGGGCAACGGAGTGGGCGGTTGTGTTTACTGCCGGGGAGCGGGTTTCCGTAGGGCCCGCCACTAACCAGCCGCTCAACCGGACGCCAAAAGCTCGCGCTTTTGGTCCCCTACGCTGTCGCTCCGGCGCCGGTTAGCTATCCGTTATGAATGGGAGCTTTGAGTGACACCTGAGTGCAAAGAGACATGGTTGTTTATCAATAGCTTTGCTCCATGGCTATCGGCTGTTGGCACTGTCCTGATTTCGGGTGTTGCACTTTGGTTGTCTGTCAGAGATCGAAAGGTTCAACTCAGAGCAACGCTCTCCTCGGGCGTAATTCCACAAGAAAATCCCCAAGTGTTGAATTTTTTTGTTTACACGCTTTCATGCGTCAATGTAGGGCCACGCCAAGTTAGTGTGACGAATTACCACTGGAGGTACAGGAAATATCCTTTCACAGGAAAGCTGAACTTCTGGACGTTTCCATACCTTGATCGCCGCGTTAGCCATATGTGCTCAAAGCTTCCAAAGCAGCTATCAGACGGAGAGCAAGTACTGATATTCCACCCTTCAGATTTCTTTGCGGAGTTGGATAAAAGAGACGAGTTTCTGTTCGCTGACAACGTACTGACAGCGTTTTATCGGATAATGACTTTCAACCTCTATGTGGACACCAGCATTGGGAAGCCCGTAAAAGTAAAGGTCAGTTGGAAGTGGCGGAGAAATCTTTGGCGAGAATACAAAAAGTTCATAACAAATGCAGGCAAGGGACGCTCCTGACGTCGCGCCCCTGCTGCAAGCGTTGAGGCTGTAGAAAAACCCCCGATTTGCTAGGCTGGCACTGAGCAACAAGGAGCTGTTCGCATGCCCCGAT
>NZ_JBXAYL010000035.1:0-16953 GCF_056783195.1 Salicola sp. AFF1
TTGGTTCGTGTGTAGAGGCTTGAATTCTAACACTTTAAGCCGCTTTTTCCTTCCTTCTCATGAGAAATCCGGGCTAATCCTCAGTCAGGGGAGCAGAGGCATCAACCTCTGCTCCCCTGCGCCGCTCGGGGCACAACGGAATCCACACCCAGAAGTGCGAATCACCCGGATTCAGCGTACCCCTCCTGAACCGCCCAGACGGCGGCCTCAACCCGGGAACGCAGCCCCAGTTTCTTGAGAAGATGCTTAACGTGCACCTTGACGGTGCCCTCGCTGATGTCCAGCCGCCGGGCCACCATCTTGTTGGAGAGGCCTTCGGCGATGTGGCGCAGGATGTCCTTTTCACGCGGCGTCAGGCTGGCGTAATCAGGCCCCTCTGCCTCAGGCGTGGTCTGCTGACGCAGTGCATCGGCCAACAGCGTCGTCAGCCGGTCGCTGACCACGAGCTTACCGACCGCCGCCTGGTGCAGACGCGTCATCAGGTCCTCGGGCTCCATGTCCTTGAGCAGGTAGCCATCGGCCCCCGCGCGCAGCGCCGTGACCACATCGTCCTCGGCATCCGAAACCGTGAAGATCACAATCCGGCCCGGGAAGCCATCCTCGCGCAGTTTGCGCAGCGTTTCATGGCCATCTGTTCCCGGCATGTTCAGGTCCAGCAGGATCAGGTCCGGATCCAGCTCACTGGCAAGGCGTATGCCTTCCTGGGCGTTGCTGGCTTCTCCGGCCAGGGTCATGCTGTCTTCCATTTCCAGCAGCTGGGTAATGCCCCGGCGAAGCAGGGGGTGGTCGTCAATCAGAAGAATCTGTGCTGGCGTGGTTTCTTCTGTCTGGCTCATGTGGCGTCATCCCGTTACTGTTCAATCACCAAAAGGGTCAGGAGGCCTGGATCAGGCCGGAGTTGTTCTGCGGGATCATCAGGCGCACCTCGGCGCCGCCCTCTTCCCGGTTACGCATACTGAGTTCGCCGCCCAATGTCTGGCTGCGGTCGCGCATGATCACAATGCCATAATGGCTTGGCGGCACCCCACCGTCGGGCAACCCCACGCCATTATCCCTCACCACGACCCGCAGCGAGCCATTACTCTGGTACACGCGCACCCAGGCTTCAGTCGCCTGGGAATGCTTGAGCACGTTCGCCAGGGCCTCGCGCACAATCTGCAGCACATGGATCTCCTCATTGGGCGATAACATCCGGGGCGAAAGCTCGTACGTCAATGATACTGGATGGCCAAGCCGGTCGCTGAATTCCGTCACCGTCCGGTTCAGGGCCTCCTCCAGACCGGGCGAATCGAACTGCAACCGGAAGGTCGTGAGCAGTTCACGCAGCTGGCGATAACCATTGTTCAATCCATTGCGCAGTTCCTGAATCACTTCGTCCTCGCGAGGATCCACCTCACGCCCCGAATCCTGCTGGAGCTTCTGCAGCCGGGCCACCTGCATCTTGAGATAGGACAGCGACTGCGCCAGCGAATCATGAAGCTCCCGGGCAATGATGGTGCGCTCCTCCATCAGCGTCAGCCGCTGCTGCTCCGTCATGCGCCGGTTCAGGTAGACGGCGGTACCCAACTGGTCCGCCAGGGTTTCCAGAAGCTGGCGTTCGTGATGCTGCAGGGTCCGCCCCCGTTCGTACCAGACCTCCAGCGTCCCCACCAGATCGTCCCCGGTACGCACCGGCAACAGCAGCCGCTTGCGGTGTTCCTCGGGCTGGTCCTCCAGCGTGTGGCAGCCGGTCAGGCAGGCATCGCAGTTGAAGGACCGACAGTGTTCCGGACGGGCCTCGGCATGGGTGGTAACCGCCTCGAAGGGGGCCTCGTTTTCGCGCTCGTGCAGATAGAGGCTGACCGGTCCAATGCCGAGCAGGCTTTCCAGCTGCTGCAGCAACGGAACAGCCCCCTCGCACAGGTCCGTTGCTCCGTAGAGCGAGCGGCTGGCGCTGTGCAACAGCTGCAGGGCGCGGTGACTGCGCTCCAGTTCATCGGTGCGGGCGGCGGCGCGGGATTCCAGGTCCGCATAGCGCCGCGACAGGGATTCGCTCATCTGGTCAAAGGTTCGGCCAAGCACCGCCAGTTCATCCTGCCCCCGGAAGCCGGTGCGCTGGGAGAAATCCTGGTGCGACGCCGCCCGGGCCATCGCCAGAAGCCTGTTAAGTGGCTCCAGCACCCGCCGGCGCACATCCATGAACAGCACGACGACTACGGCCAGCGTCAGCAGCAGCGACAGAATCTGTACCACGCCCAGAAGCGCAATGCGCGATTCCGCGCGCTCCTCCAGGGCACCCACCAGGCTGTCAACGGCGCCGATGAAAACCCGGGTGTTCTGCAGCGGCATGCCATTGGTACCCGCACCCTGCACAGCGTCTTGATAGGCCGGTCGGATCAACGCAAGCCAGCCCAGGCGGACCCGTTGATAGCGGTCCGTCACGGGGTGCTCCAGCCCCGGCATGGCGCCATTGAGCAATGGGCTTTCCAGACGGTGGGTAATGCGCTCGATCTGGTCCTGGACCGCTTGATCGGACCGGGGGGCGCTATCCGTCTCCGGGCCCGCAAGGGTCACCAGCCTCTGGAGCTCCATGCGCACCAGCCCTGAATGGTTGATCGCCGTGGCGTCACCCCGGGCACTGGCCGAGATCACCAGCGAAACCACGATATTGATCAGTGCCAGAATCACAACGGCGGCGAGGGCTATGCCGATGCGGGCAATCAACGAATCCCTGAAAAGGCGCATAAGGGTCAGAACCTAACGTAATCGGCAAGACTGCGGGAACCGGTGTACACCGAAAGTAATAGACATACTACACCAATTCAACAACCAGATACCTCCATTGACATTTTGACCGGATCAGCTGCTAAGCGGAAACTCAGGAACCGGAAACGGAAGTCATCATCCGCCTAATCGCGAGGTCGAGAATCCCATGCAGCCCGCTGGCCAAGACTGGAACCTGTCCAGTTCCCTGCCGCTGGCCACCCTGGTAATGGCGTTGGCTGCGGGCAGCTGGGGCGTTTTCGCAGCACTGGTAACCCTGGTATCACAGACCTTTGAGCTGAGCGCGCCCCAGTTCGGGCTCACACTGGCAGTGCCGGCCTTTGTCAGCACCCTGCTGGTGTGGCCGCTTTACCGCTGGGCCGTCCACGCCGCCAACCCTGGCACGGTGCTGCTGGTGGTCTTCCTGGCCCTGACGCCGTCGCTCGCCGGCCTGTCGCTGGCAACCCGGTTCAGCCACCTGCTTCTGGTGGGCGCTGGACTGGGGCTGGTTCCCGGCTGCTTTGCCATCGGACTCGTCTACCTGCGCAGGCTCACCCTTATCCCTTGCCGCATTCTCGCCACGGGCCTGCTCACGCTTTGCCTGCTGGGGATCGTGTTTGCGTATGCCTCCACCCCCCTGATCTCCGAAGCGTTCGGCTGGCGCTTCACGCCGCTGATGAGCATCGGGCTGATCGTCATCGCCGCCAGTCTTCTCGCCACCCTTGGGGAAGCACCTGAAAACAACGTGTAACCCGGCCCTATCCCTTGGGGGGTAGAGCCCGGTTATCTCGGGGTATCCATGCAGACCTGATACTTCTTATTGGCCAGAATAGGGACCATCAGCCTGAAGCATTGAGAAAGCTCAACATTCAGGCAGCGCGGACAGGGCAACCCTGAGGAGATCAAGATGAGTAACTTTCTGGACCGACTGACGTTCTTCAAGCGCCAGAGGGCCCCTTTTTCCGACGGCCACGGTGTGACCGTTGACGAGGACCGGCGCTGGGAGGACGGTTACCGCTCGCGCTGGCAGCACGACAAGGTGGTTCGCTCCACCCATGGTGTGAACTGCACCGGCTCGTGCTCCTGGAAGATCTACGTCAAGAACGGGCTGGTCACCTGGGAAACCCAGCAGACCGACTACCCGCGCACGCGCCCGGGCCTGCCCAACCACGAGCCGCGCGGCTGCGCCCGGGGTGCCAGCTTCTCCTGGTACATCTACAGCGCCAACCGGCTCAAGCATCCCATGGTACGCCGCCACTTGGTGGAACTCTGGCGCGATGCGAAGAAGCAGCACAATGATCCGGTGGAAGCCTGGGCCTCCATTGTCCAGGATCCGCAGAAGGCCCACGCCTACAAGTCCCGCCGGGGCCTGGGCGGTTTCATCCGCGCCGACTGGACGGAAGTTCAGGAAATCATCGCCGCCGCCAACGTCTACACCGCTCGCGACTACGGCCCTGACCGGATCATCGGCTTCTCCCCGATCCCGGCCATGTCCATGGTCTCCTACGCGGCCGGCACCCGCTACCTGTCGCTGATCGGCGGCGTCTGCATGAGCTTTTACGACTGGTACTGCGACCTGCCCCCCGCCTCTCCCCAGACCTGGGGCGAGCAGACGGACGTGCCCGAGTCCGCAGACTGGTTCAACTCCACCTTCCTGATGATGTGGGGCTCCAACGTGCCGCAGACGCGGACACCGGATGCCCACTACATGACCGAGGCCCGTTACCGGGGCACCAAGACCGTCACCGTCACCCCGGACTACTCCGAGGCCTCCAAGTTCGGCGACATCTGGCTCAACCCCAAGCAGGGCACCGACTCCGCCCTGGCAATGGCCCTGGGCCACGTCATCCTCAAGGAATGGCACGTCGAGGGTAAGAGCGACTACTTCGACGACTACGTCCGCCGCTACACCGACCTGCCCTACCTGGTCCTTCTGGACGAAGAAAACGGCAACACCGTCCCCGGGCGCTTCCTGCGTGCCTCGGACCTGGCGAACGATCTGGGCGAGGATGACAACGCCGACTGGAAAACCATTGCCTGGGACGACAACAGCAACAACCTGGTCGCACCTACCGGTTCCATCGGCTTCCGCTGGACCGAAAGCAAGGGCAAGTGGAACCTGGAGCAGAAGACCGGCGACGGCAACGACATCCACCTGCGCCTGACCCATATTGAGCAGTCCGACGATGTAACCGAGGTGGCTTTCCCCTATTTCGGGGGCGGCGGCAACCCGCACTTCTCCCACACCAGCCATGATCCGGTCCAGCAGCGTCGCGTACCGATCCGCACCATCACCCTGGCCGACGGCAGCACCGCTCGCGTGGCCAGCGTCTTCGACCTGATGGTGGCCAACTACGGCATTGACCGGGGGTTGGGTGGCGACCACGTGGCCAGCTCCTACGATGACGACGTGCCCTACACCCCGGCCTGGCAGGAAGCCATCACCGGCGTGCCGCGCGAGAAGGTCATCACCGTGGCGCAGCAGTTCGCGGAGAACGCCCATAAGACCCAGGGCAAGTCCATGATCATCATCGGCGCCGCCATGAACCACTGGTACCACATGGACATGAACTACCGGGGCGTCATCAAGATGCTGATGATGTGCGGTTGCATCGGCGTCTCCGGCGGTGGCTGGGCCCACTACGTGGGGCAGGAAAAGCTGCGCCCGCAGACCGGCTGGGCACCCGTGGCATTCGCCATGGACTGGCACCGTCCGCCGCGGCACATGAACTCCACCTCCTTCTTCTACAACCACACCAGCCAGTGGCGCCACGAGACGGTCAGCATGGAGGAGATCCTGTCACCGCTGGTCAACGCCGATGACTGGAACGGCTCCATGATCGACTACAACGTGCGCGCCGAGCGCATGGGCTGGCTGCCCTCCGCGCCGCAGCTGTCGCGCAACCCGCTGCAGGTGGCACGCGAGGCCAAGCAGGCCGGCATGGAGATCAAGGACTACATCGTGCAGTCCCTGCGCGACGGCAGCCTGCAGTTCGCCAGCGAGGACCCGGACAACCCGGCCAACTTCCCGCGCAACATGTTCGTCTGGCGCTCCAACCTGCTGGGCTCCTCGGGCAAGGGCCACGAGTATTTCCTCAAGTACCTGCTGGGGACCGAGACCGGCCTTCAGGGCAAGGATCTGGACAGCATCCCCAACGCCGAGAAGCCCGAGGAAGTGCAGTGGCGCGACGCGGCCACCGGCAAGCTGGACCTGCTGACCACTCTGGACTTCCGGATGTCGACCACTTGCATGTACTCGGACATCGTGCTGCCGACCGCCACCTGGTACGAAAAGCACGACATGAACACCTCCGACATGCACCCCTTCATCCACCCGCTGACCGCGGCCGTGGATCCGGCCTGGGAGTCGCGTTCCGACTGGGACATCTACCGCGGCATCGCCAAGAAGTTCTCGGAGCTCTGCCAGGGTCACCTCGGCGAGGAAACCGACGTAACCACCCTGCCGCACATCCACGACACCCCGGCGGAAATGGCCCAGCCCAAGGACGTGAAAGACTGGAAGAAAGGTGAGTGCGAGCCCATTCCCGGCAAGACCATGCCCAACATGGTGCCGGTGGAGCGCAACTACCCCGAGACCTACAACCGCTTCACGGCCCTCGGTCCGCTCATGGACAACGCGGGCAATGGTGGCAAGGGCATTACCTGGAAAACCCAGGACGAGGTCGAGTTCCTGGGCGACCTCAACGGCCGCGTGACCGAGAACGTCAGCACCAAGGGCCGGCCCAAGATCCGCACGGCGGTCAATGCCTGCGAAACCATCCTGAGCCTGGCCCCTGAGACCAACGGTCATGTGGCGGTGCGTGCCTGGGATGCGCTGAGCGAGCAGACCGGTCGCGAGCACGCGCACCTGGCGCGCTCCCATGAAGGCGAGACCATCCGCTTCAACGACATCGTGGCCCAGCCGCGCAAGATCATCTCCTCGCCCACCTGGTCGGGTGTGGAATCGGACAAGGTCAGCTATAACGCCGGCTGGACCAACGTCAACGAGCTGATCCCCTGGCGGACCCTCACCGGGCGCCAGCAGTTCTACCAGGATCATCTGTGGATGCGCGCCTTCGGCGAGACCCTGTGCGTGTACAAGCCGCCGATCGACATGAAGACGATCGACCCGATCATGAACAAGAAGGGCAACGGCAACACCGAGATCGTGCTCAACTTCATTACCCCGCACCAGAAGTGGGGCATCCACAGCACCTACACGGACAACCTGCTGATGCTCACGCTCTCGCGCGGCGGCCCGATCGTCTGGATGAGCGAGACCGACGCGGCCAAGGCCGGGGTCGAGGACAACGACTGGATCGAGGCGTTCAACGTCAACGGCGCCATCACCGCGCGGGCCGTGGTGAGTCAACGGGTGCCCGAGGGCATGTCGATGATGTACCACGCCCAGGAGAAGATTGTGAACACGCCCGGATCCGAGATCACCGGCAACCGCGGCGGCATTCACAACTCCGTGACGCGGGCCGTGCTCAAGCCGACGCACATGATCGGCGGCTACGCCCAGCAGAGCTATTTCTTCAACTACCACGGAACCGTGGGTTCCAACCGCGACGAGTTCATCGTCGTCCGGAAGATGAGCAACGTCGACTGGATGGACGAGGAATCGGGCGATGCCATGCGGACAGAGGGGGCATGACATGAGGATACGCGCACAGATCGGCAAGGTGTTGAACCTGGACAAGTGCATCGGGTGCCACACCTGCTCGGTAACCTGCAAGAACGTCTGGACCTCCCGCGAGGGCATGGAATACGCCTGGTTCAACAACGTCGAGACCAAGCCCGGCGTGGGCTATCCCAAGGAATGGGAGAATCAGGAGCGCTGGAAGGGCGGCTGGAAGCGTCTCGACGACGGCAGCATCCAGCCCCGCATCGGCGGGCGCTGGCGGGTGCTGGCGAACATTTTCGCCAACCCGGACATGCCGGCCATCGATGACTATTACGAGCCCTTCGACTTCGACTACGCGCACCTGCAGAAAGCGGGAGACGCCAAGACCATGCCCACGGCTCGGCCACGCTCACTGCTGACCGGCAAGCGCATGGAAAAGATCGAATGGGGCCCGAACTGGGAGGAGATCCTGGGCACGGAATTCAAGCACCGTTCGAAGGACTACAACTTCGAGGGCGTGCAGAAGGAGATCTACGGCCAGTTCGAGAACACCTTCATGATGTACCTGCCCCGGCTGTGCGAGCACTGCCTCAACCCCACCTGCGTGGCCTCCTGCCCCAGCGGTGCCATCTACAAGCGGGAAGAGGACGGCATCGTACTGATCGACCAGGACAAGTGCCGCGGCTGGCGCATGTGCGTCTCCGGCTGCCCGTACAAGAAGATCTACTACAACTGGAAGTCCGGCAAGTCCGAGAAGTGCACCTTCTGCTACCCGCGCATTGAGGTGGGCCAGCCCACGGTGTGCTCCGAGACCTGTGTGGGCCGGATCCGCTACCTGGGTGTGATGCTCTACGACGCCGACCGCATTGAGGAGGCCGCGAGCACGCCCAACGAGCAGGATCTGTACGAAGCCCAGATGGACGTCTTCCTGGACCCGAACGATCCGGAGATCATCGCCGAGGCACGCCGCCAGGGCATCCCGGACGACTGGCTCGAAGCGGCGCAGAACTCCCCGGTCTACAAGATGGCCATGGAGTGGAAGGTCGCTTTCCCGCTGCACCCGGAATACCGGACACTGCCCATGGTGTGGTACGCCCCGCCGCTGTCGCCCATCCAGTCCGCTGCCGAGGCTGGCAGGATCGGCTACAACGGCGCCATCCCGGATGTGGACCAGCTGCGCATCCCCGTGCGCTACCTGGCCAACATGCTCACCGCCGGCGAAGAAGCGCCCATCACCCAGGCCCTGGAACGGATGTTGGCCATGCGGGCCTTCATGCGCGGGCGCAACGTGGACGGCATTGAGAACACCGAAGTGCTGGAACGGGTCGGACTGGATGTGGAAACGGTCGAGCAGATGTTCCGCTACATGGCCATCGCCGACTACGAGGATCGCTTTGTGATCCCGACCAACAAGCGCGAATACGCCGAATCCATCTACGACGGCCAGACCGAGCGTGGCGGCTGCGGCTTCAGCTTCGGCAGCGGCTGCAACGCCGGGGGTGGCGACGACGCCGACGTGTTCGGCGGCAAGCCCAACAACAAGCGCAACTTCTTTTCCGTGCGCGTTGAGAAGATGGGCAACTGAGGAGGTCACCATGAAGACACTGCGAGCCATTGCCCACCTTATGGCCTATCCCACGGCCCCCATGCAGGAGGCCCTGCCGGAACTGGCCGAGGTCATCCGCAGCGAACCGCGCCTCGGGGAAGCCCCCCGGGACGCGCTCCTGGCACTCATTGATGAGCTGGCGGAACGCCCCCTGGGTGAGATCCAGGAAGACTACGTCAGCCTCTTCGACCGCGGGCGCCACCTGTCGCTGCATCTGTTCGAACACGTGCACGGCGAATCCCGGGACCGTGGCCAGGCCATGGTCGACCTGATGGAACACTACCGCCTGCACGGCTACGAACTCGACGCCCGGGAACTGCCGGACTACATCCCGCTTTTTCTGGAATACCTCTCCACCCAGGACGAAACCGAGATCACCGACATGCTCGGTGACGCCATGCCCGTCTTGGTCCTGCTCGGCGCCCGCCTGGAAGAAAAGGAATCCCGCTATGCCGCCCTCTTCCAGGCCCTGGAAGTCATCGGCGGCAGCTGCGAGCAGGCCCGGGACATGCGCGAGCTGGCCGCCAACGAGGGCCCGGATGAATCCATCACCAAGATGGACGAGATCTGGGAAGAGGAACAGGTCACCTTCCTCGGCAACAACGACCCGGCCGGCGGCGGCTGCGGCAACACCAGCCCCAGCGCCGCCACCACACCAACGGACGAGATCCCTGTGCGCTGGGTGGACAACCCGGGCGCCCAGGCCGCCGGCCAACGCTGATCCAGGGGAGAAACACCATGGAAACCTACATCAATCAACTGATCTTCGGCGTCGGCCCCTATCTGGCCGGCACCATCTTCCTGCTCGGCAGCTTCCTGCGGTATGAACGCGGGCAGTACACCTGGCGGGCCATGTCCAGCCAGAGCCTGAACAACCCGCCGGCGTTCCGCTGGGCCAGTATCGCCTTCCACGTGGGCATCCTGCTGCTGTTCTTCGGCCATCTCTTTGGCCTGCTCACACCGACGGTACTCTACACCTCCCTGGGCCTGAGTCCGGGCGCAAAGCAGATCATGGCCATGGTCGCCGGTGGCATCTTCGGCCTGCTGTGCTTCGCTGGTCTCACCTACCTGGTGTACCGGCGCCTGTTCAACGCCCGCGTACGGGCCAACAGCAGCCCCATGGACACCTTCATCATCTGCCTGATCTACCTGCAGCTGATCACCGGCCTGTGTACCCTGTTCGTCTCCATGGACCACCTGGACGGCGCCGTCATGCTCGAACTCGCCCACTGGGCCCAGGGCATCGTCACCTTCCAGGCCGGCGCATGGCATTACATCGTGGACGTGCACTGGATCTACAAGACCCACATCTTCCTCGGCCTGCTCATGTTCACCGCTTTCCCGTTCAGCCGGCTGGTGCACATCTGGAGCTGGCCGGTGGAATACGTGGCCCGGCGGTACCAGATCGTAAGGCCGCAGTGATCGGACTCTTTCCAGTGGGTCGACAGGAGCCGGGGATGCTTTCCGGGAACCGCCACAAGTACATCCGTGTAGGCTACGCGGTGGCCATCCCTGGCCACCGAGTTTCCCTCCAAGCATCCCCGGCTCCTGCCGCCCCAATCGAACCCCGGAGGTAGCATGCAAGCCATCCCCATTCAGCAAGTCGCCGGTGGCGAAATCCTGGTTAACGGTCGCACTATTACCGAAGATGCCATTGATCAGGAAGTCCAATATCATCCGGCATCATCGCTCCAGGAAGCCCGAAAAGAAGCGGCACGCGCTCTGTCTATCCGCACGATGCTGATTACAGAAGCCGAACGCCAGGGCATCACCGGCGAAGACCGCCAGACCGCGGAAACCCAGGAAGAAGCCCAGATCCGCCAGCTCCTCGACCAGGAACTGGACAACCCGGAACCGGACGACACCGCCTGCCGGCAGTATTACGAAAGCAACCGCGAACGCTTCCGCTCACCCAGCCGGTACCACGTCTCGCACGTTTTCCGCCCGGCCCCGGCCGACGACGCCGACGCCCGCGTCGCCGCCCGGGAGCGCTGCCGGCGCATCATCCGCGTCTGCCAGGCCGACCCCAGCCGCTTTACACGGCTCGCGTTCAAGCACTCCAAATGCCCCTCCGCCGAAGCCGGCGGGGACATGGGCACCGTCGGCCCGGGGGACACCTCACACGACTTCGAAAAGGCCCTGGACCGCCTTCCCGAAGGCGAACTCTCCACTCATCCACTGGAAACCCGCTACGGCTTCCATGTGGTCTGGCTGCACGAACGCCAACGCGGCGACCAGCTGCCCTATGAAGCCGTGAAGGACAAAATCGCCACCTATCTGAAGGAATCCGTCTGGCGCCGCTCCGTCAGCCAGTACCTCCAGATCCTGGCCGGGCGCTCCAGAATCGAGGGCATTGACCTCAGCGGAGCCGATAACCCATTGGTACAGTAGTGGAAGAAATGTTGGGATCAGGAGAGGCACAGAGGCCGCGACCAGCAGGAGTTCCGAAGCATTGATGTGGGGGATCCCTTTCAGGGAGGCTCGATGGCAGGGATGCCATCGCGCCAGCGCCCAGGGATGGGTTCACAGCGGTCCCTGAAAGGGATCCCCCGCAGCAATGCCGGCAGCAGCCCCAAAGGCTGGTGACAAACGCAGAACACAGAGGCATCCAGATGGCGGTAGAAACCTTCACCCCCGAACCAAGAATCACCACCTTCGACGACCTGGCCCGAATGTCCGAAATGGACGGCCCCGGCACCAAGCTCCTGGTCGTACTCATCCACGTCCAGCGCCTGCAGGAACAAACCGCCAGCGGTGAAGCCACTGAAATGGATGATCAGGGCACCCTCATGCCCCTGATGGTCCGCGACTTCCCCTTGACACCCGAGACCCGCCTCAAGGACATTGTGGAAGAAGCGGACCAGGTCAGCACCAACTGGGAATTCCTGATGACCGCCGTCCTCCCCGGACGCAACGGCGCGCCCCTGCCCGAGGACGAGACCGAACAACACCTCACCCGCATGGCCCAGACCCTCACAACCGGTGAAAACCTGGAGCAGTTCGCCATCTTCACGCGCGACGGCGAACCGGTCCAGCTCCAGGCCATGAGCGAGCAGTAAGGAGAACACGATGTCCGAACCGCAAAAAGCACTGGTCGACCAGTTCGGGCGCACCATCACCTATGTGCGCATCTCCGTGACCGACCGCTGTGACTTCCGCTGCGTCTACTGCATGAGCGAGGACATGGAATTCCTGCCGCGCCAGCAGGTACTCAGCCTGGAAGAGATCGCGCGCATTGCCCGCATCTTTCACGAGCTCGGTGTTGAAAAGATCCGCCTGACCGGCGGCGAACCGCTGGTGCGCAAGGACATCCTGAAACTGGTCCAGGACATCGGCAGCCTGGGCCTCAACGACCTGGCGATGACCACCAATGGCAGCCAACTCCCACACATGGCCCAGGACCTGCAGGCTGCCGGGATGGACCGGCTCAACATCAGCCTCGATTCACTGGATGCGGACAAGTTCCGCGCGATTACGCGCACCGGCGACCTCAACAGGGTCATCAAGGGCATTGATGCCGCCGTCGACGCCGGCTTCAAGGGCATCAAGCTCAACAGCGTCATCATGAAGAACCGCAACGACCATGAAGTGCTCGACCTGGTCGATTTCGCCCGTTCCCGCGGCATCGATATCAGCTTCATTGAGGAAATGCCCCTGGGTGAGATCTCCGACCACACCCGGGACGAGACGTTCTGTTCCAGTGATGAGGTGCGCGAGATCATTGAACAGCGCTATGCCCTGATCCCCAGCACCGCGGACACTGGCGGGCCCTCACGCTACTTCCAGATGCCGGACTCACCAAGCAAGGTAGGCTTCATCTCCCCCCACACCCACAACTTCTGCGGCGACTGCAACCGTGTACGCCTGACCGTCGAAGGCCGGCTGCTGCTGTGCCTCGGCAATGAACACTCAAAGGACCTTAAGGGACTGATGCGGCGCTACCCCGAGGACGACGAGCCCATTCGGGAGGCCATTATCAGCGCCATGGACCTGAAGCCGAAGGAGCACCACTTCACCACAGACGGGGATGTTCAGATTCTGCGGTTCATGAACATGACGGGTGGCTGAGCACCGCCCGGTCTTCTAGGCCGAGTCCTCAACGGGAATGTTGAGAAGCCGGATCAAGTGCGGGGCGTCCTTCTCCGGGACGATATCAGCGAGGGTATAGCGATCCAGGGTCGCCAGGAACGCATCCAGAGCCTCGCCCAGTATCCCTTTGAGCGAGCACACCGGTGATATGACACAGGTATTATTCGGCCCGAAACACTCCACCAGATCCAGATCAGGCTCCATCTCCCGCACCAGCACGCCCAGATTGATGTCCGCCGCATTCTGGCGGAGACGGATCCCCCCCTTCTTGCCACGGACGCTATCCAGATAGCCCTTACGGGTAAGCTGGTGGACCACCTTCATCAGATGGTTCTTGGAGATCTGGTACCGGTCAGCAACTTCCTGAATGGTCGCCAACCGGTCACCCTGAACAGAAACGTAGATCAGGACGCGAAGGGAATAGTCCGTATAACCGGTTATGCGCATTGACTGCTCTCGAATGCCTCAGACAACAACACCCGGCACCCGAATCCCTTTTGGAGGAAGCTCGACCGGATTATTTGCTCTCCGCAACCATGTAATCGACGGCGTTCTGGACTTCTTCATCCGAACAGTCGCCACAACCACCCTTGGCCGGCATGGCATTGAAACCATTGATCGCGTGCTTGTAGAGCGTTTCCTTGCCCTTACTGATGCGATCCCCCCAGGCTCCGGAATCACCAAACTTGGGCGCGCCCGCAGCACCGGAGTCGTGGCACGCTGAGCAGGCGGCGGTGTAAACTTCCTCGCCGCCCCGGGGCCCACTGGACTGCTGCTGCATCTGCTGCCCTTCCTGACCCGCAATGTTCACATTGCCGGCGGGCTCGATGCGTTCCCGGATCTGATCCTCAACGGCCGCCAGGGTGAGCGCGGAACCGCCCAACGCTGCAATAAGGCCGAGACTTGCGAAAGTACGGGTCAGCTTGTTCATTACCACACCTCAATCGTCAGAAGCGCCCCTATTATACCCGCTCCCGACCGATGATACGACCCTCCTTATTCGCCGCCTTCCTCAGCGGTACCACTGGACTGCAGCTGGCAGTAGTTCTCGATGCCCATGCGGTCGATCATATCAAGCTGCGTCTCGAGGAAGTCCACGTGGCCTTCTTCTTCCGACAGCAGCGACGCCAGCAGATCCCGGGAACCGTAATCCTGAACGGACTCGGCCTGCTGGATGCCCGCCCGGTAGATGGCGATGCCGTCGTGCTCCGCCTTAAGGTCACACTCAAGGATTTCCTTGACGTTCTCGCCAATCAACAGCTTGTTGAGATCCTGCAGGTTGGGCAGCCCACCCAGAAACAGGATACGCTCGATCAGCCGATCGGCGTGCTTCATCTCGTCGATGGATTCGTCGTACTCAATCTGGCCGAGCTTGTCGATGCCCCAATCCTTGAGCATGCGCGCGTGTAGAAAATACTGGTTAATCGCGGTCAGCTCCGCCGCAAGTGCCTGATTCAGATACTGGATGACCTGCTTGTCGCCTTTCATGGTGAATCTCCCGTGGTCGGTGTGCCTCTGTGATGACACAAAGTTAGCACACACGTGTCACGGGCGGCCAGCCAATCACAGAGGCTGCCGGTCACGGGAACAGCGGGTTGTTACGCTGGGCGTGCCAGCGCGTTGAGCAGATCCAGGTCCACGCTCTCCCGGTGCTCGTTCAGAATATCCCGGGCCATGGTTCCACACCGACCACACTCGGTGGCGACCCCTAGCTCGTTCCGGAGCTGACGCATGCTGGAGCAGCCATCCTCAACCGCCCGGCGAATTTCGTGATCAGTAATTTGGTTGCAGACACAGACGTACATGACAACTCCTGCATAGCAGCTAACGAGCACCTTAATGCTAATTATTCTTATTTGCCCGAAAGAATGCAAGTGTTTTGTGTAAAAAATGTTCTCATCAACCACGGGCAGGCGGACCCAGCGGCCCTTGAACACTGAAATGGCCGCGGGGGATGGACGCACGGGCCCAAGGCCCTTATCATACGAGCCCTGTTTCGGTGGAGTGCTCACAAGGCGCCAGCCACCGACCGACGCCGGAGCCATCCATTCCGGTGTCACCCACCGCCCGTAGCTCAGCTGGATAGAGCGCTGCCCTCCGGAGGCAGAGGTCATAGGTTCGAATCCTATCGGGCGGGCCATATTCCATAAAAAAGCCCACCTCTGCGTGGGCTTTTTTATTTCATGGACTTGGCTTGCCCCCAGCGTTATAGAACTTTTCTTCCAACACAGACCGCCAAAGTAGTCACACCCAGATACCAACGATCAAGACCGCAAGCAGGCCCCACCCGAAAACCATGATAAGAACACCATCCGGTGGTCGTGCTATACCCGAGCCTGCCGTGTAGTGCCGGGCATGTTCAATTCCCATCGGAACAGTTGCCCCCAACACAAGAAGTGAGATAAACAGGGCCGCTCCCATTCCCGGCCAACGATGCCGTTTCGCCCCACCAAGGCGCTGCGCATGGAGCTAGGTGCCAGAGAGGATCAGGCCTGACAGGGCGAGACCAAAGACCGGCGCCGCCCTAACACCGGAGGCCGTTAACCATGCTCAAATACGCAGGACGATTACTGCTTATTACCGGGCTTTTTCTCATGTCAGCCAGCGCGGTCCTCGCTTCGGAGCAGGAAAACAACAACGGAGACTGCGAACCCCGCTACGTGTTCAGCCGGACCCTTGACGAATGCCCTCAGTCTCCCAGGGGTGGAACATCCGAAGGAGCCCCCGTAACGCTCGTGGAAACGCCCACGGACCAGTGGGAGAAGCTTCGCGCCCCAGATCTGGATACAAAAGAGCGTGACCGTCGTGCCATCCTGGCGATGGCGGGGGAATACCGGGCGGATTTCGAGTTCCTGGAAACCCAGTCCTTCCCAACCGATTATGAGCTTGCCCGCCCCTATCACAGCTGGGCAACGGAAAAAGTGTACGTTATCGCCAACGAGGAGGACCTCATCAGCCTCCAGCACATCATGGTCATGTACTTCCAGAAGGACGGGGAAACCCATGGCCCGATGGTGATGAAACACTGGCGCCAGGACTGGCGCTACGAGGACACATCCATCCTCCAGTACCGAGGAGAAGGCGTCTGGCAAACCCGCGAGCTTGAGCCGGAAACGGTCGACGGGACCTGGTCACAGACCGTCTACCAGGTGGATGACTCGCCACGTTACGCCTCCTTCGGCCAGTGGGAGCACAACGGCAGTTTCTCGCGCTGGACCAGCCAGACCACCTGGCGCCCGCTGCCAAGACGTGAGCACAGCGTTCGCAGCGACTACGACGTGCTGGAGGGGGTCAACCGCCACATCATAACGCCATCCGGCTGGTACCATGAGCAGGACAATCTCAAGCTCCGGCTGGAGGCGCCCGGCCAGCCCTCCGACTCACCCTATCTGGCGCGCGAGCAGGGTCTGAACCAGTACACGCCCATACGCGATGTCGGCTTCGAGGCGGGTGAAGAGTACTGGGAAGAGACGGCTGCATTCTGGGCGGAGGTGCGTGCCGAGTGGCGCAGGGTCATCCGCGAGCATGATCGGTTCAGGCTGAACCGTGGGCACGATGGTGAGAACCTTTTCCAGGCGATGTTCGATCTTGCTGATCGCTTCCGTCAAGGGGCGTTCGGCAAGGAAGAAGCTCAGGAACAGATTCGCAATCGCCTGAAGGCCCACCTCAACCAATCCTCTTCCTGACAGACCAAACTGGGAGCGCACCAGTGCTCCACCCCCTGCACTCCGCTGGGTGCAAACGGCTTGTCCACAAATCAACGGCATAGCCAATTCAATCCTATTGCACACTGTCGCGCGACGCGCTACAGTGTGTTAGTGGCCAATTAAAATGACCCACTACTGGCCATTAATTTTGACCCACCTCCGGGTGGCCGTCAGGCCACAGA
>NZ_JBXAYL010000036.1:0-15455 GCF_056783195.1 Salicola sp. AFF1
GATCTTGGCGGAGATCAACCAACAGGATATGCCACCTCTTCAGCCTGCTTCCATACACCAGAAATCACCATAACTCCCTCCATGAAGCGTTGGTTGAGGCCAAACCCAAAACGTTCTCCTCGACGCAGGCCTGTGCGGATACCTTGTTGCAGCTCTATCCGAATGTGAACGATGTCTCCAGTGAGGAGATGGTTAAAACGATCAAGGAGGCGTTAACAGAAGACGGCCATTTCCCTCTAACACTGGTGGTTCTGGATGAGGTCCAGCAGTACATCGGCACGGATGGCCAGCGCTCCATTGATGTTCAGGAGGCCGTGGAAGCGTGTTGCAAAAACCTCGGCGGTAAGCTCATGTTTATCGGAACGGGGCAGACCGCTGTAACCGGCACTAATAACCTCAGGAAGCTGGAAGGCCGTTTCACCATACGGATTGAGCTCTCCGATGCAGACGTCGATGCCGTTATCCGCCAAGTCATCCTGGCGAAAAAGCCAGAGGCGAAACAACCCATCAAAGAAGTGATGGAGGCGAACCTTGGCGAGATATCGCGCCACCTCCAGGAAACAACCATCGCGCACCGCCAGGATGATATTGCCCAGTTTGACCAGGACTATCCGATCCTGCCGGTTCGTCGCCGGTTTTGGGAGGCGGGGCTAAGAGTATTGGATGAGACCGGTACCGCAAGCCAGCTCCGCAACCAACTGAGCATGGTTCACAAGGCAATCCAGACCAATCTTGATAAGCCGCTCGGGCACGTCATTCCTGGCGATTACCTGTATTTTGACACCACGGAGAAGCTGCTCCAGGCTCGCGTTCTGCCCCGCAAGGTGCATGACCAGGTACGTGATTGGAGCCATGGCAGCGAGGATGAACGCCTTCTGGCGCGCGCCTGTGGTCTGGTTTTTCTCATTAATAAAGTCGCGAACAAGAACCAGGACCTGGGCATCCGCTCAAGTGTCGATACCGTTGCGGACCTGATGGTGACCGACCTGACGGAAGGCAGCAGCCAGTTGCGCAGTAAGCTGCCGTCGTTGATGGATAACTGCCATCTCCTGATGAGGGTTCAGGATGAATACCGCATTCAAACTGAAGAAAGCTCGGCCTGGGATGACGAGTTTCAAAACCAGAAGAGCAACCTGAGTAACGAAACATTCCGTGTGGAAAGCGAGCGCGAAGATCGTATTCGCAAGCATTTCGCGAATCAGGTTAAGAAGCTACAGGTCATGCAGGGGCAATCGAAAGTTGCTAGAGATTTGTACCCCAGCTTTGATGCCCAGCTTCCAGATGATGCGGATCAAAAGGTCTACGTGTGGGTACGTGATGGCTGGGAGGCCAGTGATCAAGAAGTTCTGGCGGATGCAAAGCACGCGGGCTCCGAGTCGCCAACCCTCTTTGTCTACATCCCACGGCGTTCTTCGGATGAACTGCGTGAGCAGTTGATCGACTACAAGGCCGCATCGGCAACGCTCGACAAGCGTGGCGTCCCTAACAGCCCTGAAGGCCAGGAGGCCAGGCAGGCGATGGAGACCACCAAGAATACAGCGGAATCCCGAATCCGGGAGTTGTTGGATGATGCATTCTCGGGAGCTCGGGTTTTCCAGGGCGGCGGGAACGAAGTGCTGGGCAATGACCTCCAGCAAATGATTCTGGAAGGCGCGGAGAACTCGTTAACCCGCCTTTACCCCAAATTCGACCTGGCGGATGACCCGAACTGGTCCAAGGTCTATGACAAAGCCCGTAACGGCGCCCCCGACGCCCTTAAAGCCGTGGGCTATGACGGGGAGCCCGACAAGCATCCCGTTTGCAAAACGGTATTGTCCTACTTGGGGGGCGGTAAGACAGGCGCGGAAATTCGCGACCATTTTGAAGGCAAAGAGTATGGCTGGCCACGTGATGCTGTGAATGCTGGCCTACAGGTCTTGCTCGTGGCCGGGGTGATTCGGGCTGAGGATGAGCGCGGCAACACCATTGAGCCACGCAACCTGGAAAACAAGGCCATCGGAAAGACACGTTTCAAGGTTGAAGCCACCACCATCAGCACACCCCAGCGGATACAGATCCGCAAGGTGTTGCAGAAAGCGAGCGTGTCAGTCAGTCAAGGTGAAGAGCTGGCTGCGATCCCGGAATTCCTGGCCAAGATGGAGGACTTGGCCGATCACGCGGGTGGTGAGCCACCTCGGCCCGCGAAGCCGGACACCCAGGTTCTGGAGTCAATTCGTCTCAGCAGAGGGAATGAACAACTCCTCACGGTATACAACAATCGGGAAACGCTTACCCAACTGTTCGATGAATGGAAAGCAACGGAAGCCAAGATTCGTGAACGCGAAGGTGAGTGGCGAACGTTAGAGGCGTTGGTTGAGCATGCCAAAAGCTTGGATGGGGCCGACGAACTGCTGGCCCAGAAGCGCCAGATTGAACAGCAACGCCAACTGCTGGATGAGCCGGACCCAGTCCGCCCCCTCGTGGACAATGTGACGCAGCTGCTCCGCGACGCACTTAATGCCCTGGATCAAGACTATGACCAGGTGCACAAGGAAGGGATGGCACGCCTGGAAGCGGATACCAACTGGCAGTCCCTGACCCCCGACCAGCGCCACGAACTACTCGAAGAACAACGGCTCACCAATGCGCACTACGTGGAGATCCGCGTGGGCTCTACTGACGAAGTCTTGTCGACACTGGGCAAGGTTCGGGTGGAGATGCTGCGAGAGCGCATAGCCGCCATGCCCGGCCGCTTCGATACAGTGGCACGGCGCGCTGCTGAAATGATGGAGCCAGAGGTCCAGTTTGTCTCCCTGCCTAAAGACACCTTTAAGTCGGAGGCGGATATTGATGCCTGGGCCGAAAAGGCCGCCAAGGTACTGAAGGAAGCCCTGGAAAAAGGTCCGGTCAGTATTCGATAAGGCCCAGACACGGCGAAAGAAGGAACAATCAGCATGCAGCCGTTGGATAAAACGCTGAGAAGTCAGCTTGAAAATAGTGTCAAAAAAGCCCGGCGCGCGGCGGAAGACGCCGCTCAAGCCATGCTGGGGCAGCTCGGCGTCGATTCCGAGGAGCCCTATGATCACTTAACGGAACAGGATCGTGACCTTCGCCGGCGATTGCGCGCCCACGGGAGGCAATTGGGCGATCAGCGATTCGGGCGGGGTCAACAAGAGACCTTCTGGTTAAGTCGTGAGGTTGCGTACGAACATTGGCACCGGATGCTGTTCGCACGCTTCCTGGCGGAGAATGACCTCTTGATGTACCCCGACCCGGACGGCCCCGTGCCGGTCACCCTCGAAGAGTGCGAGGAGCTGGCCCCTGATGAAGGGGCCGCTGATGGCTGGGAGCTGGCCGCGCGCTATGCCGCTGGCATGTTGCCGCAGATTTTCCGCAACGATTCCCCGGTTTTTGAGTTGCGGCTGCCGGCGGAACACCAACGAAAACTGGAAAATCTGGTTTCAGGCCTCCCCAAGGAAGTGTTCAAAGCCTCCGACTCACTGGGGTGGGTCTATCAGTTCTGGCAGTCCGAGAACAAAGAGCAGGTTAATCAATCCGAAGTGAAGATCGGAGAGCGTGAACTGCCAGCAGTGACCCAGCTTTTCACCGAGCCTTATATGGTGAGCTTCCTGCTAGACAACTCACTTGGTGCCTGGTGGGCGGCTCGTAGGCTCAGCGACAGCGACCTGCAGAATGCTGAAAGCGAGGAGGAGCTGCGCGAAAAAGCGGCGATCCCTGGTGTGCCGCTGGAGTACCTTCGTTTTGTGAAACAGGAGGATGGCACCTGGACCCCAGCGGCCGGCACGTTTGACGCTTGGCCGGAACAACTGGCCGAACTGAAAACACTGGACCCTTGCTGTGGTTCGGGCCACTTCTTGGTCGCCGCTTTTCTGATGCTGGTGCCCATGCGCATGGAACGTGAGGGGTTGTCCGCCCGGGATGCCGTGGATGCGGTATTACGTGAAAATCTTCATGGCCTTGAGTTGGATCAGCGTTGCGTGGAATTGGCCGCTTTTGCTTTGGCACTAACTGCATGGAATTATCCGGGGGCGGGCGGCTATCGCTCATTGCCAGAACTGCATTTGGCCTGTACGGGGCTGTCCGTCAGTGTCGCCAAAGAGGAATGGAAACAACTGGGCCTTGGCCGGCATAACCTCACCATTGCGCTGGACTGGATGCACGATGCCTTCAAGGACGCCCCGGTACTTGGCAGTCTGCTGAATCCCGCCAAGGCCGATGCCGTCAACCTGGTGAAGTGGGAGGATCTATCTACATCTCTGAATAAAGCTCTGGAAAGTGAACAACAGGCAACAGAAGAGACCCAGCAGGAGGCTGCCGTGGTGGCTCAGGGCCTAGCCAAGGCGTCCACCCTGTTGTCCGACCAGTACCAGTGGGTGATTACCAACGTACCTTATCTCCAGCGCGGGAAACAGAGTGAACGGTTGCGGGACTTCTGCGAAAGGCATTACCCCGAAGCCAAAAACGACTTGGCAACCGTTTTTTTAGACCGCTGTCTGGAGTTTTGCGCCCTGGGTGGCACTTCCAGCGTTGTATTGCCTCAGAATTGGTTGTTCCTTACTAATTACAAGAGTTTCAGAGAAAAATTGCTGCGGAGCGGTACATGGCATTTTGTTGCGCGATTAGGGGAGAGAGGATTTGATTCCTCTGCTGCAGCTGGTGCCTTTGTGGCAATGATTTGCTTGAGCCGTGGTAATGGTGCTTACGCATCTGGAGACCTATTCGGTGGGGTCGGGCATGTCAGTTGGATGCGTGGTCTTGATGTCTCAGAGGCGTTTTCGGCCGCTCAGAAGGCCACACAGCTACGGGAATTCGAAGTCAAAAGTGTGGAACAGGAGAATCAACTGAACAATCCAGATGCTCGGGTTGTCTTTGAAGAGTCGGGGGTAGACGTTCTTCTGAACGAGTCTGCTGATGGCTACAAGGGGTTGTCCACTGGAGATTTGAATCGATTCATTCATTATTATTGGGAATCTGGCAGAATCTCTGATGGTTGGGTTCCTTATCAGGGTTCAGTGAAAAATACTTCCCACTATGATGGTCGCTCCCAAGTTCTTTTATGGGAAAACGGTAGTGGAAGTATGGTTCGAGAACCGTCATGTTATGTAAAAGGGCGAAAAGCGTGGGGGTCAGAAGGTGTTACTGTGACGCAGATGAGGCATCTTCCCGCCACTCTTTATCAAGGAGAAATGTTCGATGAGAATGCAGCGACTATAATTCCGTATTATCGTGAAGATAGGGCAGCGCTTTGGTGCTTTGTTCAAAGTGATGAATATAACGCCGCTGTTCGGGGAATAGATTCAGCACTAAAAGTTACGAATAAAACTCTGGTCAAAGTTCCTTTCAACAGGACCTATTGGGAAAAGGTCGCTGAAGAAAAATACCCGTATGGTCTACCCGAACCCTACACCAACGATCCGAGTCAGTGGCTCTTCCACGGGCACCCTGCTCGCTCAGTGGTATGGGAAGAGCGATTGAAATGGACTGTCCACGGTCCCTTGCGCATAGATGACATCGTGTTACAGATCGCCACCGCCCGCCTGCTTGGTTATCGGTGGCCTGCCGAAGTGGATGAGGGCATGGAGCTCGCTGATGAGCAGCGCGAATGCGTAAATCGATGTAAGGAATTGTTCCGATTCGCAGATGAGGACGGCATTGTCTGTATCCCACCTGTGCGTGGTGAAGCATCCGCCACGGATCGCCTGTTAAATCTACTGGCTGCCGCTTATGGCGATGAGTGGTCCAATAACGTGCTGGCTGAACTTCTCAAGCAGGCCGACCATGATGGCAAAAACTTGGAAACCTGGCTGCGCGACAAGTTTTTCGCACAGCACTGCAAACTGTTTCAGAATCGCCCCTTTATCTGGCAGATCTGGGACGGCCTTCGGGACGGTTTTTCAGTCCTCGTGAACTACCATAAGCTGGATCGCAAGAACCTGGAAACCTTGATTTACACCTACCTGGGCGACTGGATTGCGCGCCAAAAACAGGATGTTGAGCAAGGTTTCGAGGGCGCCCAAGAACGGTTGGCTGCCGCAGAGGCGCTTAAGAAAAAACTAGAGTTGATCCTTGAAGGCGAAGGTTATCCGGAACAGGGCTATGGCTACGATATTTTCGTGCGCTGGAAGCCCATAGAGGAACAGCCCATTGGCTGGGAGCCAGACCTCAATGACGGCGTGCGCCTTAATATTCGTCCGTTCATGCGTGTTGGTGACGTTAAAAAGAAAGGTGCTGGGATCCTCCGTGATAAACCGAATATCAAGTGGAATAAAGATAAGGGCAAAGATGTGGAATCCGCACCTTGGTACGGCACCTTTGGTGGCGACCGGATTAATGATCACCACCTGACATTGAGCGAGAAGAAGAAAGCACGGCAACGAGCGGAGGAGCAGGGATGAGCGGTCGAAATATCCAGGGCGCGGAGTTTGAGCTAGCGAAAGTGTTCAGCTCAGATTTCGATTATGTGATTCCGTCCTACCAGCGACCCTATGCGTGGACAGTTGATCAAACCTCCGAGTTGTTTGATGACCTTTACGATTTCTATAAAACGGAGCCAGAGGATTCCTATTTTCTGGGCAGCATTGTGCTGATCAAGGAAGAGGGGAAGCCGCACTCGGAAGTCATTGACGGACAGCAGCGTCTAACCACCCTAACAATACTCCTGGCGGTTATTAGCTATCAGCTGGAAGGGAGTCTCAGGGAGGATTTTGAAGGCTATATCCGGGAGCCCGGACGCCCCTCTCAGGGGTTGAAGCCGAAGCCAAGACTTGCGTTAAGAGAACGTGATCGCGAGTTCTTTGAGCAGTATGTCCAGTCGCTGCGTCTGGATCTTTTGTTGGGGCTGGATACGGAGCAGCTCAACAATGAGTCCCAGAAGAACATAAAAACGAATACCAAGGTCTTAATGGACCGCCTACTGCGTGAATTCGGGAATGATACGGATGCAATTAGTGGTTTTGGGGCGTTCCTGGTAACGCGTTGCTTCCTGGTAGCAGTGTCGACGCCGAACCAGAAATCCGCATTCAGGGTTTTCTCAGTGATGAACAGCCGGGGGCTCGACCTGCAACCCACCGATATTCTGAAAGCAGAGACCATTGGCAAAATCACGGACCAGTCCGAGCAGGCGAGTTACAACGAACGCTGGGAGGACATGGAAGTAGAGCTGGGTCGAGAAGGCTTTAACGACCTCTTCGCCTTTGTGCGTATGGTCTACGGGAAGAAGAAGGCCAAGCGGGCGTTGTTGGAGGAGTTCAGAGAGCAAGTGCTTCCTAGCATCCATTCGTCCAAGGAGTTGGTTGGTGAGGTTTTGGAGCCTTTTGCCGAGTCCCTTTCGGTACTGCAAGAGTCCCAATACAAGAGCGAGTCAGACGCGGATAAGATCAACTGGTACCTTCGGTGGCTGAACCGAATTGATAATTCGGACTGGGCGCCGCCGGCGATGCTTTTCCTGACCCAGTATAAGGAAAACCCAGGTTACGTCCTTTGGTTCTTTGAACGCTTAGAACGCCTGGCGGCGTTTATGCACGTCTGTGCGAAAAACGTTAATGAGCGGATTGAGCGATACGCCGAGCTGATTGAAGCGCTGGAGCAGGCGCATGGCCCTGATAACCCGGTCGAGGCGGTTGAGCTGAGTGAATCCGAGAAAATGGAAATGAAGAGCGCGCTGAGCGGCGACATCTATTATCTGACAGCACGCCGGCGCAATTACCTGATTCTCCGGCTCGACTCATTCCTTTCCGACGGAAGCGCCACCTATGATGCGAACGTGCTCACCATTGAGCATGTGCTGCCGCAGACGGTGGAGGAGGGGAGTCAGTGGAAGAAGGATTGGCCTGATGCCTCAGAGCGCCAGGAGTGGGTGCACAAAATTGCCAATCTCGTCCCCCTGAATAAGCGGCGTAACTCAGCCGCTCAGAATTATGACTTCGAGAAAAAGAAGTCGGCGTATTTTCAGGGGCGCGGCAACGTATCCTCTTATGCGCTGACAAGCCAGGTGTTGAGCGAGCCCGAGTGGACACCGCAGGTGGTTCAAGCCAGGCAGGATGATCTTCTGGCGACGCTGGAAAAGGGGTGGCGGCTATAAGCGTTTAGAGGAGGACGATAACATTTTATCCAACAATAACATTTTATATGTTAGCGTCGATAAAAATGTTATTGTCTTGATATGATGCCGTTAATCGCCCAATTCGAAGACTACGTCTCTCAGGTGACAGGAGCCAGGGTGCGTGCGCAGCCAATGGACGGGGCGCGCTTGCCTCAGCACCTGAGCCAGCAGTATGTGCTCCATCAACTCCGGGTGGATGACAGCTATTTCCTTGGCATTGTTCTCCGCGAGCCCGACAGTTTTCAGCCAGCCAGATTCGAGAAACAGCTAGCACGGATCATGAGGGCGCTGGCGGGAGAGCCCCCTCTGGATAATGTCTGCCTTATCGCGGACGAGCTGTCTGCCTATGTCAGGCAGAGCCTGGTGAAGCGGCGCATTCCATTTGTGGTGCCCGGCCTGCAAATGAATTGGCCGGCATTGGGCGCTGTGGTGCAGTCTAGAAGTAGCCAGCTTCGGCGAATGCCCAAAACGGAGTCCCAGCTGCTCATGCCTGCCACCCAGGTTGTGATTCTGTACGCTTTGAATGGTGGGATAGACGCTGCCATGTCGCCCAAGGCGCTGGCTCAACAGTTAGGCTATTCGGCGATGACGCTATCCCGGGCGCTGGATGAAATTGAAGCGCAGGGGCTTGGGCGCGTTGCTCGTGAAGGGCGAGAACGGTTGTTGGATTTTCCAGAGGGGCTAAAAGCGCTGTGGGAGAAGGCAGAGAACAGGCTGCGCAATCCGGTCCGGGAGACGATACGTGTGTGGCAGCATGATCTACCCGCGGATGGCCTCTTAAAAGCCGGTGAAACAGCACTGGGCAAATACAGCCTGTTAGCTGAGCCGAGCGAGCCAGTGTTTGCTATGGGAAGAGACGACTGGAAGTTCTTGGCGAGGACGGTTGAGAGAGTACCGATACCCGAGAGCGATACCTGTCAGCTGCAGGTTTGGCGTTATGAGCCGAGATTGCTTGCCAGAAATGGGGCTGTTGACCCTTTTTCCCTGTATTTGAGCTTAAAAGACGAGCCTGATGAACGCGTTCAGATTGCGTTGGAAGAAATGATGGAGGCTGCATGGTTAGAGGACTGAACCGTTTCCGCGATTATTTCGCGGACCACAAGGATTGTTATGTGCTCATCGGTGGTGCCGCCCTTTGGTTGGTGCTGGATGACGCAGGGCTTGAGCCCCGCGCGACACGCGACCTGGACATTGTGCTGAGTATTGAAGCCCTGGATTCGCAGTTTGCCGGGTTGTTCTGGCAGTTTGTGAATGAGGGCGGGTACCAGATAAAGGAAAGAAGTTCCGGCGGGAAAATCTTCTACCGTTTCAGCCATCCATCGGAAGAGGATTACCCGGAGATGCTGGAACTGTTCTCTCGTGCCCCTGACCAGTTGGTGCTGGGCGATGACAGTCTTTTGACGCCGATTCCGGTTGCCGAGGACGTTTCCAGCCTTTCGGCCATTTTGCTGGACGAAGACTACTACCAGTTTCTGCATGCCAACGCCACCGAGCGTGATGGGGTGTCTATTATTGATGAGCGTTGCTTGATTCCCTTTAAAGCAAAGGCTTGGTTGGATATGACGGAGCGCAAGGCCGCGGGTGGAAAGGTCGACAGCAAGGACATTAAGAAACACCGCAATGACGTGCTCAGCCTCTATCAGATACTGGAGCCCGACAGCTCCATCACACTGCCCGACAGCATAGCTGGTGATCTCACCGCTTTTCTTGAGCAGGTCGAACCTGAAATTGATGGCAACGTCCTAAAAGGGCGAGGGATTAAGGGTGTTGCCCCTGACGAGGTTCTGGCCCGAGTTGGGGCAGTATTCGGTCTTTCAGTAGCGGCGGGAGAGAATTAACCCATGAGTACCGTGGCCAGCATGCTGATTAGTGAAGTCCGAAGCGCGGCCCGCCATAATCCGGATATCGAAGTGCCGCCGGCCTGCATTCTATGGACGGATAGTGATCGGCAATGGGAGCCGGTGATTCCTGTCCTTCAAGCGGAAATGCCTGAGCTCTTGGTTTTAGGGGAGTATAACCCCGAGGAGCGGCGGGGCCCGGCGATTTGGTTACGCTGTGCTATCGCTCGACAGCTCAAAGAGAATGTTGTGCCGGAGGAGGCAACCCCGGTTCTCTATTTGCCGGGTGTTTCTCGGTCGGAGTTACGGGCTGTGAGCGAGTGCCCGGAATCCTTGATTCCTTTGGCGGAGTTACAGTATCGAGGCGCGCTCTGGTCGCAGGTCAACTCTAAAGACTGGACTGTGTACGCGTTTCTCAAATCCCAGCAAGGCGGGCTGGGGCTTGATGTAGCGCGTGATAATGCGACGATCCAATCCATGCTCCTGGCCCTAACGGAACTTGTTGATGAGGATGTTGAAACCCTGCAAGGGCGGCACCTCGATTCCGATTACTTCAATACGCTTTTGACTGGGGGCGACCCGGTTAAAGACCTACTCAATTGGCTCGATCAGCCGGAAGTATTTCAGCGTCAAAAGGGAGACGAAGGCTGGAAAGCCTTCGTGCAAGTCTGTCGCTCTCAATTCGTCTTCAACCCGGAGAAACAAGGGGCATTGGAAGGCTTGGAGAAGCTTGCCGAGCATGCCGGAAACTGGAAGCTTGTTTGGGATCGCTTTTGTGAAGCTCCCAAACGATACCCGTCAATTCCGCAGCGGCTTGACCAACTCAATCCGCAGCAATTCGATATGTTCGCCAACCCAGAAGAACTTGAGGGTTGGCCACACTATAACCATCAGCAAGAAGAGCGTCTGTTCTCGGATCTGAGACAGCTTTCCAATATGGCCGATCATCAGGCGCGGGATCGCCTTGAAGAGCTCGAACGAGAGCATGCTATACGGCGGGATTGGGTATGGGCGGAGCTTGGCCGGGCGCCATTGGCTAAAGCATTACAGCATCTAGCAGAAGTGGCTCGGATTACCCGTAATAGTCTTGCCGTGGGCGATGTGGAGGATATCGCTGCGGCCTACCATCATAGTGGGTGGCGTGCTGACGACGCCGTGCTTTCAGCGTTGGGTGAAGTGGATTCAGACCGAATGTTGGATGCGGTATCCGTTGCGATACGTTCCGTCTATTTGCCTTGGTCCGAGGAAGCAGCCCGCTATCTTCAATCTCGATGGGATTCCCAAGCTCACGGATGTAAACCTCGTGTGTCAGCGTCTGGCTCTTCGGGGGCAGTGGAATGTGTTCTTTTCGTTGATGGGCTTCGTTTTGATTGCGCGATGCGTCTGATGTCGCTGCTTGAACAGGGCGGCCTGGAGGTTGAGGAAACGCCCAGATGGGCGGCGCTGCCCAGTGTAACCGGTACTGGAAAATATGCGGTGGCGCCGGTGGTTGGCGAGAAAAATCTACAAGAGGGCGGCAGCGGGCCTTATGATTTTGCGCCAATTACGTCCCACCTATTCAAAAAAATGCTGAAGCAAGGTGGCTGGCAGGTTCTAGAGCAAAAAGAGGTGAGATCGCTTCATGATGCAAACGCGGATACCTCTCTAAACACCTGGTGTGAATTCGGCGACATCGACAGCGAAGGCCATGACCGAGGCTGGCGTTTGGCGCAGAGCGTGGACAAGCTCCTTGATGAGGTTGCTGAGCGCATCCGTGCTCTTTTGAATGCAGGATGGCCCAAAGTGCGCGTGGTCACTGACCATGGCTGGTTATTAATGCCCGGGGAGCTTCCCAAGGTCGAGTTGTCCGCAAGCCTCACGAATACGAAATGGGGGCGCTGTGCCGAAGTCAAAGAAGGTGCGCCCAATGACGAGCGTTTGTACCCTTGGTACTGGGACAAGAGCCAGCATTTTGCGTTGGCGGACGGCATCAGTTGTTTTAAAGCAGGTGAAGAGTATGCGCACGGTGGGCTATCGCTCCAGGAAGCTTATACCTGCGAGTTGATTGTGACGGGGTCGTCCAGTCGCCAAGGCTCAGTGTCTCTTCAGGAGGTGGCGTGGAAGGGGCTGCGTTGTTCCGTTGAGCTTGAAGCTGCGAACGAGCTTACATTGGATGTGCGCCAACATGCCGGTGATCCCGGCTCCAGTGTTGTACTGAAACCGAAGCCATTCAATGAGCACGGTGTCGCCTCAGTGGTCGTGCCCGACGAAGAGCAAGAGGGTGTAGAAGCAGTAATTGTTATCCTTGATGATACTGGAAGTCTGGTAGCGCAACAGGCAACACGGATTGGTGAAAATTAAGCGGTGGGCTGACGATGCAACTCGACGAATTGGATAAACTGGCAGCGGAAACCTTGGATGGCTATCTCGTGCGTAAAGACCTTGTTCGCACGTTCAGTCGCCAATTCCCGGTACCGACTTATGTTGTGGAGTTCCTTCTGGGCCGGTATTGCGCCAGCACCAATCCTGATGAGATTGAAGAAGGCTTGGAAATCGTACAGAGCCAACTGCAATCCAGGACGGTTCGCGCCGGTGAAGAAGAGCTGTTCAAGGCCCGCGCGAGAGAGAACGGTGAGGTCAAAGTGATCGACCTCATTACAGCGCGCCTTGATGCAAAGACAGATTCCTATATAGCAACAATCCCAAGTCTTCAAATAAACAATGCCCGAATCAGCGCGGATCTGCTCCAAAAGCACGAACGAATGCTTACTGGTGGATTCTATGCGGAAATTACGGTCGAGTACGACGCGGCCATTGCGATGGAGTCCAACGGCCGCCCATTTGGTGTGTACTCGCTCAGAGAGATTCAATTATCCAAAAGAGACGTGCTCGACACGCTGAAGGAGGCGCGAAAACACTTCACGTTTGATCAATGGAAGGATCTTCTGCTTCGATCGGTTGGCTTCGAGCCGTATGAGCTAGACGACCGCCAGAAGGACTTGATGCTGCTACGGATGGTGCCTTTTGTAGAGCGGAACTATAACCAGGTGGAGCTTGGACCCCGAGGTACTGGTAAGAGCCATTTGTTCCAGCAGGTTTCTCCATATGCCCACCTTATTTCTGGCGGCAAAGCCACCGTCGCGAAGATGTTCGTTAATAACTCAACCGGTCAGCGCGGTTTGGTGTGCCAGTACGATGTGGTCTGCTTCGATGAAGTGTCTGGCATATCCTTTGATAGCAAGGATGGTGTCAACATCATGAAAGGCTACATGGAGTCGGGTGAATTCAGCAGGGGTAAAGAAAGCATCCGAGCTGATGGCTCTATTGTGATGGCAGGCAATTTCGAGGTGGACGTTGAGCATCAGCAGCGAATTGGTCACTTGTTTGGCCCGCTACCAGAAGAGATGCGTGACGACACAGCCTTCATGGACCGCCTGCATGCGTTCCTGCCTGGATGGGATGCTCCGAAAATCAACAAAGAGCTTCTCACGGAGCATTTCGGGCTTGTAAGCGACTTCCTTTCTGAGTGCTGGAGTCAAGTGCGGAATCAAAGCCGGCTTTCCGAGCTTCAGGGCAAAGTCTTTTATGGTGGTTCCTTATCTGGTCGGGACGTGAACGCCGTTAACAAGACGGTGAGTGGCCTTCTCAAGCTGCTTTTCCCAGCAGAGGATATGCATCCAAGCCATGAGGAACTCGAATGGGCCGTTCGGCTTGGCTTGGAGTGTCGTCGGCGTGTTAAAGAGCAGCAGAAACGCATTGGCGCCGCAGAATTTCGGAATACGCATTTCAGTTTCATTTTGGGCGAAGATGGCGTTGAGCAGTTTGTCTCCACACCGGAGCTTCAGGGTGATGACAGCATTGGAACGGACCCATTAGAGCCAGGGCAGGTATGGACGATAAGCCCTGGCGGACAGGACGAACATGCAGGACTGTTTCGAATTGAGGCGACGGAAGGGCCTGGCTCAGGTGTGAAGGTGCTCAATAAGCCGGTGCCACAAGCGTTCAAGGAAAGTATTGGGTATGCCGAACAGAATCTTTACGCGAGAACCTACCAGTTAATTGGAGACAAAGAGCCCCGTCAGCATGAGTTTAATGTTCAGCTCAGAGGGTTTGATGCTGCCAAAAGCGGTGCGAAAACCGGCGTGGCATCCCTTATAGCGCTTTCCTCTGCGTTGCTTAAGAAGAGTGCTAGGGGTGGTTTGGTTGTTGTTGGAGAGATCAATCTTGGTGGTTCGATTGAGCCTGTTCACAACCCGGTCACCCTGGTAGAAATGGCTGTCGAAAAGGGTGCTAGCGCGATCTTGATGCCTGTTACCTGCCGCCGGCATTTGCTTGATCTGTCCGATGATATGGCAACGAGTATTGATATTCAGTTTTATGCCGATACTAGGGATGCCCTACTGAAGGCTTTAGTTGAATAAGGTCATAAAATAGTTTGATGTTGGGCGCTGGTATGACTTAAATATCATAGGGTTCTTTTTATGTCAGAATGTGAAATAAAAATGAATTATTCAGTGTGACTTTTTATGTAGGTTTCTATATGGTGGAAAGCGAAAATTAACTATAAAGCCTATGAATTTTAGTAAGATTATAACCTTATTAAAAACATTTGAAGATATATATTTCCAATTGAGGACGTTATGATACAGCCGATATATGGTACGCTTCAGAGCCTTTTCGCGAACCGCGTATTTAAGGTTCCGGTATACCAGCGCTTTTATAGCTGGAAGAAAAAGCAGAGAGAAGACCTATTTCATGATATTGAAGAGGTTTACCGGAGAGGTGATAATGATCATCACTTTATGGCAACTATAGTGTGTCATAAGACTGATCAAAGTAGCAATATTGGAGCAGACTCATTTTCTCATTACGATATCGTCGATGGTCAGCAGAGGATTACCACAATAGTTATTCTCTTGAAATGTCTTGAGCTGACGATTGAAGATGAGGATGTAAAGAGAGGAATTCATGAAACCCTAGTCAAAGGAAATGATGGCAATAGTGAGCTTATTCTTCTCCAAGCCAACAATTCAAACCAATATATACTTAACCGTTTTATAAGAGAAGGGCGTAACCCGGCTGCCCACGAAATTGAAAGGCATTCCGACAAAAACATAAAGCAGGCAATCTCAGATTGTTTTGAGTTTATTAGGCGCTGGCGAGAAGACTATAATAACGATGTTGTGGGTTTGCTGAGGGTGATAAAGAATAATCTTGGGTTTCTTATTTTTGATACAAACGATCAAAGGGCTGTATACTCAATATTCGAAGTACTTAATAGCAGGGGGCTCTCAGTAGACTGGCTTGATAAATGCAAAAGCTCATTGATGGGAGTTGCCTTTGAAACAGCAACTGATTCCCAAGCAGCGACAGATTATCTGAATCAACTTAAAGAAATTTGGGGCAGGATATATGACCGATTAGCTTTGGCGGCTGTTCCTGGGCATCAAATAATGAGAGTGAGTTATTGTCAAATCTGGTGTATGACCATCAGGCGGCGCTCCTGTCAGATTGATCCTCCACCCGTTCTCCATCCT
>NZ_JBXAYL010000037.1:0-13480 GCF_056783195.1 Salicola sp. AFF1
AGGATGGAGAGCGGGTGGACGATCAATCTGACAGGAGCGCCGCCTGATGGTCATACACCAGATTTGACAATAACTCCCCAATGTCAGGCCAGACCACTGACTTGGAACGTGCAGGATACGGCTGTGGAAGGGGCCGCCTTCATTGCCTTCCGCTTTCCAGGTTATAACGCCGTTTTCGGGTGGGGTGATCGACTTCGTGGTGCGGGTGGATTTCAGAACTCTGTTTAACGCGCGCCAGGTGCCAGCACCAACATCAACACGGCCGTCAGGCTTATCCATGCCGAGTTGATCTTTCTGAAAACCCTCAATCGCGGTAATGACATCCGGGTCGGCCTTTTTCTTGATTTCAACGACGTCCTTGCCCTTTTTGCGGGCATAGACATTGAGGAGGGCGCATATCAGCTTGCAGTCATTCGCGCGGTTGTCTCCATCCTGACCCACAGAGGCCTGAATCCTGAAATCTGCCATTCCCTTGCTCCTTGCTTCTCTATTCCCTGTTTCCATGGCTTTTGCCAGAACCTGGATAAAGCTTACAACTTCCCCATCAACGGTGACAAGCCAGCCCAATTAAGCCCGGTTCACCTGTATCCCCCTTACCACTTGTTCAAATCCATCAGCAACCTGTGCTAAAGATGGTGTTCAAGAGGAGCATAAGCAGCCCCATAAGGACGTCCAGTGAGCCAGATCGAACGCATCTACCGCATCCATGACATGCTGCGCTCGGCGCGTTCGCCGGTGCCGATGCAGCGGTTCATGGAATCCCTGGAGGCCTCGCGTAACACCATCACGCGCGACTTCCAGTTCATGCGCGACATCCTCCGCGCGCCCATCACCTACAACCGCGAGCACAACGGCCACGAATACGGCCCCGAGGAACCGGTTTTCGAGCTCCCCGGCTTCTGGATGAACGCCAGCGAGCTCCACGCCCTGCTGGCCAGCGAGCAACTGCTGGAAGCCGTCCAGCCCGGGCTGATGACGCCGCACCTGGCCCCGCTCAAGAACCGCATCCGGGAGCTTCTGGGTGACGAGGGCGATACGGCCCAGCGCCTGAGCGAACGCATCCGGATCCAGCCCATCCTGGCCCGCCATGCCCCGGAGTCCATCTTCCGCAATGTGGCCGAAGCCACCCTCCGTGGCCTCCAGCTCCATGTTCGCTACACCAGCCGCAGCCGGGAGCAGACGCAGGAACGAACCATCAGCCCGCAGCGGCTGCTGCACTACCGCTCCAACTGGTACCTACTGGGCTGGTGCCATGAAGCCGAGGCACTGCGCCTGTTCTCGCTGGACCGGATCAACGCCCCTTGCGTCACCAGCAGCAACGCCCATGAATGCCCGCCCGAAACCCTGGACGCCGAATTTGGCACCAGTTTCGGCATCTTCACCGGCGAAGCGCGCCAAACAGCGCACCTGTGCTTCTCACCACGGGCGGCGCGCTGGAGCGCCGAGGAACTGTGGCACCCGGACCAGGAGAGCCAATGGGCCAGCGATGGCTGTTTCCACCTCTACGTACCCTACGCGGACCCAACGGAGTTGGTTATGGAAGTTCTCCGTTATGGGCCCGACGTGGAAGTGATCGGCCCGGAGGCATTGAGGCGGGAGGTTGCGGACCAGGTCTCACGCATGCACGGCTTGTACTGGTGATTCCAACAGTGATGCGTTATGTGGGGCAGGCCCGCTGTTAGCCTGCCTACTACAATACTCAAATCATCAGGAAACACGGGCAGACACCATGGATGACCTTTCACCAAGTGACCTGAAAACAATCCTGATCAGCAAGCGGGCCAACATCTACTTCCTGGAACACTGCCGTGTATTGGTGAAAGGAGGGCGTGTTGCTTTTGTGACCGATGAGGCCAAGCGCTCCCTCTACTGGAACATCCCAATCGCAAATACCTCGTCCGTTCTGCTGGGAACCGGCACCTCCATAACACAGGCTGCGGTCAGGGAACTTGCCAAGGCTGGCGTCATGCTCGGCTTCTGTGGCGGCGGCGGGACACCGCTTTTCAGTGCGAACGAAGTCGAGTTCGATGTTTCCTGGTTCTCGCCCCAATCCGAATACCGCCCCACCGAGTACCTTCAGAGCTGGGTTGCCTTCTGGTTTGACGACGAACAGAGGCTCAACGCCGCCCGATTGTTCCAACAAGCCCGCTTGCAGCGCATCCGCGATGTATGGCTCAACAATCGGCTCCTCGCTGACAACAACTTCCGGATTGAAGCGCAACAGCTCGAACCGCTGCTGCAGGAATCCGAAAACGCCATAAAGCAGGCGCCGGATAATACAACCCTTCTTACCGAAGAAGCGCGACTCACCAAGAAGCTGTTCAGCCTTGCAGCTGCATCAGTGAACTACGGTGATTTCTCCAGGGCCAAGCGCGGAACCGGTACCGATCCCGCCAACCGGTTCCTCGACCATGGCAATTACCTCGCCTATGGACTCGGAGCCACGGCGGCCTGGGTCCTCGGATTGCCACATGGGCTGTCCGTACTGCATGGCAAGACGCGGCGCGGCGGACTGGTGTTCGATATTGCCGACCTGATCAAGGACGCCACGATACTGCCCCAGGCGTTCATCTCAGCGGTCCGGGGCGATGAGGAACAGGACTTCAGGCAATCCTGTATCGAGCTCTTATCCCGTAACGAAGCTCTTGATTTCATGATCGACACCGTTAAAACCGTCCCGGCAACACTCAAAGCAGGTACCAGCTCATGAACATACTGCTGGTATCCCAGTGCAGCGGCCGTGCGCTCACCGAAACCCGCCGGATCCTCGATCAGTTCGCTGAACGCAAGGGTGAACGCACCTGGCAGACACCGATCACCCAGGAAGGCCTGACCACCCTGCGCAAATTGCTCAGACAAAAAGCCCGAAAGAACACAGCCGTGGCCTGCCACTGGATCCGAGGCAAAGACCACAGTGAGCTCCTATGGATTGTGGGCAATGCCCGCCAATTCAGCGCGACAGGTACTGTGCCCACCAATACCACCACCCACGACATTCGTCGTTCCATGGATGAGAACGACTGGCATACCGGCGAGGACATCAAACTGCTGGCTGCCATGGCCGCGCTCATGCATGACCTCGGTAAAGCCTGTGCCGCCTTCCAGAACCGGCTCCGAGGCCGTGCCAATGCCCAGCAGAAAAACCTGATCCGCCATGAATGGATATCTCTGAGGCTCTTCCAAGCCTTTGTGGGAAGCGACGATGATGCAGCCTGGCTTGAACGACTTGCCTCAACCAGCGAGGTCTCCGACAAGGCGTTTATGGACAGCCTTCAGCAGGATGGCCTTACGGAACAGACGGACTACCCGCTCGCCAACCTCCCGCCACTAGCGGCCGCTATTGGATGGCTGATACTGTCCCATCACCGCCTGCCCGCTATGCCCACCGATAAGTCACGATGGGGCGCCAAGCTGGACAGCCTGCGTGCCGGCCAACTGCGTAACATTCCGGGAATCGTTGACGCCGAATGGAATGAGCGAACCCAACCCACTTCCTCAAGCGACCTAAAACCCTATTGGGCGTTTGAACATCCAACCCCTGTTACCACCGAGAAATGGCAGCACCAGGCAGCGAAAGTAGCCCGTCGGCTTCAGGCTCGACGCCAACCCTCGGGAGGCTACCTTGATAACGCCTATCTGATGCACCTAACCAGATTGTCGCTGATGCTGGCGGACCATCACTACTCAAGCCTTACTGAAAAACAGTACCGGTACCAGGGTGAACCGGATTACCCGGTTTTCGCCAACACCGACAGGAAAACAGGAGCGTTCAATCAGCCACTGGACGAGCACATCCTGGGGGTCATGAAGACCTCTATGGAAATTGCCCACAATTTGCCCGGTGTCGAACGCTACCTCCCACGCCTTGGGCGCCATAAAGGGTTCCGGAGGCGCAGCAGCAACAGCCGTTTCCGCTGGCAGGACCACGCCTTTGACCTTGCGGAATCACTCCGCCAGAAGAGCCAGGATCAGGGTTTCTTTGGCATCAACATGGCCTCAACCGGGTGCGGAAAAACCTTGGCCAATGGGCGCATCCTCTACGCTCTGGCGGATCCCAATCGCGGTGCCCGCTTCTCCATTGCCCTGGGGTTACGCACACTGACGCTCCAGACCGGCCAGGCGTACCGGCAACGCCTGGGCCTGGGTGAAGACGAGCTCGCCATCAGGGTCGGCGGCGCCGCCAACCGGGCGCTTCATGACTATTATGAGGAGCAGGCAGAGAAGGCTGGGTCCGCTTCCGCACAAGGATTGATGAGTGAAGATTCGCATGTCTACTTTGAAGGCAACATTGATGACCATCCCCTTTTGAACCGGGTTGCCGATGATCCGCATACGCGCTCCCTGCTTTCCGCGCCCATCCTGAGCTGCACGGTCGACCACCTCATACCAGCCACCGAAAGCCTCAAGAGCGGCCACCAGATTGCTCCCATGCTGCGCCTGCTGAGTAGCGACCTTGTACTGGACGAGATCGACGATTTTGCCCTGAACGACCTCCATGCGCTGACCCGGCTGACATTCTGGGCCGGCCTTCTTGGCACCCGGCTCATACTCTCGTCAGCAACCATAACCCCGGACCTGGCAATGGGCCTTTTCGATGCGTACCGCGCCGGGCGCGCGGAGTACCAGAAGAACCGGGGCGAGTCCAGCCGCCCCGCTAATGTCTGCTGTGCCTGGTTCGATGAACATCAGCGCACTCATCACAATTGCGACTCCAAAGAAGCGTTCGGGCAAGTACATGCCGAGTTCGCCCACCAGCGAGCCCGGAAACTCAGCCAGCATGCTGTAAGGCGTCGTGGCGCCCTCATCAACAACCTGCCCGAAGGCGTGCACAAAACGGAAATCCCCAGCAGCCTGGCCAAGCAATTCCTGGAACACAGCCAAACCCTGCACGGCCGGCATCATACGAAGGACCCCAAGACGGGCAAACGTGTCAGTTTCGGCCTCATCCGAATGGCCAACATTGATCCGCTGATCCAGATCGCCGAGGCCATGTACGCTCTGGAAGGCATCGCCGATACGCGCATCCACCTGTGCGTCTACCATTCGCAGTTTCCGCTGCTGGTGCGTTCCGCGATCGAGCATCATCTTGATCGTGCGCTTAGCCGCTCGGATGAAAAGGCTGTTTTCGAGCTACCAGAAATCCGGGGCCAGCTGGATAGTCACCCGGAACCGGATCAGCTCTTTATCGTGCTGGGCTCGCCGGTGACCGAGGTGGGGCGGGATCACGACTATGACTGGGCCATCGTGGAACCCTCTTCCATGCGCTCCATCATCCAGCTTGCCGGCCGTGTTGTGCGCCATCGCACCATCACGCCGGAACAGCCCAACGTTTTCCTTCTGGACAAAAACCTCGCAGCACTGAAGCGGCCCGCAGAGCCTGCGTTCATGCGGCCCGGATTCGAGGGATACGGCCAATGGCAACTCCGCAGCCACTCACTCAGCGACGTGCTAACCCCAGACGAATACGAGGTGATCGACTCGCGACCGCGCCTTCTAAGACGACCGAAACTGGCCCCCCAGAGCAATCTCTGTGACCTGGAACACGCCCGTTTGAAAGAGCTGCTCGTGGCACCGGAAATGCCAGAGGGCCAATCTTCGCAAGACACTGACAGCGGCCAGGCGCTGTCACCACGCCAAAAGGCGAAGCGCCGCAGCGAACCGGTGCTGGGCGCTTACAGCTTCCACTATCTGCCTTACGCCCACCTGACCGGTGTCCTTCAGCAGTGGAAGCCATTCCGTGAAAGAACGGCTCAAGAGTCCGAACTTGTCCTTTTGCCTGACGAGACGGAAGAGGATTTCGTGTTGCACGAAATAGCGAACGGCGAGAAGCGAGGGGAAAAGGTCTACCGCCAGGTGGAAAGAAGCAAGCTCCATCGAATCACGCTCAATTCTCCCCAGGAGACTGCCATAGGGCCTTGGATTGAAACGGATTACATGACGCTTTTAGGCGAGCTCGCACAAAGCCTAGAGATGGAACCCTCTGCCTGTGCCGAGCGATTTGGAAAGCTCACCCTTAACGCTCCATCGGATAAAAGCTCTGGCTGGGGATATCACCCGCTTCTTGGATTCGCAAAACTAAGCTAAAGCTTGGAGGCCATGCCTTAAGGCCTGCCTACTCGGCAGAACATTTTACTAGCAATAGGCAATTTTTCTGAGCTACCTATTCGGTAGACGCACACAGTCTAACACCCAAGCGCCAACAATGCGGTCCCCTGACCTCAAAGTTATATACAAGTAATAGTCAATTGGTTTGACAAAGAAAGAAATCCTCCCTAGACTAAAAATTAGCCACTCACGGAGAGTGGCTGAATATCACCGATGCGCTGCTGCTTGCCAGCTCAACGCAAGCTAGGGAGGAATCGCGTGACTGGCAATCACGCCGTCTTAATAACGTAGCCATAGACCCGGGAGCCGCCACTCCCGGGTCTTCCTATTTTAGCCGAACCAGCGGCCCTACAACAATTCAAGCAGGAACTGCCATGCCGGAACCTCAAACCGAGACAGCCGACCAACTGAAGGAGGTCATTACTTCTTTTATTCAGGAGCGGCTGGAAACCAAACTCAAAACCCAGAGCGACCCCGACAAACGGAACGCCCTAGCGCAGCAACACCAATTCAGCACTTGGCTCGAACAGGCGGCAAAGCGCGTCAATCAGCTCCAGGTCGTCACCCATTCCCTCAAGCCCATCCACCCCGAAGCCAAAGGGACCAATCTGTACGTCCCCCCAGAGCAGCTTCCATATCATCCCTTTGTGGGAAGCCACCTCCTGGAAACGAACTTCAGCCCTGATGTGGTGGGCAACGCCGCCCAGTTGGACGTTTATAAGTTTCTCCGTATTGAGCTCAATGGTGAGTCACTGCTTGAACGCGCCCTGCGCCAAGACCCGGAGCTGATCGCCGCGCTGAGTGAGGATCGGGAGCTAGCCCTGGAATGGGTCAGTGCCTTTGCCGGCATCACGGAGCCCGCAGGCACCTACGCCTCCCATACCAGAGCCAAACAGTTCTACTGGCTGACGGGGGATGACCCGAGCGACGACTCCCAGTTCCATCTGCTGGCCCCGCTTTACGCCACCTCCCTGGCCCATAATGTGTTCCGGACCATCAACGAGGACCGTTTCGGGGAAAGCGCCAAAGCAGCTCGCCAAGCCCGCCGGAACGGAGAGTATTCCGATACCGAGGTCCGCTTTTACCCCGATCTCGCCATCCAGAAATTCGGCGGTTCCAAACCGCAGAATATCTCCCAGCTCAACAGCGAACGTGGAGGCGTCAACTACCTGCTGAGATCGCTTCCGCCAACATGGCATTCCCCGGATGTTCGCCTCCCCCTGCGGGTCGCCTCCGCATTCAAGATCTTCGGGAAACGAACCACGACCCGAGAGCTTGTGAGGGACCTCAGGGCGTTTCTCAAGTCGGACCCTAAACCCACCGCCGCTACCCGGGAACACCGGGACGAATTCATCCATGCATTGATCGATGAGCTGATCCGCTTCACCAGCGAACTCCACTCGGCGGAGCCTGGCTGGAGCCGCCATGAGGAGTGCGACCTCCCAGAGGCGGAAGCCCACTGGCTCGATCCGGACCGCACACGGGTCGACGAGGCATTTGCCGACAACCACGCGACCATCGACTGGCCGCTCCACATTCGCCAGGCATTTGCCGCCTGGCTCAACGGCAGCCTTGAAGCCGCCCTTCCCGTTTCGGATACCGAGTACGACCACTGGTCCAAGCAACTGAAGGAAAGACTGGACGAACTGCAGGAGGTGCTTCCCCATGTCTGACGCGCAAGCCCTACTGGTGCTGCCCCGCATCAGGGTGCAGAACGCCAATGCCATTTCCGGGCCCATGACCTGGGGATTCCCTGCCATGACGGCATTCGTGGGCCTTATGCATGCCCTGGAGAGACAGATCCAGGCCGCCGGCATGGACCTCTACTTTAATGGTGTGGGCGTGGTCTGCCACGGCCATGAGGCCCAGGCCTCGGAGTCCGGTTACGTCAATGCCCTTCACCTGACCCGCAACCCGGTCAACCATAAGGGGGAGACAGCCGCTATTGTTGAAGAAGGCCGCATCCACCTGGACATCAGTCTTGTGTTTTCGGTTTTCGGGGCGCTTTGTGACGCCCCCGATGCGGAGAAGGACGCAACGGCCCAGGCCGTTCGTGAAATGCTCGGCGATATGCGGGTAGCCGGCGGAACCGTGCTACCCGATGCCCCCACAACCAACGCCCCCGGCCGACGCACCCACTCCTCTCTAGTGGCGCTGAGCGACGATACAAACGAGGCGCAGAGCCAATTCCGCCAACTGACCTACAAGCTGCTGCCAGGGTTCTCCCCGGTGCTGCGCAACGATCTTCTGCACGAGCACTGGCACGAACGCCGCCAGCATGATCCAGCAACCTCGCTTCTGGATGCCTGGCTGGACCTCTCCCGGCTGAACATCCAGGCCACGAACTCCGATAGTGCTGGCGAAGGCGAGGAAACCCAGAACGACACCGAATGGCAGGTGCGGCGCCCGTCCCGCCCTGGCTGGTTTGTTCCCATACCGGTCGGATTCGGGGCACTGACGGAGCCTCTTGGAGAGGGACAAGTCAACAACTGCCGGGACGCCTCCGTCCCATTCCGGTTTGTTGAAAGCCTGTTCTCAATCGGGCAATGGGTGAGTCCCCATCGATTGAGAACGCCAGCGGACATGCTCTGGTACCCCGAGACAGACCCCGAAACAGGTCTTTACCAACTTCAGAACGACTTTGCAGAAACCCAAAACATCAGCTCAACCCCATCACAGGAGCTTTAATAATGGCTAAAAACGACGCACTCAAAACCGCTTCCGTCCTCGCGTTTGAACGCAAGCTGGACCCCTCCGATGGCCTCATGTTCAGCACCACCTGGGACGACCGGGCCCATTCAGAGCACTGGAAGCCCGTGTCAATCCGGGAGAAATCCGTCCGGGGCACCATTTCCAATCGGCTTAAAGCCAAGCAACAGGATGCCGCCAAGATCGATGCCGCCATCGAGAACCCCAACCTGCAAACCGTGGACGTAGCCGCCCTTCCCAACACAGACGATACGCTGGTGGTGCGTTTTACACTGCGGGTGCTCGGCGGCACGGGCACTCCCTCCGCTTGCAACAACGCCCCTTATGAAGACCGCCTCCGCGAGGTTGTGAACGAATACCGCGATGAGCATGGCTTTGAGGCACTCGCGTTCCGTTATGCGACCAACCTGGCCAATGGCCGCTTTCTGTGGCGCAATCGTATGGGTGCGGAAGAGGTCCAGGTTGACGTCAGCCGGCTCCAGAAAGGAGAGCGAAGCCAGCAATGGCGCTTTGATGCCTTCAATGTCCCCATGCGGAACTTTAACGTTGAAGACACGGAAAAACAGCAGGTTGCCGAACTGGCCTCGCACATCCAGGCGGCCCTGGAAGATCGGGAGCACCTGCTTCTGGAAATCAGTGCAGCCGTCCGCATTGGGGATGGCCAGGAAGTTTTCCCTTCCCAGGAACTCATCCTGAACCAGGGCAACCGCACCAAAAGCAAAACCCTATACAGCGTTGATGGCATTGCCGGCATCCACTCCCAGAAACTTGGCAACGCCATCAGGACCATCGACACCTGGTATCCCACGGACAACGGCGACGACGTCGGCCCTATCGCTGTTGAGCCCTACGGCTCCGTAACCACCAAGGGAGCCGCCTACCGCCAGCCAAAACAGAAAGCAGACTTCTACTCACTGCTGGACAACTGGATCCTCAAGGACAAGAAACCGGCTGACGCAGGCAACCAGCACTTTGTGATGGCAACCCTGATCCGGGGTGGGGTATTCGGCGAAGGAGGCGAGTAATGTCGCACTACATTGAGCTTGAGGTGCTTCCCGATCCTGAATTCACGCCGCCGGTGTTGATGAGTGCGCTTTTCAGCAAGCTGCATCGGCAGCTGGCCCATGAGCAGTGGACCGATGTGGGTGTCAGTTTCCCTGGCTATTCCACGGCTCCCCGTTCGCTGGGGAGCGTACTCAGGCTGCACTCCACACCGCAGCGACTGGAGACCCTCATGGCCACTGACTGGCTCCGGGGCGTCTCGGAACACACGGCAACCAGTGGTATTAACCCCGTTCCGGCTGACGCCGAGCACCGTGTTTTCAAGCGCCGCCAGTTCAAGACCAACGTGGAACGACTGCGGCGACGGCGTATGAAACGCCACGGTGAGACCTATGAACAGGCGGCTGATGCAATACCTTCAAAGGTGGAACAGACCCCGTCATTGCCATTTCTTGTGCTGCGAAGCCAGAGCACCCGCCAGCGTTTCCATTGTTTTATCGAGCAGAGTGCTCCCAAAACCGAGCCGGTGCCTGGCACCTTTAACGCTTATGGCCTTAGTGACCATGCAACGGTACCCTGTTTTTGAACCCTTTTTGAGAGGCTTCAAAAACAGGCTTTAAAATCAACCAGTTACAAGACTACCTCCAGAAAGGGTTCTGGAGGCTGTTTGCACTTTTGCTCTTTAACAATCAGTGACTTATGCTCCTTCAACTCTAGTTCGCTGCCGCGTAGGCAGCTCAGAAATCACAACCGCCCCATCCAGATGGATACAGCAAGTTCGCTGCCGCGTAGGCAGCTCAGAAATCGGTCTGCTGGAACGCCCGCGCCCCGGGCATGTTCGCTGCCGCGTAGGCAGCTCAGAAAACGTATCTGGCCGTAGGTCATGGAAGCGCTGATGTTCGCTGCCGCGTAGGCAGCTCAGAAAATCCATAGACGCCATGAAGCGGTCGTCCTCGTGTTCGCTGCCGCGTAGGCAGCTCAGAAAAACTGAACCGCCTTCCGGCAGTCTTCCTCGGTGTTCGCTGCCGCGTAGGCAGCTCAGAAAGCAGACCGATTAATCGCTGACATTGACGGTATGTTCGCTGCCGCGTAGGCAGCTCAGAAAAGTTGGCAGGGCCATTCAAGGCGCTCGCAGAAAGTTCGCTGCCGCGTAGGCAGCTCAGAAAGCCACTTATTCCCATGCGCTCAGCAGCTACACGTTCGCTGCCGCGTAGGCAGCTCAGAAAAGATGCAGGCGTCCACGGCCTTGATGATGGAGGTTCGCTGCCGCGTAGGCAGCTCAGAAAAAGTCCAGCGCCGAGAACACGATATCGCCAATGTTCGCTGCCGCGTAGGCAGCTCAGAAATGCTAATTTACAAGCGCAGCGGCGACACATTTGTTCGCTGCCGCGTAGGCAGCTCAGAAAAACGCAACAGAAGACGCATCATTTGATGATAGGTTCGCTGCCGCGTAGGCAGCTCAGAAAACCATGAAGGTCCTCTGCTGGTCAGTGCGCCCGTTCGCTGCCGCGTAGGCAGCTCAGAAAGATAAAAGCGGGTGCCCTGGTTAGGGCGATCAAGTTCGCTGCCGCGTAGGCAGCTCAGAAAACCACGCTGGTTTCGGTGTTGAGGTTGTCGGTGTTCGCTGCCGCGTAGGCAGCTCAGAAATCTATGAAGCCGCTGCCCGATAGGCTTCCGTCGTTCGCTGCCGCGTAGGCAGCTCAGAAATTCGTCACCGGCTTCTTTGAGCGCATCCGTCAGGTTCGCTGCCGCGTAGGCAGCTCAGAAATATCTGTTGAGCCGCTGGAGCTAACTGACGAGGTTCGCTGCCGCGTAGGCAGCTCAGAAATGTTCCATACCAGCGCAATCCGTCATGCCGCCGTTCGCTGCCGCGTAGGCAGCTCAGAAAACCAAGCCTTCCAGCGTCCCAATAAAGCCACCGTTCGCTGCCGCGTAGGCAGCTCAGAAAATGCCTGGTACAACCAGATCAGCCAGGACCTGGTTCGCTGCCGCGTAGGCAGCTCAGAAAAGGTTCTGCTGGCGCGGAGGAATGCGGCTCATGTTCGCTGCCGCGTAGGCAGCTCAGAAACGACCGTCCGGATTGGCCGTCACCGCCTCGTTAAGTTCGCTGCCGCGTAGGCAGCTCAGAAATGCCCGGGGTGACGTTCAAACCCAAGGAGACGGGTTCGCTGCCGCGTAGGCAGCTCAGAAATCGCCCCAGAGTCCGCATCCAGAGCGGCGGCGGTTCGCTGCCGCGTAGGCAGCTCAGAAAAATACGAGGGTCGCGCGACGCAAACTTCAAGCTGTTCGCTGCCGCGTAGGCAGCTCAGAAATTTGAGCGTGATGGGGCGCCCAGCCTGCATAGGTTCGCTGCCGCGTAGGCAGCTCAGAAATGATCGTCAACGCCACCGACGTTGAGGGGAACGTTCGCTGCCGCGTAGGCAGCTCAGAAAATGAAGTGGCCACCGCGACCGCCGGTCAGACGGTTCGCTGCCGCGTAGGCAGCTCAGAAAACCTCCATCTATTGATTGCGCTGCGGTATAGAGTTCGCTGCCGCGTAGGCAGCTCAGAAATCACTCGGCGGTCCTTCCTCGTCCCACTGCGTGTTCGCTGCCGCGTAGGCAGCTCAGAAAAGCTCCGGCAGAAGCATCTGGTACACCAATGCGTTCGCTGCCGCGTAGGCAGCTCAGAAAGCCTTCGATGACCGAGCCTTGTTCTTCGCCCCGTTCGCTGCCGCGTAGGCAGCTCAGAAATATGACAAACGCCACGCCGTTCCAGACGGTGCGTTCGCTGCCGCGTAGGCAGCTCAGAAATAAGACCGGCCTGCTCAAGGGTCGATAGAAGTGTTCGCTGCCGCGTAGGCAGCTCAGAAAGATTATCTCAACGCTGTCGCTGGGTTCATGGCGTTCGCTGCCGCGTAGGCAGCTCAGAAACTGTCCGTCAGCCAGCTTGCCCAGAAGTTCGAGTTCGCTGCCGCGTAGGCAGCTCAGAAAGATGAGCGCATCAGCGCCCCTTTGATCAGCTTGTTCGCTGCCGCGTAGGCAGCTCAGAAATTCGCCGCCGCACTCCCGACATTCGGTGACCTGTTCGCTGCCGCGTAGGCAGCTCAGAAATACACCCACCTGCGACATTGGCCATAGATCAGGTTCGCTGCCGCGTAGGCAGCTCAGAAAAGGTTCACGGACCGCGACCAGAACGCTCTCCAGTTCGCTGCCGCGTAGGCAGCTCAGAAAATAAAGCCATGGGCTCGAAATAGAGATAGCCCGTTCGCTGCCGCGTAGGCAGCTCAGAAAGTCAATTCCTTCTGGTCGCGCTCCTGGCGATTGTTCGCTGCCGCGTAGGCAGCTCAGAAAATCTGGCGAAAATGCTCAAGCATTTTCTCATCGTTCGCTGCCGCGTAGGCAGCTCAGAAATCCAACGGCACCCGCGCAACCAGGCTGACGGCGTTCGCTGCCGCGTAGGCAGCTCAGAAAAGAATCCGGCGGCGCCGGCGCTGCCTTCGCGCCGTTCGCTGCCGCGTAGGCAGCTCAGAAATGTTCGAGAAATAAAGGACGCTTCTGAGGTCAGTTCGCTGCCGCGTAGGCAGCTCAGAAAAAGGAGCGCGTACTTGTCAATGGCCATCTATTTTGACCCACCTTTGGCCAATAAAATTGACCCACCCTTCATAGTCTAGTTCTTGGTTTTC
>NZ_JBXAYL010000038.1:0-13101 GCF_056783195.1 Salicola sp. AFF1
CATTGGTGTAGGAATGGGTCGTCGTCATCAAGCCAGTCTCGATGCCGACTGCCTGGTGCAGCGCCTGGGCGATGGGGCATTGACTTGCTTGTTATGTAGTAAATATAACAAATAAGTCTGGAATAGGGTATCTTTTGGCGTGAAAAAATGAAGTATATATAGTAAAATAACCACAGAACGATTCTGATTGGATCAAACGCCCCAAGAGAGAGGTTTACGATGCATCCCACGGTCGAGCGGGTCACTCAGCGCATCATGGATCGCAGTCGTGACGAGCGTCAGCGCTACCTGGACAGGATGGCCCGTTTGCGGCGCAACGGGCCGCAGCGGGAGGTATTGTCCTGCGGGAATCTGGCCCATGGTTTTGCGGCTTGCGGCAAGCGTGACAAGAGCGCCCTGCGGTTGATGAACCAGGCCAACGTTGCGGTGGTGTCGGCGTATAACGACATGCTGTCCGCGCACCAGCCCTATCGTGACTTCCCGGAGGTTATCAAACAGGCCGCGGCCGATATGGGGAGCGTGGCCCAGTTCGCCGGCGGCACACCGGCCATGTGCGACGGCATCACCCAGGGGCAGCCCGGCATGGACCTGAGCCTCTTTTCCCGGGACGTGATCGCCATGAGTACGGCCCTGGCACTGAGTCACAACATGTTCGACGCCACCGTGCTGTTGGGGATCTGCGACAAGATCGTGCCGGGGCTCCTGATCGGGGCGCTGAGCTACGGTTACCTGCCCACGGCGCTCATACCGGCCGGGCCCATGCCCACTGGTCTGCCCAACAAGGAAAAACAGCGGGTGCGCCAGCTCTACGCCGAAGGCAAGGTGGGGAAAGAGGCGCTTCTGGAGGCGGAGAGCCAGTCCTATCACAGCCCCGGTACCTGTACCTTCTATGGCACCGCCAACAGCAACCAGCTGCTGGTCGAAGTCATGGGTCTGCATCTGCCCGGTTCGGCCTTTGTGCAGCCGGGGACGGAGCTGCGGGAAGCATTGACCCGTGAGGCCACCGAACAGGTGATCCGCCTGTCGGCGCCCAATGGGGGCCAGAAGGGACTGTGCGATGTGGTCGCGGAGAAGAACATCGTCAACGCCCTGGTCGCCTTGCTGGCCACCGGCGGTTCCACCAACCACACCATGCACTGGGTGGCGATTGCCCGAGCGGCGGGTATCCTGGTGGATTGGGATGACTTTAATGATCTCTCTGCGGTCGTACCCGGCCTGACCCGGATCTATCCCAATGGTCAGGCGGACATCAATGACTTCCACGAGGCTGGCGGCACGGCCTTCCTGATCCAGGAGCTCCTGGATGCCGGTCTCCTGCACGAGGACGTGGAAACGGTGGCGGGCTTTGGGCTGCGCCGGTATACCCAACTGCCGCAATGGCGGGACGGCAAGGTACAGTGGGAGCCGGCACCGGAGGCCTCGCTCAATCCCGCCGTGCTGGAGTCAGTCCAGGAGCCGTTCACCAGCGATGGCGGCTTGCGGGTGGTGGACGGCAACCTGGGGCGTGGTGTGATCAAGGTCTCGGCGGTGGCGCCGGATCACCATGTGATCGAGGCGCCGGCTGTCGTGCTGGACAACCAGTCCGCCGTGGCTGAAGCGTTTGAGGCCGGCCAGCTCGAACGCGACTGTGTTGTGGTGGTGCGTTTCCAGGGCCCCAAGGCCATCGGCATGCCGGAATTGCATAAACTCACGCCCTATCTGGGCGTGTTGCAGGATCGAGGCTTCCGCGTGGCCCTGGTCACGGACGGACGCATGTCCGGCGCCTCTGGTAAAGTACCAGCGGCGATCCACGTCTATCCCGAAGCGGCCGACGGCGGGGGGCTATCCAAACTGCGCGATGGCGATCGGATCCGGGTGGATGCCCGGGAAGGAACGCTGGCTGTCATCGAGCCGGATGATTGGGCGGAACGGCCACCGACCCAGGCGGATCTGGCGGCGCATCAACACGATTATGGCCGCGAACTCTTCGGCTGGATGCGGGCCAAGGCCGATACGCCGGAGAAGGGAGCCTCCTTTTTTTGGACAGCGCAGAATGACTGAGACACCTTGGGCACTGGTGGGGGATATCGGGGGGACCAACGCCCGGTTTGCGTTGGTGGAGCCGGGGTCGGGTACCTTGAGCTCAATTGCGGTATTGCCCTGCGACGACTACGAGAACCTGGACGGGGCGGTCAGGGACTACCTTCAACAGACCGGTGCCGGGGAAGTGCGCCGGGCCTGTATGGCCTTCGCCTGCCCGGTGCATGATGAGATGGTGCGCATGACCAACAACCCCTGGGTCTTTCGTAAGGCGGCAATGCGCGAGTCCCTTGGCCTGGATCTGTTCAAGACCATCAACGACTTTACAGCCATGGCCCTGGGCGTGCCCAGTGTTTCTTGCGAACACCTCCACCCTGTGGGCGGGGGCGTGGCGGACCCGCAGCGGCCGCGCCTGGTCATTGGCCCCGGCACCGGACTGGGCATATCCGCCCTGATCCCCACCCATCACGACTGGGTTCCCCTGGAGACCGAAGGCGGGCATGTGGATTTTGCCCCCACCGATGAGCTGGAGGTGGCGGTCCAGCAGACCCTGCGTGCCCGCTTTGGTCGTGTCAGCGTGGAACGCATCCTCAGTGGCCAGGGCCTGCTCAACCTGTATCAGACGCTGGCCGAACTTGAGCGGGCATCGGTGCGCCTGCACACCCCAGAGGCTGTGACCGAAGCCGCGTTGCAGCAAGAGGATCCTTTGGCGCATCGGGCGCTGCGGATGTTCTGCGAGATTCTGGGTCGGGTGACTGGCGATGCCGCGCTGACTCTCGGAAGCCTGGGCGGCATCTACATTTGCGGTGGGATTGTGCCGCGCTTTCTCGATGTGTTCCGTGACAGCCCCTTCCGTACGGCCTTTGAGGAAAAAGGCCGGATGCGGGCAATGATGGAGTCCATTCCGGTCCATGTGGTGACCGAGCCCTATACCGGTCTGTTGGGTGCGGCGCAGGCGTTGGATAACGGAGAGGTATAATCCGGCGTGACCGTTGGCCGGCACGCCGGAGAGGTAGTCCCAGTCCCGAACCGAGCTAGTTGGGCCGGATGCGTTTTTCGGTGGCCGGATCGAAGAAGACCACCTTGTTCATATCGAACATCAACTCGGCATCCTCACCCCAATTCACCGGGTGCTCCGCATCCAGTCGACAGTGAACGTCAATGCCGTTGAGGCGGATCACTGCAATGATGTCGGGGCCGGTGGGCTCGGTTACCTCGACAGTGAGGGAGCCGCTCGCCACCAGGGAATGCTCGCTCTTGATGTTGTCCGGCTGGCTGATATGTTCTGGTCGGATGCCCAGAATCACCCGTTTGCCGACCCAGTTGGCCAAGTAGTCCGGCACTGGCAATGACAGCTTGCGTCCGTCACTGCCTTCGACGGTCACTGCCAGTCCAGCCTCGGATCGCTCGATTTCCAGCTCAATAAAACTCATGGACGGCGAGCCAATGAACCCCGCCACAAACAGGTTTTCCGGTGTGTCATAAACCTCCTTGGGCGTGCCCAGTTGCTGCAGTTCGCCGTCCTTGAGCACCGCAATTCGATCAGCCAGGGTCATGGCTTCGATCTGGTCGTGGGTGACGTAGACAACGGTGGTTTTCAAGCGTTGGTGCAGCTTTTTGATTTCGGTGCGCATCTCCACCCGCAGCTTGGCATCCAGGTTGGACAGCGGCTCATCAAACAGATAGATCTTTGGCCTGCGGGCCAGGGCGCGGCCCATGGCCACACGCTGCTGCTGGCCGCCGGAAAGCCGGGCAGGCTTCTTGTCCAGCAAAGGAGATATCTGCAGAAGGTCGGCCACCCGCTCCACCTCCCGCTCAATATCGTCCTTCGGCATACCACGGATCTTGAGCCCGAACGCGATGTTCTCGCGCACCGACTTGGTGGGATACAACGCGTAGGACTGAAACACCATGGCAATATCACGGTCCCTCGGTTCCATGGCGGAAATGTCCACGCCGTTGACCACCATCGAGCCACCGGTGATGGCTTCCAGGCCGGCGATGCTGCTCATCAGGGTGGATTTGCCGCAGCCTGAAGGGCCTACCAGGGTCAGGAATTCTCCAGATGCGACATCAATGTTGATGCCCTTCAGGGTCTCGTCATGAGCCCCCGGGTAAGTCTTGCGGATGTCCCGCAGTTCCAGCTGTGACATTGGTTTTATCCTTTCTCCGAACCGGCCGTCAGGCCGCGTATGAAGTACTTGCCGGCCACGATGTAGACCACCAGCGTTGGCAGGGCGGCAATCATGGCAGCGGCCATATCCACGTTGTATTCTTTTACCCCTGTACTGGTGTTCACCAGATTGTTCAGGGCAACCGTTATGGGTTGGCTCTCGCCACTGGAGAACACCACGCCAAACAGGAAATCATTCCAGATCTGGGTGAACTGCCAGATCAGCGAGACCATGATGATCGGGGTGGACATGGGCAGCAGAATGCGAAAAAAGATGGTGAAAAAGCCGGCGCCATCCAGCCGCGCGGCTTTAATCAGCGCATCGGGGATGGCGACGTAGTAGTTGCGGAAAAACAACGTGGTGAAGGCCACCCCGTAGGTCACGTGAACCAGTACCAGCCCTGGGGTGGTGTTGGCCAATCCCAGCATGCCCAGTGTTTGTGCCATGGGCAGCAGAACGACCTGAAAGGGCACGAAACAGCCGAACAGCAGCATGCCAAACATCAGGTCCGCCCCCCGGAACTTCCACTTCGACAGCACATAGCCGTTAAAGGCCCCCAGCAGGGTGGAAATCAACACCGCTGGCACGGCCATCTTGAACGAGTTCCAGAAGAAGCCTTTTACGCCCTCACACTGCACACCGGTGCAGGCTTCGGCCCAGGCTTTTGTCCAACCGATGGTCGTCCAATCGGTGGGCAGGGCCAGCAGGTTGCTGGAACGGATATCCATTGGGGTCTTGAAACTGGTGATCACCATAATGATCAGCGGAATCAGGTACACCAGGCAGGCCAGAAGCAGCACCCCATAGATCGCGATGCGGCTGGGGCGAACGCCCCTGCGAACGACATCAGTCATGGCGCTTCTCCCTCAGTTCGGAATACAGGTAAGGCACCAGCAGTGCCAGAATTGCTCCCAGCATCAGCATGGCGCTGGCGGAGCCCTGGCCAATCTGGCCACGGGTAAAGGTCGTGGCGTACATGTACACGGCTGGTAAATCCGTGGAGTAGCCAGGACCGCCCGACGTCATGGCCATCACCAGATCAAAGCTCTTGATGGCAATGTGGGCCAGCACCATCACTGAACTGAAAAACACCGGCCGCAGGGAGGGCAGGATGAGTTTCCAGTAGATGACCGGGAGGCTGGCGCCATCCACCCGGGCCGCGCTAATGATCGACGAATCGACACCCCGGAGCCCGGCCAGGAAAAGCGCCATAACAAAGCCGGAAGCCTGCCAGACAGCCGCCATCACAATGGTGTAAATGGCGAAGTCAGGATTAACCAGCCAATCAAAGCTGAAGGACGTCCAGCCCCAGTCATGCATCATCTTTTCCAGCCCCTGGCGTGGATTGAGGATCCAGCGCCAGACGGTGCCCGTGACGATCATGGACAGCGCCATGGGATACAGGTAAATCGTCCGGATCGCGCCTTCCTGGCGGATGCGCTGGTCCAGAAAGATCGCCAGCACCACGCCAATCAGAAGGCAGATGCCGATAAACAGCCCACCGAATAGGGCCAGATTCGATGACGCAACCAGCCAGCGTTGGCTCTCCATCAGCTTGGCGTACTGCTCAAGACCAACGAAGTTATAACTGGGCAGGAAGCTGGAGTCGGTAAACGACAGCACGGCCGTCCATAGCATGAAGCCGTAGATGCCAATGCCAATGATCAGGACGGTTGGCGCCACAACCAGCTTGGGCAACCAGCGCTGCAGGCTATCCATCAGGCCGGACGAAACCCTGGCTACACCGGAAGGGCGACGTTGTCTATATTCCATGAGAACTCCCCTGAAATACCGCGAAGGCCGCCCGTTGGGCGGCCTGGCAAGGTTTTACATGGCGGACTGGATGGCGGAAGCCAGCTGGTCCGTGGTTTTTGCCGGGTCCGGGTTGTCGGAGTTAGCGAAGTTGGTCACCACATCGAAGATCTGGCCCTGGATGTGGCTGGTCGTAGCCAGACCATGGGAGAAGCTTGGCACCAGGCCTTCATCATCGGAGCTGGATTGGAAGGTATTCATCGACGCCTGGGCACAGGAATCGAAATCCCCCATGTCCATGTCGGTACGGACCGGAATCGAGCCCTTGTTCTGGTTGAAAAGGGTCTGGAATTCCGGCTTCAGGATGGTCCGGGCGAGGTCCTTCTGGGCCTTGACGTCTTCTTCGTCGGACAGGGAAAACATGGCGAATGAGTCCACGTTGAAGGTGAAGTCTCCAGACGTGCCGGGCGCCGGGGCGCACAGATAATCCTCCCCCGGTGTCAGGCCAGCAGCGGTGAATTCAGCCTTGGCCCAATCTCCCATGATCTGCATGGCGGCTTCACCTTCCATCACCATGCCGGTGGCGGTGTTCCAGTCCCGGCCGGCGGCGTCGTCATCCACGTAGCTCATGACTTTGTCGAACTGCGCGAAGACCCGTTCCATTTTCTTGCTGTTGATCACGTCCATGTCGTGCTCAACGAAGGCCTTGCGGTAATCCTCCGGGCCCAGTTCAGCAAGTGCTACTGCGTCGAAGACGGTGGCGTCCTGCCAGGGCTGGCCGCCGTGGGCCAGGGGAATGTAGCCCTCTGCCTTGAGTTTGTCGGCGACTTCAAAAAACTCATCCAGTGTGGTGGGCACCTTAACGCCGACCTTGTCCATCACGTCGGGATTCACCCACAGCCAGTTCACCCGATGTACGTTGACCGGAACGGCCACGTACTGCCCTTCGTATTTCATGACCTCTGAAATCATCGGTGGAATGAGCTGATCCCAATTCTGGTTATCAGCAACGCCCTCGAGGCTGGTCAGAAAGCCCAGTTCTGCCCATTCACGAATCTCCAGACCCTTGATCTGGGCCGCAGCGGGCGGGTTGCCCGATACCGCGCGGGATTTGAGAACGGTCATGGCGGCTTCACCACCGCCACCGGCTACGGCAAAGTCCTTCCAGGTGTGGCCCTGATCTTCCATCATCTGCTTCAAGGCTTTGGCGGCGCGTGCCTCACCGCCTGAAGTCCACCAATGCAGTACCTCCACTTTGCCAGCCTGAACACTGGTCGGGAGAAGAACGCAGGCCGACATTGCGAGTGCCGTAAAATGACGCTTTAGAGATTTCATGTTGGCTCCTTGTTGTTGTAATAGAGACATTTGTCCGAATCAGAACCAGACTTCCATCTGGGTACCGAAAGTCCACTGGCTTCCACCAAAGTCCTCCGCGCCCAGAGCATCGTCCGTGGCGTAACGGTTCAGCTCATCAGCCCAGGTGGAGTAGGTGGCGAAAACACGGATTTCCGGTCGCTGCCAGAAGCCGCCCACTTGTGGCTTGAACGTTGGTGCGACGGTGAAGCGGGCGTAATCGCCGTCCACATCGCTTCGTCCTTCGTAGCCCCTGGTTTTGAGGTCCATTACCTGCCAGGAGGCTTCGTACTGCATTTCAAAGTTGGTGCCCAGCTCATTGGCCAGACGGGTATTGAAGGTCATCCACTGGTACTCATCTCCCTCCACGTAGCGGTCCTTGCTGGACTCGGCCATCAGTGCCGGGGCAATGCGCCAGTCATCACTCAAGCGGGTGGTGCCGTAGGCAACCACGCGGGTCGTGTTGGCATCCTCGTGCAGGTTGCCATCGGCACCGATGTTCTTGACCTCCGCACCCAGTCCCTGTCCGTGTAGCAGCGCCGTTTTGAAGGTACCGTCAGACACACCAAAGAAACTGTCGCCGTGGTAGGCCAGCATGGTCTGAACACCTGTCTCCGCCGCCTCCATGGCTCCGCCGACGATGCGCTGATCGTTATCGGCGGCTGACATGCCGTTGATCAGCCACTGAACATTTCCGAAGTAGTTGTTGGCAGTGACGATCAGGTTGTCGGTGTCTGAGGTGCCGGTCGTGGTGTTGGGGTTGGTGGGAAAGTCCAGAAAACTGCGCCCGTAGAATGAGAAATTGGATCTCGCCGATTCGCTGAAAGTGACGTCGTAGATACCAGCACCTGTGCCACTCAGGTACACGACATCGCTATCGAGCCAGTGAACGTCGAAATCCAGATCCCGATCAAAGCGTTTGCCGGCCCAGATGGAAGCCTCCTCGAAGATGCCGGAGAAGCTGGCCAGGTTGCTGAATTCCACGTAGGCCTGGCGCACATTCAGTGCACCGTCATCGGCTGTCCAGTCGTTGCTGGACGTGGAGGCATCCGCAATCATCAGGCGGTAGAGGGACCTGGTGCCGTTGTCGGCCACGTCCTTGTAGTTGAAGATTGATTCCAGATAGGTGTCTGGCTCATTGCCCAGCCGTCCAACGGCACCGCCGACCGAGCCCGCTGGGGTCAGGAAAGGACCCCCAGGGGCGCTTTTTCCGTTGCTGTTAAGCAGCAAACCGGAACGGGCATAGGTACTGAACGAGAAGCCCTGCTCTGCGTTGGCGTGCGGTTTTTCAGTGGCCAACTGTGCTTCCAGGGCGGAGAGGCGTTCTTCAACGCTCTGCTTGGCAAGCGCCTGACCCGGAACGAGTCCAAGCGAAGCCGCGCTGACCGCGACCGCCAGAAGACGGGCTGGCCTGGTGGCGAGCGATGAGGCGGAACAATCGGTTTTAGAGGTGCTCATGTTGACTCCCTGTTTTTGTTGTATTTGCAACAATGGAGTCTAGGGCACCCCCTGGAGCGAGGACGTATCAAACTGAAAGACCGGTGTAACAGGGTCGTTACATGGCCACCAGGTCCTTGATCATCCGCTCTTATCAGTACCGGGGAAGTGTCAGCGTAACGTCAAGGCCGCCACCGTCCCCGTTGGCAATCAAAAGCTCTCCACCATGGCTCTGGGCAATGTTGCGGGCAATTCCAAGGCCCAGCCCGTTACCGCCGCGCTGCTCCTGGCCCAGGCGGTAATAGGGCTCAAAAATCCGGTCCAGCTCTGCTTCCGGAATGCCAGGACCATAGTCATGAACACGGATGACGAGCTGATCAACGGAGTCTTCCAGAAACACCGTCGCCTTTTCCCCGTACTTGATGGCATTGTCCAGCAGATTGCCCAGGCAACGCTTCAATGCCAGCGGCTTGCCCCGGTACGTTCCACAGCTTCCCTCCACGGTGACCAGGGAGCTTTCTGCATTATAGGCCTCCGCCATCCTGCGGATCATACCGTCAATATCGACCGCTTCCACATTCTCATGGATGTGGGTGTCCTTCATGCTTTGCAGGGCACCTTTGACCAGCAGCTCCAGTTCCTGAAGGTCATTTTCAAACCGCTCACGAATGGTGGCGTCATCAATGAGACCGGCTCTTAAACGCAGTCGGGTTATGGGGGTTTTCAGGTCGTGAGAAATAGCCCGGAACAGCTGATCCCTGTCGCTGATGTAACTCTGAAGCCTCCGGTGCATGGTGTTGAACCCCCGGGTTACCGCGACGATCTCAGAACTGCCTTGCTCCTGAAGCGGCGGACGTTGCTCATCCAGGGGCAGATCTCTCGCCGCCCTGGCCAGCCTGTGCAAGGGCCTGGTCTGGCCACGCACCAACCAGGCCAGTACCGGAAACAGAACACCAATCATCACCAGGATGAACACGATCTGTTGGCCGGGAATGCTGTCTTCATCCAGCGACACATAGGGAGCCGGCAACAGCGAGGCAAGGTACAGCCACTTGCCCTCAGCGACCTCCACCTGGGTAACCAGTACTGGCGGTTTAATGGGATCCAGGGTCAGCGAGTAGTGCGCCCAGGATTCCGGCAAGGACTCCAGGGGGAGCTGAGTATTGAGCAGGCGGAGATCGTCAGGATGAACAAACTCAACATGGATGTTGGTGGCGTTGCCCAACCGGCTGCGGAGCACGGACGTGACCTCATCCATCACCAGCTGTTTACGCTCGCTGTCTGGCAGGGGCTCCATCTCGATAAGGCTGTTGTTCAGAGAGACAAAGAACCGTGACCCGCCCATATCCCGTAACTGATCCAGCACAATATGCTGGTATTCCCGTGGCAGGGAGTTAAAAAACTGCGTAGTGGCAGCCACTGACGATGCGAGATTGCGGGTGGTGGTCACCAACCGGTCTTCCTGCCGCGCGCGAAAGGTTTCTACCCAGATGATGCTGGACATGATCTGGGCAACGCCCATGGCCAGCAGGGTCAGCAGCAGGATACGGCCCAGTAGCGAGGACGGTAACAGACGCCGGAGCCGGCGACCGGCTTCCACAGCACCAGCACTATTGGGCACTGCGGGTCACCGTTGCGGTTAGCAGGTAACCCGCTCCGCGCACCGTCTTGATCAGTCGGGGGTTGCGGCCGTGGTCTCCCAAACGCTGGCGCAGGCGGGCCACGGCCACATCCACCACACGATCCAGTGGCATGGACTCCCGCCCTCGGGTCACGCTGGAAATGGTGTCACGGTCCAGCACTTCGTTGGGATGATCCAGAAACAGCTGAAGCAGGGAAAAGTCGGCCCCGGACAGTGAAAAGGCGTCGCCATCGTCGCTAATCAGTTGGTGAGTCTGAGTATCCAGGCGCCAGCCATCAAACTTCACGAAACGGGCATTGTCTGTGCGCGCGAAATCCGATCGCCGCAGCAGGGCCTTGATCCTCGCCTGCAACTCACGGGCACTGAACGGTTTGGCCAGGTAATCATCCGCGCCAATCTCCAGGCCAACGACCCTTTCGGTCTCATCGGAGCTGGCGGTCAGCATGATGATGGGGATCTGAGAGTGTTCCCGGATCTCGCGGCAGAGCGTAAAGCCATCGTCACCGGGCAGCATGACGTCAAGCACGATGAGGTCGGTCGGTACCTCCGTCAGCTTCTGGCGCATGGTGTCGCCATCATGAACGGTGTGAACGTCATACCCGCCGCGGGAAAGATGCTCGTGCAGGAGTTCGCGGATGGCATGATCGTCGTCAACGACGAGGATCGTTGCTTTCACATCGGTCATTCCCACGCCTTTTATTGTATTTGGTTCGCGCTGAAACATAGCACCGCGCGGGCCTGGCATCCAGTGTCACCAGAAAGGCGTCGGAGCCGGTGAGCCGGGAACATCTGGCTGGGCGTTGTTGTGGGGGCGGATCTGCTTGCACATCACATCGACCGTCACTCCCCTGTAAGCGCATCGCTCCATATGACGCCAGCCGAGCTTCTCATACAGCATCGAGGCAAACTCCGTGTAGAGATACCAGACATTGGCATTGGAACGAATTGCTTCATCTTCGCACCGACTAATCAATTCGGATGCTATTCCCTGGTGCCGGAAGGCCTCTTTCACATAAACGGCTGCCAACCAAGGGGCCAAATCCGGCTTGGTATCCATATCGTTCTGAACGAGCGCAGCGGAACCAACAAGCTGACTTCCTGACGTAGCAATAAAGATAGAAGGAATACCCTCTCGCCCTGCAGCATCAGCGATTGCTGCGGCTCGCCCCTCTAAAGTAAGCGACGGGTTCAAGTGCTTCCATTCTGCATGGTGAAGCTCCGCCAACTCGGCAATGAACTCCGTTTGATCAGCAAGAGGAACGATTTCCATGGTCTTTACCTGTTAATGTGAAGCGTGAGCCAGCAGATCCACATACGCGCCAGCGACCAAATCCGTCGAGTCGATGCCCAGCTCAGACATCAGCCTGTCCGCCATGGCCCGCCCCTCCGTCTCGTCCTGCTCTGGCCGGAGCACGATCTCAAGCTCGATGAACCAGCCAAGGCCTTCCACCTCGTCCAGGTGAATTCGTGCCTGATCTGTAAGAAACAGCATACGCCGTTTCCTGACCACCGCACGAACCCCCAACGCGGCGGCCAGTGCCGCCTTGAGGGATTCAGGCTCCTTGGCAGGGGAGCGGATATAGGTTGATTGTTTAGCCTCTGGTGAATCTGGCCTGTCGTACTCGATCAACTCGCCTGTGCCGTCCCCGAAAACCCGGAGCTTTAGCCGCCCTCGCGGTACATGGAAGAATGTATCCTCCTGCTCAATCAGCACCGGTGCGCTATCCGCAAGGCGGGAGGCAATGCGTTGCTGGGAGTCAACGTCGCTTGAGCGTGCCTTTATCTCTATATTACGTGCCACTGACGATTCCTGAATTCAGCTACAAGCCGGGTGATCTCATGGCCACTCTAGATGATCCCGCTGCACAGGCGAAAGCGGAAAGCCACAGCTGGGCTTTACTGTGGAGCAGGCGGGCACCCCGGGTATCCAGATGGCCGCTGGGAGCGTAGGTTGAGGGCCGTTGGGTACGACGGGAATAAAGGAGTTGGTTACATGCAAACCATCGTGGTAGAGCGCACCATCCAGGCGCCTATTGAGCACCAGGAGGGGCGCATCAACTGCGCGAAACCAGGACAACATCCTCCGCCAATACCCGGAATTGAGCCTATGGATTACCCACAGCGCATTGTCTGCCTGACTGAGGAAACCACCGAGACGCTCTACGCCATTGGTGCCGAAGATCGCATTGTTGGTATATCCGGCTTTACCGTGCGCCCCGAACGGGCGCGGCAGGAGAAACCAAAGGTCTCGGCTTTCACTTCCGCCAAGATAGGGCGGATTCTTGAGCTGGAGCCGGATCTGGTGCTGGGGTTCTCGGACATGCAGGCCGATATCGCCGCCGAACTGGTGCGCACCGGCGTCGCCGTGCACATCTTCAACCATCGCACCGTGAACGGCATTGTTTCCATGATCCGCACCCTCGGCGGCATGCTCGGCCTGCATGATTACACCGAACCCTATGCGGATGAACTGGCGTCACGGGTGGAGGCGACACGGGCGAAGCAGGCTCAGGGGCCACGCCCGCGTGTTTATTTTGAAGAGTGGGGCGACCCCATGATTACGGGCATTGGCTGGGTCTCGGAGCTGATCCACATTGCCGGTGGCGACGACATTTTTCCCGAACGGGCCGCGGAGCCCGGCGCCAAGTGTCAATGGCCATCTATTTTGACCCACCTTTGGCCAATAAAATTGACCCACCCTTCATAGTCTAGTTCTTGGTTTTC